>NZ_BMGB01000002.1:0-321026 GCF_014639655.1 Conyzicola nivalis
AGTTTCGGCGGCCATAGCGAGAGGGAAACGCCCGGTCACATTCCGAACCCGGAAGCTAAGACTCTCAGCGCCGATGGTACTGCAAGGGGGACCTTGTGGGAGAGTAGGACACCGCCGGACACAATTTGAAGAATAGCCAGCCCTTAGGGGCTGGCTATTCTGCTTTAACGGCCCGTTTCACGAGGCTCGCTTCTCTCTCGGCGTAGCCGTAACGCCCACGGCGAACAGACCCCTTAAACGCAGCATCCGGTGGCTAGTCTCTCTATATCGGCACCAAATCCTGCACGGTGCTTAGGGAGTAAACATGTTTGAAAGATTTACCGACCGAGCACGTCGCGTCGTCGTCCTGGCCCAAGAAGAGGCCAAGATGCTCAACCACAACTACATCGGCACGGAGCACATCCTGCTCGGCCTCATCCACGAGGGTGAAGGCGTCGCAGCGAAGGCTCTCGAGTCGCTCAACATCTCGCTCGACGCTGTGCGCGAGCAAGTCCAAGACATTATCGGCCAGGGTCAGCAGCAGCCGACCGGCCACATCCCCTTCACGCCTCGTGCGAAGAAGGTGCTCGAGCTGAGCCTGCGCGAGGCGCTGCAGCTCGGCCACAACTACATCGGTACGGAGCACATCCTGCTCGGCCTCATCCGCGAGGGTGAGGGCGTCGCAGCCCAGGTGCTCGTCAAGCTGGGTGCCGATCTCAACCGAGTTCGCCAGCAGGTGATCCAGCTTCTCTCTGGCTACCAGGGCAAGGAGGCTGTAGCTGTGGGCGCGAACGACGCCGCACCCGACAAGGGTTCGCAGGTACTCGACCAGTTCGGGCGCAACCTCACGCAGGCCGCCCGCGACGGAAAGCTCGACCCGGTCATCGGGCGCGAGAAGGAGATGGAGCGGGTCATGCAGATCCTCTCCCGCCGCTCGAAGAACAACCCCGTGCTGATCGGTGAGCCCGGCGTCGGCAAGACGGCCGTCGTGGAGGGTCTCGCCCAGGCCATCGTCAAGGGCGATGTTCCCGAGACGCTGAAGGACAAGCAGCTCTACTCGCTCGACCTCGGCTCGCTCATCGCCGGCAGCCGCTACCGCGGTGACTTCGAGGAGCGCCTCAAGAAGGTGACGAAGGAGATCCGCACCCGCGGTGACATCATCGTCTTCATCGACGAGATCCACACGCTGGTCGGTGCAGGGGCCGCGGAGGGCGCCATCGACGCCGCATCCATTCTCAAGCCGCTTCTCGCGCGCGGAGAACTGCAGACGATCGGCGCGACCACGCTCGACGAGTACCGCAAGCACTTCGAGAAGGATGCCGCGCTCGAGCGCCGTTTCCAGCCGGTGCAGGTCCACGAGCCTTCGCTGCCGCACACGATCAACATCCTCAAGGGACTGCGCGACAAGTACGAGGCGTTCCACAAGGTCTCGATCACCGACGGCGCCATCGTCGCCGCGGCGAACCTCGCCGACCGCTACGTGAGCGACCGCTTCCTGCCCGACAAGGCGATCGACCTGCTCGACGAGGCCGGCGCACGCCTGCGCCTCTCGATCCTGTCGGCGCCGCCCGAGCTGCGCGAGTTCGACGACAAGATCTCCGTCGTCCGGGGCCAGAAGGAGGGCGCGATCGAAGACCAAGACTTCGAGAAGGCCGCCTCCCTGCGCGACGAGGAGAAGAAGCTCCTCGGCGAGCGTCTGCGTCTCGAGAAGCAGTGGAAGAGCGGCGACGTCGGAGCCAGCGGAACCGTCGATGAGGGACTCATCGCCGAGGTTCTCGCCCAGGCCACGGGCATCCCGGTCTTCAAGCTGACCGAGGAAGAGTCGAGCCGGCTCATCTTCATGGAGAAGGCGCTGCACATGCGCGTCATCGGCCAGGAAGAAGCCATCTCGGTTCTGTCGAAGACTATCCGTCGCACCCGCGCCGGACTCAAGGACCCGAAGCGCCCCAGCGGCTCGTTCATCTTCGCCGGCCCCACGGGTGTCGGTAAGACCGAGCTCGCCAAGGCACTCGCCGAGTTCCTGTTCGACGACGAGAACGCACTGATCTCCCTCGACATGAGCGAGTACGGCGAGAAGCACACGGTCTCGCGACTGTTCGGTGCTCCTCCCGGATTCGTCGGCTTCGAAGAGGGCGGCCAGCTCACCGAGAAGGTGCGTCGCAAGCCGTTCTCCGTGGTGCTGTTCGACGAGATCGAGAAGGCCCACCCCGACATCTTCAACTCGCTCCTCCAGATTCTGGAAGAGGGACGTCTGACGGATGGCCAGGGTCGCGTCGTCGACTTCAAGAACACCGTGATCATCATGACCACGAACCTCGGCACGAAGGACATCACGGGAACCCCGATCGGGTTCACGTCGTCGACCGACACCGCCACCGGCTACGACCGCATGCGCGGCAAGGTCGTCGAGGAACTGAAGAAGCACTTCAAGCCCGAGTTCTTGAACCGCGTCGACGAGACGATCGTGTTCCCGCAGCTCAGCCCCGAAGAGCTGCTGCAGATCGTCGACCTCTTCCTCAAGCGTCTCAGCGAGCGTCTGCTCGACCGCGACCTCTCGGTTGAGCTGACGGTTCCCGCCAAGGAGCGCCTCATCAAGGTCGGATTCGACCCGTCGCTGGGAGCCCGGCCGCTGCGCCGCGCGGTCCAGCACGAGATCGAAGACGCCCTGAGCGAGAAGATCCTGCACGGCGAGCTCGGCGCGGGCGACCACGTCCACGTCGACTTCATCGACAACGCGTTCGTCTTCACGACCAGCCGCCAGGCCGGCCTGAACGAGGCGGAGCCGATCGCCGTCGAGGCGTAGCCAGAATGCCGAATGAGCCTGTCCCCACGGGGGCAGGCTCATTCGGCGTTTAAGGGGTCTTAGACTCGAAAGCGTGAGTTTCTCCGTGCGGCCGGCCCGAACATCCGACGTTCCCTTTATCCAGGCCCTCGTCGAACCGCTCGTGCAGCAGCGGATCCTGCTCGGCAAGGACCGCGTCGTGTTCTACGAGGCGGTGCAGGAGTTCCGCATCGCCGAGGACGAAGACGGCACACCCATCGGATGCGGCGCGCTGCATGTGATGTGGGAAGACCTGGCCGAGGTGCGCACCCTGGCGGTGGATGCAGCGTGGCTGGGCCACGGCGTCGGGCGGGCGATCCTCGAACAGCTCGAGCGCGATGCCCTCGCCCTCGGAGTGCACCGGTTGTTCTGCCTCACCTTCGAGGTGCCCTTCTTCGAGCGCAACGGATTTCAGCCGACGGGCGAGGGTGTCGTCGATCCCCACGTGTTCGCCGAACTCGCCCGATCGTCCGACGAGGGCGTGGCCGAGTTCCTCGACCTGTCGCGGGTCAAGCCGAACACGCTCGGCAACACCCGTATGCTCAAAATCCTCGCCTGACGACACGCGCACACGCCGACCAATCACCCCGGCGTAGCTCGCGACGGGGCTTACCCTTACCTCATGTCGACGTTCCGCAACCCCGTTGGACCGCAGCCCAGCACGGTCTACTGGCGTCGCCGCCTCGTGGTCGCCCTCGGGCTCGTCGCCGTCATCATCGTGATCGCGCTCATCGCGTTCCGCCCCGGCCCCGACAAGCCGGCGTCGAGCGCCGCAGAGACGAAGCCGAGCAGCTCGGCCACCGCCGACTCATCCGACGCCGCCGGACCTGACGCCGAGTGCGCCGAAGGCGTCGTCGAGGTCGTTGCAATCACCGACGCCGGCGACTACGGCCCCGAACAGCAGCCCCTTCTTTCGCTGTCGATCACCAACACCGGCACCGCCGCCTGCACCTTCAACGCCGGTTCCGACGTGCAGGAATACGTGATCACGAGCGGCGAGGAGAAGATCTGGTCGTCGAAGGACTGCCAGTCGGCGCCCGTGGCCGACCCCCGCGTGCTCGAGCCCGGCGAAGCCCTGACCACGACGCCGTTCCCTTGGGACCGCACCCGCTCGTCGGCAGACACCTGCGCTCCCGAAGCACAGCGCCCCTCGGTCACCGCGGGCGGTGCGAGCTACCACCTCGAGGTCACCATCAACGGCGTCACCTCGACCGACACGAAACAGTTCCTCCTCTCCTGATCCATGGCTAAAAAGACCACACCTCGCAATCCCGAATTCCGTTCCGAAGCACTAGAAGCCGCCCTCAAGGCACAGGATGCCGCGGCCGTCGCGTTCGCGCTGCGCAACGACAAGGTGATCGTGCCGCTGTTGCCCGTGGAGGGTCCGGCGCAGGTGCGCGTGTTCCGACGCGACGACGCCGACAAGTACATGCTGCTGCTGTTCTCCTCGGCCGAGACCTACGTGCGCATGCTGCCGAACGAGACCGACCACCGGGTGCTCGCCTACGACCGGGCGACCCTCCGCGACTTCATCGAGACCAACATAGGGGTGCTTGAAGCGATCTGGTTCGACGTCGCCGGCCCGCACGCGATGCAGGCGGCGCCCGAGGACGTGCTCGAAGCCCTCGTCCTCTCCACCGACGTCTGACCAGCAGGCCCGGCGCGGCGAGTCAAGGCTGTGCGCGCACGCGGCCGTCGCGCCTAGGGTTGGTCGAACCATGAGTGTGATCTCCGTCGTCATCCCCGTCTACAACGACTCGCAGATGCTGCGGCGCTGTCTGGCGGCCCTCGCCGCACAGTCCCGGCCGGCCGACGAGATCGTGGTGGTCGACAACGGCTCTACCGACGACTCGGCGGCCGTGGCCCGCGAGCACGGAGTCCGCATCGTCGTGGAACCGCAGCGCGGTATAGCCGCGGCATCCGCTGCCGGTTTCGACGCGGCCCTTGGCGACCTGCTCGTGCGCCTCGACGCCGACTCGGTTCCCGACCCCGGCTGGCTGCAGCACATCGAGCAACGATTCGACGCCGATGCCACTCTCGACGCCGCGACGGCCACCGCCGAGTTCAACGACACGGGCAGGTTCGCCGCCTGGGTCGGCCGGGTGGTCTACCTCGGCGGGTATTTCCGCGGCATGCAGCTGATGCTCGGCCACCCTCCGTTGTTCGGCTCGAATCTGGCGCTGCGGGCGACCGCGTGGCGGGTCATGCGCGACGGCTTCCACCGCTACAACGCGACGGTGCACGACGACCTCGACCTCAGCTTCCAGGTGCGCCCCGGCATGGTCGTGCTCTACGACGCGGGCATGCGCATGCAGATCTCCGGCCGGCCGTTCGACTCCGCGTGGCTGTTCGCCATCCGTTCGTGGCGCGGGGTCGCGACAATCGCCCTCAACTGGCCCGGGTGGATCGACCGGCGGGTCCGATTCACGCGCGTCGAGAACGCCCGCACGATCAGCGCGCCTGTGACCCGCGACTCGGCGCCATCGCTACCGTAGGCCCCACCCGACACCTCAGGAGGACACAATGACGCCACTCAGCCCGATGGGTGACGAGCCGGCCTCGGTCGACCGTGCGGAGATCGCGATCGGCCACCCGCACACCCTCGGTGTGGAATACGCCGACGACGAGACCCTCGTGCCCGACGGTACGGGAATGGACGTCGCCGATTTCGGCGAGGCACCCGACGTCGAGATGCACGACTACGAGGAGCCGCACACGCTCTGAGCACAGCGACCGTGTTCGCGACGCCTGTCGGCTATAGAGTGGAAACGCCCCCGTCCCCCGCGTGACCTTCCCCAGGCGACGGCGGCCTCGAGAGGCTTAGCGTGACCACGTCCCCACCGTCAGACAATACCGACGACCCTTCGGGTGACGGTGGCTCGCTCTCCGCGCGCGATCGCCGCCGCCTCACCCGTGTGTACAGCGACCGCACGATCGTTTCGGTTCTCGCGGGTACCGGGCTCATCGCCGCGTTTATGCAGACGCTCGTCACGCCCATCATCTCGGATCTGCCGATGCTGCTGGACAGCGTGCCGGCGGATACCTCATGGGTGCTGACGGCGACCCTGCTCGCGGCCGCCATTTCCACGCCTATCTCGGGTCGTCTCGGCGACATGTACGGCAAGCGCCGAATCGTCATCGTGTTGCTCTCGATCATGACCGCCGGCTCCGTGGTCGCGGCGCTCTCCGACGCGGTGATTCCGATGATCGTCGGCCGCTCGCTGCAGGGCATCGGCCTGGGCGTCATCGCCCTCGGTATCAGCATCCTGCGCGACGTGATCCACCCGAAGAACCTCGGCGCGGCCGTGGCGCTCGTCAGCGCGACGCTCGGCATCGGCGGCGCCGTCGGCCTGCCGGTCGCAGCGGTGATCGCGCAGAACTTCTCGTGGCACTACCTGTTCTGGCTGGCGACGGCCCTCAGCGCCGTGGCACTCGTCTTCGTCGCCCGCATCGTCCCCGTGAGCACCCTGCGCACGGCGGGGAAGTTCGACTTCGTCGGCGCGGTCGGGCTGGGGATCGGTCTCATCGGGATACTTCTCGGCGTCTCGAAGGGCACCGAATGGGGCTGGTCGAGTCCTGGCATCCTGAGTCTGCTTATCGGCGGCACCGTCGTTCTGCTGGCCTGGGGTTGGTACGAACTCCGCATCCCCCACGCGCTCATCGACCTGCGCGTGGCCGTGCGACGACCGGTGCTGCTCACCAACCTCACGTCGATCACCGTGGGCTTCTCGTTCTTCATCACCTCGGCGGCGCTGCCGGTGCTGCTGCAGGCGCCGGACACCACCGGCGTCGCGTTCGGCCTGCCGTTGCTTATCGCGAGCCTGTGTCTCATGCCGCTCGGCCTCGTGATGTTCTTCACGTCGCCGGTGGCCGCCCGGCTCTCCAACGCGCGGGGGCCGCGCACGAGCCTCATCCTCGGCGGATCGATCATCGCCGCGACCTTCAGCGCCGGCATCTTCCTCACCGACGAGATCTGGCACGTCGTGGTGATCTCGACGTTCGTGGGGCTCGGCGTCGGTTTCGCCTACGCGGCCATGCCGACCCTGATCATGAACGCGGTTCCGCCGAGCGAGACCGCGGCGGCGAACGGGCTCAACTCGGTGATGCGCACGCTCGGTTCGACCGTCGCGGCCACCATCATCGGGGTGATCCTGTCGACGCAGGTGGTGGAGTCGGGCGGCATCGCCATCCCGACGACCGCGGCGTTCCAGCTGAGTTTCGGCCTGGGTGCGGCGGTGTCGCTCGCGGGTGTCGTGGTGGCGATCTTCATTCCGAAGCGCCGGCAGAGCTACGAGCACACCGCGAGCATCCCCACCCAGTAGCTACTCGGAGACCTCGGCGAGGGTGAGGTCGAACTCGGCCGGCGAGAGCTCGATGCCCGCGTCGTGCAGGCGCTGTTCGAGCAGCACGCGGGTGTCCCCGTCGTGGTTGAGCGAGATGTCCGCCTTGACCTGGCCGATGATTCCGGCGAGGCGGTCGCTGTTGGACGCGTTGTTGCTGTCTTGCATGGGCTCGTTCTGAGTGTCGGACATGCTTTATGCTCGCACTTCTAGGGGCAGAATGGATCAAATGGCACACCACGTTCTCGCGATTCTCAACCAACCGTCAGCCGAAGCCGCGCCGCACGATGCCGATGCCGCACCGTTCGCGTTCGTCGACCCGTCGACGCCCCAGCTCAGCGTGCTCGACCTCGGCGCCACCCGTGGCGACGGTATCTTCGAAACGATCAGCGTGGGCAGCGGCCGCGCCCAGGCGCTCGAGCACCACCTGCGCAGGTTCGCGGGTTCGGCCGAGAAGCTCGAGCTGCCCGCCCCCGACCTCGATGTCTGGCGCGCTGCCATCCTCGCGGCGATCGCCGAGCTGCAGCCCGGTGCCGAGTCGTGGGTGAAGACGGTGCTGACCCGCGGCGTTGAGGGCGACGGCCGCCCGACGGGCTGGGTCTACGCAACGCACACCTCCGACTTCACCCGCGTGCGCACCGAGGGCATCCGGGTCGTGACCCTCGACCGTGGATACCGGCACGACGTCGAGTCGACCTCGCCCTGGCTCCTGGCCGGTGCGAAGACGCTGAGCTACGCCATCAACCGCGCCGTACTGCGCGAGGCGAAACGCCGCGACGCCGACGACGTGGTCTTCGTATCCAGCGACGGTTTCGTTCTCGAAGGGCCGACGTCGACGGTGATCTACCGCGTGGGCGACCGCGTGCTCACGCCCGGCACGGGCCTCGGCATCCTCGACGGGACCACCCAGGCCAACGTCTTCCGCTATGCGGAAAGCCTCGGGCTGAGCACCGGCTTCGAACTCGCCACCCCGGATCAACTGCGCGGGGCGGATGCCGCGTGGCTGGTGTCGAGCGTGCGGCTGGCCGCACCCGTGCGTCAGCTCGACGGGCAGCCGGTCGCGGTGGACGCGGAATTCACCGCTGGACTGAACGAGTATCTGTTGGGGCTGCGGGACTAAAACCCTCGGTCGCAGGCTCCCTCGGCGCTGGGGTCGCGCAAACGCTGGCGCGTTTGCCATAGCTCCACCGCGCGCGCTATCAAATTGCGCGGGGCCGCGATAGGGGTTGGTCGTGTCGGCGGTCGGGTGTGGACTGACTGCATGACTGGGATTGCAGAACAAACCTCCGTGCTCACGGCCGAACAGCAGAAGTCGATGCGCAACATGCTCGCCGCCGACCGTGACTCGACCGAATCGCTGGTAGCGCAGCTCGCGGCCGACCTCGATTCGTTCACGGGGTCGCGCACCGACAGCGCGACCGACGACGAGCACGACCCCGAGGGCCCGACGCTCGCGTTCGAGCGTTCTCAGTCCGCGGCCATCCTCGGTCAGACGCGCGAACACCTCGAGCAGATCGAGCACGCGATCGTGCGGCTCGACGAGGGCGACTTCGGTACCTGCGCCACCTGCGGCAACACGATCCCCTTCGCCAGGCTCGAGGCACGCCCCTACTCGACGCAGTGTGTCGCCTGCGCGAGCAAGGCGCGTCGATGAAGGCCGTCACCTGGCAGGGCAAGCGCAAGGTCAGCGTCGACAACGTCGCTGACCCCATCATGCTCGAACCGACCGACGCCATCATCCGGGTCACGTCCACCGCCATCTGCGGTTCCGACCTCCACCTCTACGAACTCCTCGGACCCTTCCTCGACGCCGGCGACATCCTCGGCCACGAGTCGATGGGAACGGTCGTCGAGATCGGCGACTCCGTCACCGCGTTGAAGGTGGGCGACCGCGTGGTCGTCCCGTTCAACATCGCCTGCGGCCAGTGCTTCATGTGCCAGCGCGGGCTGCAGAGCCAGTGCGAGACGACCCAGGTGCGCGAGCAGGGCTCCGGCGCCGCGCTGTTCGGCTACACCAAGCTCTACGGTCAGGTTCCCGGCGGTCAGGCCGAGTTCCTGCGCGTTCCCCTCGCCGACTACAACACCATCCCCGTCGGCACCGACCTGCCCGACGAGCGCTACCTCTTCCTCAGCGACATCCTGCCCACCGCGTGGCAGGGCGTTAAGTACGCGAACGTGCCCGAGGGCGGAACGCTCGCCGTTATGGGCCTCGGCCCCGTCGGCCAGTTCGTCTCCCGCGTCGGCCGTCACCTCGGCTACGAGGTGCTGGCCGTCGATCCCGTCCCCGAGCGCCGGGCCATGGCCGAGCGCCACGGCATCGAAACCTGGGACCTCACGGCGGATACGACGGCCGAACTGAAGGAGCGCACCATGGGCCGCGGGCCCGATGCGGTGGTCGACGCCGTGGGCATGGAGGCGCACGGCAACCCGGTGGCCGGGTTCGCGCAGGCCGCGGTGGGCTTCCTGCCCGACGCGATCGCGCGCAAGGCGATGGACGTCGCGGGCATCGACCGTCTCGCCGCGATGTATGCCTCGATCGACCTCGTGCGTCGCGGCGGCACCGTATCGCTGAGCGGCGTCTACTCGGGCGAGGCCGACGTGATGCCGATCAAGACCATGTTCGACAAGCAGGTGAGCCTGCGCATGGGCCAGTGCAACGTGAAGAACTGGATCGACGACCTGATGCCCCTGGTCGAAGACCCCGCCGACCCCCTGGGCGTGACCGACCTCGTGACGCATTCCGTGCCGATCGACCGCGCCCCCGAGATGTACGAGACGTTCCAAAAAAAGCACGACGGCTGCATCAAAGTCGTGCTCAAACCGGCAGGAGAGTAATGAGCGACACCAGCAACCCCGACCCGATCTACGAAGACGGCGGCGTACCAGCCGACGCCGACCTGAACCCTGAGGGCGGTGAGGTCACCGAGGCTCTGCCCGGCGGCTCACGCCTCAACGAGGGAGAAGACGACGGGCTCACCGAAGACGAAGTGCGGCCCGACGCCGGCTCAGCACTTCCCTGAACAGATGCTTCCCTGACGCAACTCTCCACAGAAAGGCAGAATCACAATGGCAAAAGGATGGATCATTCTCGGCTTCGCGGCCGGGTACGTAGTAGGAAGCGCCGCAGGGCGCAAACAGTTCGAGCGCATCAAGTCGACGGTGAACGACCTGTGGGAGCGCCCCGAGGTGCAGAAGACGGTCAAGAAGGTCGACGAATTCGTCGAAGACAAGGCACCCGTCGCGCATGATCTCGGCGCGGCAGCAGCCGACAGTGTCAATGCGACCTCGACCAAAGCATCATCCACCGACGAACCGACAGGATCGAACTCATGAGCGACGCAAAAGACACCGGCACCAACGACGCGGTCTACGGTGACATGGAGAATGCCACGAACACCGATCCGAACGAGACGGTAGACGTGGAAGAGACCCAATCGGACATCGTGTCCGGCGGATCTCCCGAGCCAGTAGGAGAAGACGATGAGTGACCCCGCGGACGAGCCGGCTTACGAGCAGCTCGGCGAAGACGGCAACCCGTTTGCCAAGGCCGAAAACCCCGACGCCCTGATCGAGGGCAACCGCGTGGCGACGGCCGCCGACATGGAGTCGAGCGACGAGGTCGACGCTACCGAGGGCGGCGGGTACGAGGGCGAAGCCCCCAACCTGCCCCTCGCGAGCCAGGGCCAGCGCGACGGCACCTCGGCCGAGGGTGACAACAACAACCAGTAGTACCCCGCGGGTTGAGCCTGTCGAAACCGCTCGTTCGGGTTTCGACAGGCCCAACCCGCTTAACGGCTCAACACGCTAGAACTGAGGCGCGTCGACGCGCTCGACCGTGGACCGGGTGAATGCCTGCCTCAGCGCCTCGCGGAGGTGGATCGCCTCGGAGTCGATGATCGTTGTGAAGCCAAGCCGCTTCGCTTCGGCCACCCGCTGCTTAGCCGAGGACGCCGGGCGGATCTCGCCGGCGAGGCTGATCTCGCCGATGACCGCCTGCGTGAGGGGGAACGCCTTGTCGTTGAACGCGCTCGCGATGGCTAACGCGATCGCCAGGTCGGCTCCGGGTTCGGTGACGCGGATTCCGCCCACGGTCGAGACGTAGACGTCGACCTCGGACAGCTTCAAGCCCGCCCGACGCTCGAGCACGGCGAGCAGCATCGCGACACGCGAGCCGTCGACGCCGTTGACGACGCGGCGCGGCTGCGGAGCGTTGCTCTTGACGATGAGCGCCTGCACCTCGACCGGCAGCGACCGCCGCCCCTCGACCGCGATCGTGACGCACGTGCCGCTCACCGGCTGGCGCGCGCGGGAGAGGAAGAGCCCGCTGGGATCGGCTACCTCGGCGATGCCGTCGCCCGTCATCTCGAAACAGCCGACCTCGTCGGTGGGGCCGAAACGGTTCTTGTGCGAGCGCACGAAGCGCAGCGCAGTCTGGCGGTCGCCCTCGAACTGCAGCACGACGTCGACGAGGTGTTCGAGCAGGCGGGGTCCGGCGATTGAGCCGTCTTTCGTGACATGCCCGACGAGCAGCACGGGGAGGTTGCGGTCTTTGGAGACGCGGATGAGGGTGGATGCCACCTCCCGCACCTGAGACGGACCGCCCGCTAGACCCTCCGACAGCGACGACGACACGGTCTGCACCGAGTCGACGATGACGAGTTGCGGTTCGACGGCGTCGATCTGGCCGAGGATCGTGGCGAGGTCGGTTTCGGCGGCGAGGTAGAGGGTGGGCTGCAACGCGTTCGTGCGCTGTGCGCGCAGGCGCACCTGGCTCACCGATTCTTCGGCCGAGACGTAGAGGACGCGCTGCCCGGTGGCCGCGGCGCGCGAGGCCACCTCGAGCAGCAGCGTGGACTTGCCGACGCCCGGCTCGCCGCTGAGCAGGATGGCGGCGCCCGGAACGATGCCGCCGCCCAGTACCCGGTCGAATTCGGCGATGCCGCTCGGCCAGTGCGCTACTGATTCCGCGCCGATCTCGGTGATCGGGCGGGCTCCCCGCGCATCCGAAATCTTGAGGGGCGTGACGCCACGAGGCGCGAGGCCGACGGTCTCTGCCTGGTCGACGACGGTGCCCCAGGCCTGGCACTCGCCGCAGCGGCCGACCCACTTGATGCTGGAGGCGCCGCACTCGGTGCAGCGGAAATTGGTGGTGACGCGGGCCATTCGCTCAGCCTAGGCGAGGCCACCGTCACGGGCAGACAGCGATGCGCGGGACGTCCGAAACCCGGACGCCCCGCGCATCGGGGGAGGACTAGTTCGACGAGGAGTCGGTCGGCGGGGTTCCGCCGCCCATGCCGCCGCCGAAGCCGGTGGCTCCCTCGGAGATCGACGTGGCTGCGACGCTGCCGTCGTCGTCTGCCTCGCCGACGACCGTGAGGCTGTCGCCCTCGGCGAGAGCGGAGACCGAGCTGTCCTCGGTGGTGGTGACGGTCGTGTCGTCCGTCGTCGTTACGGTGACGGTGGAGCCGTCGCTGGTTTCGATCGTGACGGTGTCGCCGTCGACCGCGATGACGGTGCCCGACGTGAAGCCGCCGCCGGCGCCGCCCGCGAAGCCGCCGGTCGGTGCCTCGCCTGTGGCGCCGTCGGGGCGCGTCATGCCGCCGGCCGCCTGCGAGCTGCTGGCGGTGTTCTGGCCGATGAGCACGCCGCCGAAGATGCCGATGCCGAGCGCGGCGACGATGACGAGGATCGGGGTGATGAAGCGGGCGGCCGACTTCTTGGCCGGGGTGGTGTTGGTCATGATGGTGTCCTTCGGTTGTGGTGGGTGGGGGTCAGACGGCCCGGAGGGCCTGGATGGGGCGCATCGCCGCGGCGCGGGCGGCGGGGTAGACGCCGAAGAACACGCCGATCGCGACCGAGACTCCGAGGGCGAGCGGGATGGAGTAGTCGAGAACGACCGGCTGGGTGCCGTAGATCTTGTAGTTCGCGCCGATGAGCGCGGCGACCACGCCCAGCAGGCCGCCGAGCAGGGTGAGCGTCGCCGCCTCGGCGAGGAACTGGCCGAGGATCGCGCCCCGGGTGGCGCCGAGCGCCTTGCGGATGCCGATCTCCTTGGTGCGCTCGGTGACGGACACGAGCATCACGTTGGTGACGCCGATGCCGCCGACGAGCAGGCTGATGGCCGCGACGACGCCGAGAAGCACGGTGAAGCTGTCGGCGCTCTCCTCCTGGGTCTCCAGAAGGGAGCTCTGGTTGCTGATCGAGTAGCTCTCGTCGTCTTCGGTCTGGCCGAGCAGTTGGTTGAGCATGATCTCGATCTCGCCCTCAGCGGCGTCTACCGAGTCGGAGTCGGTCGCCTCGACCGAGAGGGTGGAGACGGCGCCGAATCCGGTGAACGACTTCTGGATGCGCGTGATGGGCGCGATGACCACCGAGTTCGCGTCGGTCGCGCCCGTGCTGCTCTGGTTCTCGAGCACGCCCACGACGGTGAACGGGGTGCCATCGACGGTGATCGATTCGCCGAGCGCCGACCCCGAGGGGAAGAGGGTGGTGGCGAGGGTCTGGCCGATCACGGCGACCTTCGCCGAGCTGGTGACCTCCGCGTCGGTGAACGCCTCGCCGGTGCCGACGCCGGTGGTGCCCACCTCGAAGTAGTTGGTCGTGGTGCCGATGATGCTGACACTGTCGCTCGACGCGTTCGCGGACGACACCGTGAGGCTCGCGCTCACCTGGGGTGTGACGGATGACACGTGGCCGAGGTCGGCCGCGGCGAGCTGGTCTGCCACCGCCGTCGTGATCACCTTGTCGGTGCTCGCCGCGGTGGACTCCTCTCCTCCACCACCGCCCATTCCGCTCGCGCGCACCGTGATGGTGTTGGCGCCGAGGCCGGAAATAGCGTTCTTGACCTCCTGGGCCGAGCCGTTTCCCACGGCGAGCAGCAGAATGACGGAGGCCACACCGATCATGACCCCGAGGAGGGTCAGGATGGAACGCAGCTTGTTGGCCGTGACGCCGCGGAAGGCCGAGATGAGGATCTCGAAGACGCTCATGCGAGCACCGCCTTGGGGGCGTGCGCGTTGAGCCGGTCGTCGACGATGAGTCCGTCGCTGATGGTGATAACGCGGTGCGCGCGCTCGGCGACGTGGTCTTCGTGCGTGATGATCACGATGGTCTTTCCCTGGGCGGCGAGCGAGTCGAACAGGCCGAGGATGTCGTCGGTCGACTCGTTGTCGAGGTTTCCGGTCGGTTCGTCGGCGAGGATCAGCGTCGGGTTGGTGACGAGGGCGCGGGCGATCGCGACGCGTTGCTGCTGGCCGCCGGAGAGTTCCTGCGGTTCGTGGCCGGAGCGCGCCACGAGCCCGACGTTGTCGAGTGCCTCGAGCGCCCGTTGGCGGCGCTCGCCGCGGGAGACCCCGCCGTAGACGAGGGGCAGCTCCACGTTGGCGAGCGCCGACATGCGCGCGATCAGGTTGAACGACTGGAAGATGAACCCGATCTCCCTGTTGCGCACCTTGGCGAGCTCGTTCTCGGTGAGCGAGGCGACGTCGTGCCCGGCCAGGGAGTAGGTTCCGTGCGACGCGATGTCGAGACATCCGAGCAGGTTCATCAACGTGGACTTTCCCGACCCGGAGGGTCCCATGATCGCCACGTAGTCGCCCGCCTCGACGGCCAGGTCGATGCCGCGCAGGGCGTGCACGACGGCCTCGCCCGTGCCGTAGACCTGCTGCACCTCGTCGAGTTCGAGTACGAGCGTCATCAGTTGCCGCCGGGGAACGTGCCGCCGGTGGGGGGAGTGAAGCCGCCGGTTCCGCCGCCGCCCCCGCCAGGGAAGCCGCCCTGCTCGGTGGTCGTGCCGGTGTCGCTCTCGGTGGTCGCGGCCACCTCGCCGAGCACGATCGTCTGGCCCTCGGTGAGTCCCGAGGTGATCTCGGTGCCGGCGTCGCCGGCCACACCGAGCTCGACCGTGGTCGTGGTGACCTCGTCGTCGTCGCCGATCACGTCAACCGTCGACGTGCCGTCGGTCGCTGTGGTGATTGCCGCGGTGGGCACGTAGAGGGCGTCGTCGGCGGAGCTGACGGTGGTGATGGTGACCTCGGCGGTCTGCCCGAGCCGTAGTTCGGCGGGCACGGAGTCGAGGGTGATCGTCGTGGAGTAGGTGACCACGGAGTTGCTCGTGGTTCCGGTCGGGGCGATCGCGGTGACGGTCGCGGTGGCCGTGACGTCGGCGAGGGCCGGGAAGGTGACGTCGGCCGTCTGGCCGACCGCGACGAGGGCGATGTCGGCCTCGGCGATCGCGGCGGTCATGGTCATCTTCGAGGTGTCGGCGATCGTCACGAAGCCGCCGCTCGACGTGGTCGTGGTGCCCGTCTCCGCCTCGGTGGTGGAGCTGCCGGCCGCGCTCGAGCCGCTGCTGCCGCCGACCGTCCCCCCGACCGCGGTGACGATGCCGCCGAACGGTGCCACGAGCACGGCGTCGGCGCGGTTGGCATTCGCGGTGGCGAGGGCGTCCGTGGCATCCGCCACTTTGTCCTTCGCGTCGAGAACCTGCGTCTTCGCGCTCGAAAGTTCTTGAGCGGCACCCGAGGCGGTTTGCTGATCGGTGGATGACGCGTCGGCGGTAGCTGTCGCGACGGCGGCGTTCGCCGTGGCGAGGTCCGTTTTGGCCCGGGTCAGCGTGTTCGTGGCCGACGTGACCTCCTTGTCGAGGTCGGTCGGATCGAGCGAGCCGACCTGCTGCCCTTCGGACACGGCCTGGCCGAGGGCGACGTCGACCGTCGCGATCGTGCCCGAAACGGCGAAGTCGGCGGTGACCTCGCGCCACGCCGCGACCGAGCCGCTCGCGGTGATCGTGCTGCTCACGGTCCCCTGCTGCACGGTCGAGGTGAGCTGCGTCGCCTCGGTCGAGGTGGTCGCCTGGGCGGGCAGCAGGATGAGGAGACTCGCGGCTATGGCGCCAGCGATCACGATGCCTAGGGACGTGTTGATGAGCACGGGTCGGGAAATCTTCATTCCCGCAGAGTGCGGGAGCGGTCTATGCGCGTTCTAGGCCGAACCTGTGAAACGGCCGTGTGCGCTTTCCCGGCCCCGATTCTGGATGTGAGTCATCTCTGTACTAAGATCGTCCTCGGAACCGTGTCCGAGCGGCCGAAGGTGCAACTCTCGAAAAGTTGTGTGGGTGTTGAGCCCACCGTGGGTTCAAATCCCACCGGTTCCGCCAGAAACAAACCCCGTCATCCTCGTGATCACGGGGTTTTTTCTGTTTCGCGAGCTTTTCGGGGCCCAGTCAGCCGTCGGTATCCGTCCAGGACGCGATGCCTACGCCGTGGTTGTCGGGCGACGCGAGCGACCACCAGTCGGGTGCGTGCGAATCGTCGGCGAGTCTCCCTCCGGCGGCGAGGGCGGCGTCTACCCGCGCACGGGCCATGCCGATCGACTGCGCCAGCGTCGGATCGGGGGTCAGCTTCAGCTCTGCCGCTGCCTCGGACGCCTCCGCGGCGAACTCTGTGGCGGCCCTGGGGATGCCGTCGGGACTGCGGTGCGGCACGCGCACGACGACGCCCTCGGGTCGCAGGTCCTGCGGGCCCGTGCCTGTGACGCGCCAGCCGGCGCTACACAGTACTCGCAGGGCGGTGCGCACCGCGGGGGCGGGGCGCGCGCAGACGACAGCTAGGGGGTGCGCCGACCCCGGGTCATCCGTCGTTCTAAAATGAGAGTCCCTACCAGATTGGACTCGCGATGGCGCGACAGGAACGAGCGCGGATCACGCGAGACCGCCTCATCGACGCTGCCGCGAGCACCTTCTGCCGGCTCGGGTACGTGGCGACCACCACTTCGGATATCGCCAATGAGGCCGGCGCGACCCGCGGCGCGCTGTACTTCCACTTCACGTCGAAGGAGAAGATCGCGCGCGCGGTGATCGAGGAGGAGCAGCGGCGGGCAGTCGAGGCGGGCACCCACATCATGGCGCTGAATCGGTCGGCGGTCGAGACAATGCTGCTGCTGTGCACCGACCTCGCCCGGAGGCTCAGGGCGGACCCGATCGTGCAGGCGGGCATCCGGCTCGCCACCGAGAACGCGAACCTGGACCCGCCGCTGCGCTCGCCCTACCGGCAGTGGCTCGAGACCTTCTCGGCGATCGCCGCCCGGGCGGTCCGCGAGGGCGACTTCCGGGATAACGTCGACCCCGAGGCCTTCGCGCGGTTCCTGATCCCCGCCTACACCGGCGTTCAGCTGGTCTCCGACACTTTCACGGGGCGCGAAGACCTGATGCTGCGTATCCGGGAGATGTGGACGTTCCTCTTTCCCGCGGTGGTCGCGACCGATCGGGCGCAGGATATGCAGGCACTGCTCGACGAGCTCATCCCCGCCGAGTAGCGCCTGACGCGGGAGACTACGCGGCGGACCAGCCGCCGTCGGAGGGCAGCACGACGCCGTTCACATTGACGCCGTCATCGCTCAGCAGGAAGGTGATGGATGCCGCGAGCGCATCGCTCTCGGCGGCGTCGGGCATGACCGACATACCGACTCGCACGCGCTCCGCGCCGAGGGGAGACGCGAAGGTCGCCTCGATGTTGGTGATCGTGGGTCCGGGCGCGACCGCGTTGACGCGGATGCCGCTCGGCCCGTACATGAACGCGCCGCTCTTGGTGAGGCCGACGACCGCGTGCTTCGACGCCGTGTAGGCCGCGCCCGCCGCGGAGCCGCGCAGCGCCGCCTCCGACGCGGTGTTCACGATGGAACCGCTCGCCTGGGCGAGCATCGCGGGGATGACGGCGCGCATGAGCTTCATCGTGCCGTCGACGTTGATCGAGAAGACGCGCTTCCACACGGCGTCCGAGATCTCGCCGACCGGTGTCATGTCGTCCATGATGCCGGCGATGTTGGCGAGGCCGTCGATGCGGTCGCCCGCGGCAGCGACGATCGCTGCGATCGCGTCGTCGTCGGTGATGTTCGCGACGACCGCGACGATGTCGCCGCCCGGGATCGAGCCGACGAACTCGTCGAGGCGCTCCTGCGAGATGTCGACGGCGATGACGCGGCCGCCCTCGCGCGCGACGCGCGACGCGGTCGCCCGGCCGATGCCCGATCCGGCGCCGGTGACGATGATCGTCTTGCCGCTGAAACGTCCGGAGTCGATACGCTCCACCCACGGTTCGCGTTCCACCGGTGCATCCGCGGTCTCTTCGACCGCCTCGGCGGCGGCGGCGCCCTCGGGAACTTCTCCGGCCTCGACCCGCGCGACGAGCCCGTCGATCATCTCCTGGGTGAAGGCGCCCTTGCTCAGCTTGACCAGGCGCTTGATCGCGAGCATGCGCACCGGGCGCATGACCTCGGCGCTCTGGCCCGCCTGCGCGAGCATGTCGCGGATGATCGGCCCGCCGACGGGGTGGTCGAGCCAGGTGGCGATGGACGAGTCTCCGGAGAGTGTGGTGGGGGTCATGCGCGGGCTTCCTTCTTGGTAGTGGCGAACCGGACAACATTGTCCGCGCTCAGGCTACACCCCGTCGCTGACCGTCCCGCCGTGCCAAATGCAGGAGATTTCGCGTCGAGTCACACGTTCACGCGGGAGGACGGGCGTCCAGCCGAAAATCTCCTGCATTTGGTACAAAAGCGGGGTTGGCGCGCTACGACTTGCGCACGCCGCGGTTCGCGAAGCGCTGCTGGATGAGCACCGCGATCACGATGATCGCGCCCTTGGTGATCGCCTGCACCGAGGTGTTGAGGTTGTTCTGCGTGAAGATGTTCGTGAGCACGTTGAAGATCAGGATGCCGAGGACGGTTCCGACGATCGTGCCGCGACCTCCGGCGAGCAGTGTGCCGCCGACGACGACCGCGGCGATCGCGTCGAGCTCGTAGAGCGTGCCGTGCGTCGAGGTGCCCGACGTGGTGCGGCCCGTGAGCATGATGCCGGCGATGCCGGCGGTGAGACCGCTCAGTGCGTAGAGGTAGACGATGTGTCGCTTCACGTTGATGCCGGCGAGGCGCGCGGCCTCGCGGTTGCCGCCGATGGCGACGGTGCGACGGCCGAACGTCGTGCGGTTGAGCAGGATCCAGCCGGCGGCGGAGACGAGGATGAAGATCCACACGAGCGTCGGAACGCCCAGGAAGTTGCCGTCGGAGAACTCGAGGAAGCCGCGCACCTTCACGGTCTGGGTCGTGCGGTTCGAGAGGATCTCGGCGAAACCGCGCGCGGCGATGAGCATCGCGAGGGTGGCCATGAAGGCCACCACGTTTCCGTAGGCGATGATGATGCCGTTGATCACGCCCGCTGCGAGGCCGACGGCCAGGGCGACGATGATCATGAGCGGCCAGAACGACGCCGCCGAGGCCTGCACGGCGGCGAGCGTCGCCACCACCGACGACAGTCCGAGCACCGAGCCCACCGACAGGTCGATGCCGCCCGAGATGATCACGAAGGTCATGCCGATCGCGAGCACGCCGGTCACCGACGCGAGCCGCACGATCGTCAGCACGTTGCTGATGCTCGTGAATCGGTCGCCGCTCGTCACCGCCCCCACGACGATGAGCAGCAGCAACGCGATGACGAGGCCGATGTTGCGGCCGGCGGCGCTGCCGAGGAATCTGCGCAGGGTGGCGGATGCCCGATTCGAACTCGCCTGCTGTTCTTCGGGGGCTGCGGTCTGGTGGCTCATGCTGCGCTTCCTTTCATAACCAGGTCGAGAACGCCCGATTCGTCGATGTCTGTGGCCGCCACGATGTCGAGGGTCTCGCCCTCGGCGATCACGAGCACCCGGTCGGCGAGACCGAGCACCTCTTCTATCTCGCTCGAGACCACGACGATCGCGGTCTTCGCGGCGGAGAGCTGTCTGATCAGCGAGTAGATCTCGGCGCGCGCACCTACGTCGACGCCGCGCGTCGGCTCGTCGAGCAGCAGCACGGTCGTGCCGTGCACGAGCCAGCGGGCGAGCATGACCTTCTGCTGGTTGCCGCCGGAGAGCAGGCCGACAGCGCGGTCGGGGTCGGCGGGCCGCAGCTCGAGCGACTCGAGCTGGTTGCGCGCGGTCGACCGCTCGAGCTTCTCGTTGAGGAAACCGCCGCGGGCGAACCGGGCGAACGACGACAGGGTGACGTTGCGGTAGATCGGCTGCTCGAGGATGAGACCCTGGCTCTTGCGCTCCTCCGGCGACAGCCCGATGCCGTTGCCGACCGAGGCGGGCACCGAGCCGCCGCGCACGGTCTTGCCCAGCACCGATACCTCCCCGGCGGTCGGTTTGATCGCGCCGTAGATCGTTTCGAGAATCTCGGAACGGCCCGAGCCGACCAGCCCGGCGAGACCGAAGATCTCGCCGGCGCGCACGCTGAACGACACCGGTTCGAAGACGCCTTTCACCGAGAGGCCCTCGACGCGGAGTACCTCCTCCGCGTCATCCGCAATCGGAACCGCCGGAGGGAAGACGTTCTCGACGTCGCGCCCCGTCATCAGGGTGATCAGTTTCGGCGTGGGGGTGTCGGCGACGGTGAGACCGCTCGCGGTGGTGCGCCCGTCTTTGATCACGGTGATGCGGTCGCCGATCTCGCGGATCTCGGCGAGACGGTGCGAGATGTAGACGACAGCGATGCCGTCGTTCGTGAGCTCGCGCACCACTCGGAACAGGTTCTTCACCTCTTCGGAGTCGAGAACGGCGCTCGGTTCGTCCATAACGATGAGCCGGATGTCACGGGAGAGCGCCCTGGCCATGGAGACGATCTGCTTGTTGGCGGGCGAGAGGGAGCCAACCTCCCGCGACGGCGACAGGTCGCCGTGACCGAGGCGCTTCAGCAGGGCCTTCGCGCGCCGGTGGGCCTCGCGCACCTTCAGCACTCCGCCGGTCGAGAGTTCGTGGCCCAGGAAGATGTTCTCGGCGATGGTGAGGCCGTCGACGACGTCGAGCTCCTGGTACATCGTGGCGATGCCGAGATCGAGGGCGGCGGTCGGGTCGGCGATCGTCACACTCTCGCCGCGCCAGAGCAGTTCGCCCTGTTCGGGCGTGTAGACGCCGGCGAGAACCTTGATGAGGGTGGACTTTCCGGCGCCGTTCTGGCCGAGCACGCAGTGCACCTCGCCGGGGACTATCGAAAAGTCGACGCCCTTGAGCGCGGCGACCCCCGCGAAGGACTTTGTCACTCCGCGCACCTCGAGGAGGGGCGAACCATGGTCATCGTTGATCATGACCGCAGGCTAGCAGAGAACGGGTGCATCTCGGCCATAACTTGTATTGAGATTTGCAGCTTTTGTTTTTAATCGGAGAAAGCTGTTCCTTTGGCGTCAGCGCTCTGCTACGTTGCATCCATTGTCGATGTGGACAGAGTGACGCGGGTCCGGCAGAGCTGCCGACGCGGGTCGCGGGTGTTTCGCGTCGGCGCCAGAGGCATCCGCATTCACCCACACTGGAGGACCACATGCTTTCCACCCGCTCATCGCAGCGCAAAACGCTCGCGCTCGTCGGAACCACCGTCGTGATCGCCGGGCTGCTCGCCGGCTGCACGACCGGCACCACCGACACCCCCGGCTCCGCCCCCACGAACAACACCGAGAACGACGAGACCGGCGACACCATCGTCATCGGCTTCTCGGGCCCCGCCGCCGACCACGGCTGGCTCGGCGCCATCAACTCGGCGGCGATCGCCGAGGCCGCGAAGTACCCCGACATCGACCTTCGGGTCGCGGAGGGCACCAATGACGCGAGCCTGCAGATCAGCCAAGTCGAAGGTTTCATCAACGACAAGGTCGACGCGATCGTGCTGCTGCCGACCGACGGCGCGGCGCTGACCGACGTGGCCACCAAGGCGATGGAGGCCGGCATCCCGGTCATCAACGTCGACCGCGAGTTCTCGTCGACGTTCGCCGCCCGGGCCACCATCCTCGGTGACAACTACGGCATGGGCGTCAGCGCCGGAACGTACATCTGCGAGCAGGTGGGCGACAACCCCGACGCCGTGATCGCGGAGATCGCCGGCATCGACTCGCTGCCGCTCACGCAGGATCGCAGCCAGGGCTTCGCCGACGCCCTCGACGACTGCGGTCTCGAAGTGTCGAACCGGGTCGCCGCCGACTTCACCGTCGCCGGCGGCGAGGCCGTCACCTCGCAGCTGCTCTCGGCCGCTCCCCAGATCGACGCCCTCTGGAACCACGACGACGACCAGGGCCTCGGCGTGCTGGCCGCGATCGAGTCGGCCGGACGCGACGAGTTCATCATGGTCGGCGGCGCCGGCTCGAAGAACGCGATGGACCTGATCAAGTCGGGCGACAGCGTTCTCAAGGCCACGGTCATCTACCCGTCGACGCAGGCCGCCGACGGCATCCGCCTCGCCCGCCTCGTGGCACAGGGCAAGGCGCTCGGTGACCTCGTCGAGGTCGAGGTTCCCAGCCGCATCGTGCTGAACGCGCCGGTGGTCACCTCGGAGAACGTCGACAAGTACCTGCCGACCGCGTTCGAGTCCTAGAAACCACGCGTCAGGGGGGTGCGCCCGCGTCGTGAGGCGCGGGCGCACCCGTACAGAGAGGCCACGACATGTCCACATCCCCGCTGCGCGTCGCCATGGTCGGCCACGGGTTCATGGGCGCCGCCCACTCCCAAGGCTGGCGCACGGCCCCCCGGTTCTTCGACCTGCCGCTGCGCCCCGAGATGCGGGTGCTCGTCGGCCGCGACTCTACGGCGGCCCGGGCGGCGGCCGAGCGGTGGGGCTGGGCCGAATCGGCCACCGACTGGCGCGCGGTGCTCGAGCGTGACGACATCGACGTGATCGACATCGTCACCCCCGGAGACTCCCACGCCGAGATCGCGATCGCCGCGCTCGACGCAGGCAAGCACGTGCTGTGCGAAAAGCCGCTGGCCAACACCGTCGAGCAAGCGGTGTCGATGGCGGATGCCGCGGCTCGCGCCGCCCGCCGCGGGGTGTTCGCGATGGTGGGGTTCACCTACCGCAGGGTGCCGGCCGCCACCCTCGCGCGCGACCTGATCGCGGCGGGCCGCATCGGCGAGGTGCGCCAGGTGCGCGCAAGCTACCTGCAGGACTGGCTCGCCGACGCCGAGTCCCCGATGACCTGGCGGCTCGATAGTGCGCGTGCCGGCTCGGGCGCGCTCGGGGATATCGGGGCCCACGCCATCGATCTCGCACAGTTCATCACCGGCCTTCGCGTCGCATCCGTATCGGGAACGCTGCAGACCCTGGTCGGCGAACGTCCGCTGCTCGCCGAATCCGTCGGTCTCTCCGGCACCGCGTCGAGCGAGCGCGGCCGGGTCACCGTCGACGACGTGGCCCTGTTCACGGCGCGTTTCGGCGGCGGCGTGCTCGGCAGCTTCGAGGCGAGCCGCTTCGCGTCCGGGCGCAAGAACGCGCTGCGCGTGGAGGTGTCGGGCTCGACCGGCGCGATCGCGTTCGACCTCGAAGACCTCAACGCACTGCACGTCTTCGACGCGACGGCGCCGATCGAGACGCAGGGGTTCACGCGGGTGCTGGTGACCGAACCGCAGCACCCCTACGTCGCCGCCTGGTGGCCGGCCGGTCACCTGCTCGGCTACGAGCACGGCTTCTCGCACCAGGCCAAAGACTTCGTCGAGGCGATCGCCGCCGGCGAGCAGCCCACACCGTCGTTCGACGACGGGCTGCAGGTACAACGCGTGCTCGAGTCGGTGGGCGCGAGTGCGCGCTCGGGCAGCTCGTGGACCGACGTGGAACCCAACGAGAAAGAGGAACGGCCATGACCCGACCCATCACGCTCTTCACCGGCCAGTGGGCCGACCTGCCGTTCGAAGAGGTCGTCAAGCTCGCCGCCGGGTGGGGTTACGACGGGCTCGAGATCGCCTGCTGGGGCGACCACCTCGACCCGTGGCGCTGGGACGAACCCGGCTATATCGAGGGCAAGCTGGAACTGCTCGACCGCTACGGCCTGAAGGTCTGGGCGATCTCGAACCACCTCAAGGGACAGGCGGTGTGCGACGACCCGATCGACCAGCGCCACCGCGACATCCTGCCCGACATCGTCTGGGGCGACGGGGACCCGGAGGGCGTGCGCCAGCGGGCCGCCACCGAGATGCAGCACACGGCGCGGTTGGCGGCGAAGCTCGGGGTGAAGACCGTGGTGGGGTTCACGGGCTCGTCGATCTGGAAGTACGTGGCGATGTTCCCGCCCGTGTCGCAGGAGGCGATCGACGCCGGCTACCAGGACTTCGCCGACCGCTGGAACCCCATTCTCGACGTGTTCGACGAGGTGGGCGTGCGGTTCGCGCACGAGGTGCACCCGAGCGAGATCGCCTTCGACTACTGGACGACGGTGCGCACGCTCGAGGCCATCGGGCACCGCGAGGCCTTCGGGCTCAACTGGGATCCGAGCCACTTCGTCTGGCAGGACCTCGACCCGGTGAGCTTCATCTGGGATTTCAAAGACCGCATCTACCACGTCGACTGCAAAGACACGAAGAAGCGCATGGTCAACGGGCGCAACGGCCGGCTCGGTTCGCTGCTGGCCTGGGCGGATCCGCGCCGCGGCTGGGACTTCGTCTCCACCGGGCACGGCGACGTGCCGTGGGAGGACAGCTTCCGCATGCTCAACACGATCGGGTACGACGGGCCGATCTCGGTCGAGTGGGAGGACGCCGGCATGGACAGGCTGGTCGGCGCCCCCGAGGCCCTCGAGTTCGTGAAGAAGTTCGCGTTCGATGCCCCGGATGCGGCGTTCGATGCGGCTTTCAGCTCGCGCTGACTTCGGCTGAGGATCGACGAATGTCTGCGGCGAATCGTGCCAACCCCGGCGTGCCACACTTGAAACATGGTTGACATCAGTCGCGGGTCGACACTCGGGGGCTCCGGGGCGAGCGAACTGTTCCAGCTTCTGCGCGACGGTTCGCCGCGCACCCGCGCCGAACTCGCGGCGAAGACCGGGGTGGCCCGGTCCACGATCGCCCTCCGCGTCGAAGAGCTCATGAGCCTGGGGCTGGTGAGCCCGGTGGAGGACGCCCAGTCGACCGGTGGGCGACCGTCGTCGCAGTTCGCCCTCAACGCATCGGCCAAGTTCGTGCTCGCCGCCGACCTCGGCGCCACCCACGCGACCATCGCCGTCTCGAACCTCGGCGGCGCCATCGTCGGCGAGACCATGGGGTCGATCGACATCGCCGACGGTCCGCCGGTCGTGCTGAACTGGCTGATCAAGACGGCGCGCGCCCTGCTGAAGAAGCACGGGCTGCTGATGATCGATATCCTCGCGGTCGGCATCGGACTGCCCGGACCGGTTGAGCACAGCAGCGGCCGGCCGATCAACCCGCCGATCATGCCCGGCTGGGACCAGTTCGACGTCGCGGGCTTCGTGAGCGAGCAGCTCGACGTGCCGGTGCTCGTCGACAACGACGTGAACATCATGGCGCTCGGCGAGCAGGCCTTCGGATGGCCGCAGACCGAGAACCTGCTGTTCGTGAAGGTGGGGACGGGCATCGGCGCCGGCGTCATCTCGGGCGGACGTCTGTTGCGTGGGGCACAGGGCATCGCCGGCGACATCGGACACGTGCAGATCGCGCGCGGGGCCGGTGTGGCCTGCCACTGCGGCAACCGCGGCTGCCTCGAGGCGCTCGCCTCCGGCCCGGCGATCGCGCGCACCCTGAGCGCCGCCGGCCTCGACGTCGACGGCCCCGCCGCCGTGGTCGACCTCGTCAAGCACGGCAACATCGAGGCGATCCAGGCGGTGCGGCAGGCCGGACGCGACCTCGGCGAGGTGCTCACCGCGTGCGTGAGCCTGATGAACCCCTCGGTGATCGCGGTCGGCGGGTCGATGGCGGCCGTCGGCGACCACCTCATCGCCGGCGTGCGCGAGATCATCTACACGCGGTCGATGCCTCTCGCCACGAGCAAGCTCACGATCGTGCAGTCCGCCGCGGGCGTCAATGCCGCGGTTCTGGGGGCGGGCATTCTCGCGATCCATCACGCGCTGTCGCCGGAGGGCATCGACCGGATGACCGCGTAGGGCACGCCGCCCCTGGCGCAAATGAGCCGCGTAACGTCGTTCAGCGAATGCTCTGCTGCTTGCCCGCGCCGGCGCCGTGGTCGGCCTCGAAGGCGGCGAGCTTGCGGCGGGCAGGGACGAGCCGGAACACGCCGCTCACCGCGAGGACCGACCCCACGCCGCCCGCACCCAACGCACTCAGTGACTCGGACCAAATGCCGCCCGTGATCGCGAAGACGACAGACGCGACCCCGAACGCGATGAAACCGATCGCCGCATTGCGTTCACCGGCGATCTGCTGTCTCTGGCGGATAAGCGACGTCATAGTGAGCAAACCTATCGTCGGCGGCCCGCCCGTGCCACCAGCCGGCGCCTACTTCGCCAGAGCGTCGAGCACGGTGTCGATCGCCTCGCTCACGACGTCGCTTGCGTACGGTTCGGCCAGGATGGCCCGGGCCTGACGGGCGAACCGGTCGGGGTCGCCCGTTCCAGAACGCAGTGACCGCAGCGGTGCGAGGATGGCGGCGCGGCGCAACCACACGTTGTTCTCACCGATCCAACGGTCGAGCGCCACGTGCGCGCGGGTGCGGCCCGTGTCATCCAGAGCTTCGATCATCGGACCGACCACGTCCGTCGCGAGCGGATCGACGAGGGAGCGCGCGCGTCCGTCACGGATGAACCCCTCGATGCGCGTGAGGTCGGAGTTGTCGAGCAGGGACACGTTCGACTGCAGCAGCACGACCGCGGCGAGTCGGCGCTCGAAGACCGGCGCGCCCCAGAGCTCGGAGGCCAGAGCGGTGATCTCGTCGTGCGACATGCCGCGGAACTTGCGTAACGCGTCGCGCACGGTGCCGCGGACCGCACCGACGGAGGCGCCGTACGAGCGGAGGCCGGTCGAGTCGCGGTCGTCGGCGGGCGGGCTCCACGAGGTCTCGCGCTGCAACGCCGCGTCGACGAACTCCCCGGCCTCGCTCATCACCCCATTCTCGCCCAGCTTCCCCGTGCCAAATGCAGGAGAAATCGACTCGAGTCACACGCTCATGCGGATCGCGGGGGTGCCGGGCGTAAATCTCCTGCATTTGGTACCGGCGAGGCGGTGGTGGCAGCGGTGGCGGGTGGTGCCGGGGGCGCTGGCGCGACCAGCGGTGCCGGGCCGCGATCGCCGTGCACCGCCGCGATGCCGCCGAGGATGAGCGCGCCGCCCACCAGTTGCAGCGGCGAGAGCTGCTCGCCGAGCAGCACCCACGCGAACAGCGACGCGAAGACCACCTCGAGCAGGGCGACGAAGGAGGCGAGCCGAGACCCCAGGGCGGCGGCCCCGGTGATTCCGGCCACGTAGGCGAGGGCGGTGCTGATCACCGCGACGATGAGCAGGGGGACCCACCACGGCGCCGAGCTTCCGAACAACGGCAGGTCGCCGAAGGTCGCCGCGAAGGGCAGGAGACCCGTGGCGGAGACCAACGCGAGGACCAGCCCGCCCACGAGCAGCCCCGAGGCTGCGAGTGCTACCGGGGGAAGCCCGTCGCCGGGCTGGGCGGCGATCAGGAAGTACGCGGCACAGCCGATCGCCGCCGCGAAAGCGAAACCGAGGCCGACCGGGTCGACGGCCTGGATGGCGCCGGGGCCGATCACGAGCAGCAGGCCGCCGACCGCGAGGGCGCAGCCGACGAGCACCAGGGCACGGGGGGCGCGACGCGTGGTCGCCCAGGCAAAACCGACGAGCAGCAGCGGCGCGAGAAACTCGACGAGCAGCGCGGTGGAGATCGGGATGGTGCGCAGCGCGGTGAAGTAGGCGAGTTGCGTGGCGGCGACGCCGACGACGCCCATGCCGAGCACGCGCCAGCGTCCGCGCCATACGGCGTTCCACCGGCCGCGGAGGGCCACGATCGCGAGCGGGGCCAGCACGACCGACGCCGTCAGCGCGCGGGCGGCGACCGCCGCCGCCGGCGACCAGCCAGCCTCGAGGAGCGGTTTGATGAGCGCGCCCGAGGTGCCGAACGACAGGGCGGACAGGACCGCTATGCCGAGCCCGCCGAACCTCGATGAGATCGCCATGCTGTCTCCTTTTGTCGGGAAGGCCTGATTCGTCATGATCTATGCTGGCTTATGCCCCTGACATTACGACCGCCGCGCGTGAGGAGTCAACTTGCATTTTGCCCCTGACACTGAGGCCTCGCTCGAATTCGTCGTGGCACTCGCGAATACCGACGCCCGCGCGTCCCGCAGTGGCGACGACGAGCTGTCGACGCCGCAGCAGCTCACCGAGCTGGTCGACCTGCACGGCTACTCCGGTCGCGTCGACCGGGACGACGCCGAACTCGACGAGGTGCGCGGCGCGCGGGCGCTGTTGCGCACGGTGTGGACGCTTCCCCGCGACGAGGCCGTCGTCGAGGTGAACGCGATGCTGCGCAGTGCGAACGCGCTTCCCCAGCTCGTCCGCCACGACGGCTACGACTGGCACATGCACGCGACGGCCCCCGACGCGCCGCTCGCCGAGCGCATCCGCGTCGAAGCTTCGCTCGCGCTGATCGACGTCATCCGCATGAACGAGACGCCGCGTCTGCGGGTGTGTGAGGCGGACGATTGCGCGGGACTGTTCCTCGACCTGTCGCGCAACGGGTCGAAGCGCTTCTGCAGTGTGCGCTGCGGAAATCGCGTCAACATGATCGCGTTCCGCGAGCGCCGCGCGGCAGAGGCGGTCTAGACCCGGCGCGCCCGCACGACGGTGTCGATCGTGTGCGCCCCAGTCGGCGTGCGTTCGACGTCGCCCGCGACCTCGACGATCCACTCGGGAGCGGTCAGCCCCAACAGCTCGACGATCTCGTCGGCCGTCTCCATGTGCAGGTGGTCGTGGCCCGCTGCTGCTGCGGCGGCGGCCGCATGGCCGACCACGAGCAGGGTGCCCTGGTGCGACCGCGTCGGCGGCCACGCGCAGGGTATGGTTCCGCTGGGCGCGGTCGGGAAGGTGCAGGAAAAACGACGAGACCAGATCGAAGGTCTCGGTGGTGGGCGAGGCGGCGAGGTCGCGCAGCTCGAACTCGATGCTCGCGCCCGCGGCGGCGGCGTGAGTGCGCGCACGGTCGAGGGCCACATCCGAGACATCCACCCCCGTTACCGTCCATCCCTGTCCGGCCAGCCAGATCGCGTCCGCGCCCTCGCCGCAGCCCAGGTCGAGGGCGCTGCCCGGAGCCAGTCGCGCCACTTCGCGCACGAGTGCCGCGTTCGGCTTGCCGCTCCAGATCTGGTCTTTCTCGAGGTAGCGCGCGTTCCATTCGGCCTGGGTGTTGGGAGGGGTGTGCATAAATCCATCCTCGGGCGCACGCGCCCCAGGCGCCCTATTTATTGCCGTTACGGCAACGAGGTAGCGAGCGTCACCGTGCTCGACTGGAACAGCGGGCTCTCGTCGTCCGGCGCCCAGACCACGGTGAGGGCGAACGCGCCGGCGGGCACGTCGGCGACGAAGTTCGCCCCGGCGCCCGACGCGGCCTCTTTCGTCACGGGCACCTCGACGCTGTCGGCGTATCCGACGATCGTCTCTGGGGGGCCGGAGATCACGTCGGTCTCGCCGCCTTCGCCGTAGAACGTCTGGAAGAAGATCATCGGCGCGACTGTGCTGTCGTAGACGCCGTCTTTCGGGTTCTGCCAGGTGAAGGGCCGCTGGCCGGTGGGCGGGACGCCGGGATCGTCGATGCGCAGCCCGACGTCGGTGTCGCGCACGATCCACGCATCGGCGATGTCGGTCGTCTGTGCGCTGACGAGCTGGAAGCCGTTCTCCGGCCCGTCGGTCACCACGAGGGGGGCTTCGGCGAAAACTTCGGCGTCGGTCGCGGTGACCGTCTCATTGTCGAGCGAGTACTCGGCGTAGGTTTCGGCCGACGAGTCGTAGGTCGCCTGGGTCTCCGGCGAGAGCAGTTCCCACGCTCCGCCCTGGTTACCCAGCGCGATCGCGTCGAGGTACTCGGAGACGAGAGCGCTCGCCGGGTCTTGCGGGTCGGGTTCGACGGTGCCCGACTCGGTCGGAGTCGACGGTGGATAGTCGGTGCCGCACCCCGCAAGCAGGGCGATCAATGCGACCGCGGATGTCGCGGTCAGGACGTTCCTCAGCGAAGTCGTCATCCTTCCAGCCTACGTTCGCGGCCGAAGGATGGCGGTGTTTGTCAGTCAAGACTCAGCGGCATCACGGCCGCGGCCACGCCGCGCGACCGCCTACAGTAAAACGTGCCCAGAACCGCCCTCACCGCGCGCGAGCTCAACGCCCGCGGCCGCCTCCCGCTCCGCGCCGTCCTCCGCAACCCGGCGCTCATCGGCACAGAGGCGCTCGCCGGAGCCGTCACAGTGCTCGCGCTGATCCCCGAGGTGATCTCCTTCGCGATCATCGCGGGAGTCGACCCCGTGAACGCCCTCGTGGCATCCGCGGTTCTGACGATCACCATGTCGATCCTCGGCGGCCGCAGCGCGATGGTCACGGCGGCGGCCGGCTCGGTTGCCCTCGTAGTCGCGCCGCTCGTGCACTCCGAGGGCGTGGAATACCTGCTGCCGACGGTTATTCTCGCGGGCGTGATCCAGATCGTGTTCGGCGTCACGGGGCTCGCCAAGGTGATGCGCTACATCCCCCGCTCGGTCATGATCGGGTTCGTCAACGCGCTGGGCATCCTGATCTTCGTCGCCCAGGTCGCCAGCCTCATCGACGTGCCGTGGCAGGTCTACCCGCTCTTCGTGCTCACGCTGCTGATCATCTGGCTGTTCCCCAAGATCACGACGCACGTGCCGGCGCCGCTCGTGGCGATCGTCGCCGTGACAACGCTCACCGTCGCCGTGGGCATCACGGTGCCGACCGTCGGCGACGAGGGCCACGTGACCGGCGGACTGCCCGGCATCACGCCGTTCGGTGTGCCGCTCACCCTCGACACCCTGCTGCTCATCGCACCGACGGCCATCGCCGTCGCGTTCGTCGGGCTGATCGAGACGCTGCTCACCGCGAAACTGGTCGACGACATGACCGACAGCCCGTCGTCGAAGAAGCGCGAGTCGTGGGGGCTGGGCGTCGCGAATATCCTCGCCGGGTTCTGGGGCGGGGTCGCGGGCTGCGCCATGATCGGTCAGACGGTGGTCAACGTGAAGATCGGACGCGCCCGCACCCGCCTGTCGACGCTGTTCGCCGGCGTTTTCCTGCTGCTCTTCGTGGCGGTGCTGTCGAACGTGATGGCCGTCATCCCGATGGTCTCGCTCGCCGCCGTGATGATGGTGGTCGCGGTGCGCACCGTCGACTGGCGTTCGGTTCGGCCGAGCGTCGTGAGGCGGATGCCACGTTCCGAAACCATCGTGATGGTGGTCACCGTGGCGACCGTCGTTATCACGAGCAACCTCGCGATCGGCGTCGGCGTGGGCGCGGTGCTGGCCGCCCTGCTGTTGCTGCAGCGGGCGTCGCGCGCGTTCGGCGTCAGCCGCATCGTCGCGGCCGACGGCGCGAGCGTCGAGTACCTGGTGCGCGGGGCGCTGTTCTTCGCGTCGAGCAACGAGCTCGCCGACCACTTCCACTTCACCGCCGACCCGCCGCGCGTGATCATCGACTTCGCCGAGTCGCGCATTTGGGACGCCTCGAGCGTCGCCGCCCTCGACGCGATCGGGGAGAAGTACCGCGCGGAGGGCTCGACGGTCGAGGTGCGCGGCCTCGACGAACGCAGCGCGCGCCTGCACGCGAGCATGAGCGGACACCTGAACCCGTGACCACGACGATCGACTGCCGTGCCGTCCTCTTCGCGCGCGACCTGCCGCGCGTCCGCGACTACTCGCAGATCACCGCGACGGTGACGGGCGGCCGGATCACATTGACCATCGCCGGTTGAGTAGCGGAATAAACGCTCAGGTCGGGGTGATTGGCTCCAGTGTGACCACCCAGACCCCGCCGGCCCGCGCCGCCCGGCCCCAGATCGTTCTGTCCGTCGTCCGCACCGAGTGGCTCGCGCCCCGCATGGTGCGCGTCGTCGCGGGAGGACCCGGCTTCGACGACCTGTCGGCGAGCGACTTCACCGACCGGTACACGAAGCTCGTCTTCGTCAGACCCGAACTCGGGCTCGAGCCGCCGTACGACATTCCCGCGCTGCGTGACTCGCTGCCGCAAGAGCACTGGCCTGTCGTGCGCACCTACACGATCCGGTCGGTCGACTACGAGTCGCGCGAGATCGCCGTCGACTTCGTGGTGCACGGCACCGAGGGGGTCGCCGGACCGTGGGCGGCGAACGCCCGGCCCGGCGACCCGCTCGTGCTCGCGGGTGTGGGCGGCGGCTACTCGCCGAGCCCGCAGACCGGGTGGCACGTGCTCGCCGGCGACGAATCCGCGATCCCGGCGATCTCGTCGGCGATCGGCGCGCTCGCTCCAAACGCGCGCGGCATCGTGCACATCGAGGTCGAAGACGCCTCCGACGAGCACCAGCTCGAGGCGCCGGTGGGGGTGGCCGTCAACTGGATCCACCGCGGGCACGACCGCGACGCCTCGCTGCTCGCCGCCGCGATAGACGCCGCCGAGTGGCCGGATGACACGGTGCAGGTGTTCGCCCACGGGGAGCGCGAGGCGATGAAGGCCGTGCGTGCGGTGCTCGCCGAGCGGGGTGTGCCGCGCGAACGCTTCTCGCTCTCCGGCTACTGGGCCTACGGGCGCACCGAAGACCGGTTCCAGGCCGAGAAGCGCGAGCCGATCGGCAAGATCGCCGACTGACTGGCCGCGACCGGCTCGACCCGCTCGGTCAGCCGAAGACCGCCCAGCCGTGCGGAGGCACCGACGCTCCGTCGGAGTCTCCGGCCAGCAACTCCAGGTCCGCGCTCGCCTGATCGAGAGCAAGCGCCTCGTCGCCCAGGTTCAGCGCGACCACGATGCGCTCGCTGCCGTCGGTCACCTCGAACACGTAGCCGGTGTTGCTCAGGGCGATACTCGTGCTGGTCGCGGCGTGCAGCCAGGGGTGCCGCCTGCGGAGTCCGACGAGTTCCTGGTGCAGCGCGAGGACGTCGTTCCCGGTGTCGGCGAGCTCCTCGGGGGTGGCCGGATACGCGGGGCGGATCGCGTCGTCGCCGCCGACCCGCTCCTCCTTGAGGCCCTCGAGGCCGCGCTCGTCGCCGTAGTAGACCGCCGGTGTGCCGCCGAGGGTGAAGAGCAGCACAAGAGCGTGCGCCCGGTGCCGCTCGTCGGTGATCTGGGTGGCGAGGCGGGTCACGTCGTGATTGCCGACGAACGTGTACGGCACGAACGTGTCGAGGAATTCATTGTGCCGCTGCAGCGCCCAGTCGAGTTCGAAGAAGTTCGCCTCGGCGATCGAGTGCCAGACCGCCTGCCAGAGCTCGTACTGCGTCACGCTGTCGAGACCGCCGTCGCGCACGAAGCCCGCATAGTCGCCGTGCAGCACCTCGCCGAGCACGTACACGTCGGGGTGCTGCTCGCGCACCGCGGGAAGCACCGATGCCCAGAACCCGGCCGGCACCGAGTAGGCGGCGTCGAGTCGCCAGGCGTCGATGCCCCGCTCGAGCCAGTGGCGCATCACGGAGCTCACGTACTGGGCGACATCGGGGTTGCCATGGTCGAGGGCGACCAGGGCGCCGTGGCCCTCGAACACCTCCAGCTCGCCGGTGTCCGTCTGGCGGAACAGGGCCCGCTCGGGCGCGGAGGGGTCGCTCAGGGCGGCCTGCAGCGGCGCGAACTCGCGGCCGACATGGTTGAAGACGCCGTCGAGCATGACGCGGATGCCACGAGAATGGGCCGCCTCGATGAGATGTTCCAGGTCGGCGGTGGTTCCTAGGCGCGGGTCCACCTCGAAGTAGTCGATGGTGTCGTACCCGTGCGTGCTCGACCGGAACACCGGTCCGAGCGCCAGCCCGTTCGCGCCCAGCGCGAGCAGGTAGTCCAGCCACGACTCGAGCTGCAGCAGGGTGTGGGTCGGGGTGCGGTCCTGCCCGGTGGTGTCGGCGCCGACGAAGCCGAGCGGGTAGACGTGCCACCAGATGACGTGTTCGGTCCAGTCGGGTGTTGATCGTGACATGGTCTTCTTTCCAGGCGGCCGACTTCGAGCCTAACCGTGTCGACGCGAGCGCCTTACGCTGGTCGGGTGAACACCCGCATCGGCACTTCCGGCTGGAGCTACGACCACTGGGAGAACGTGCTCTACCGCCCGGGACTGGCGGCGCGGGACCGCCTTGCCGCCTATGTCGAGCGCTTCGACACCGTCGAACTCAACGCGAGTTTCTACCGCTGGCCGCGCGATACGACCTTCGCGGGGTGGCAGCGTCGGCTGCCGGCAGGTTTCCAGCTCTCGGTGAAGGCGCCGCGGGGGCTCACCCACGCGAAGAAGCTCTACGACCCCGGAGTGTGGATCGAGCGTATCGCGCGCTGCTGGCACGAACTCGGCGACAAACGCGCCGTGCTGGTCGTGCAGCTGCCGCCGAATCTGCCGCGCGACGACGCCCGACTCGACTACTTCCTGGCCGAGCTGCCCGACTGGATCCGCGTCACGGTGGAGTTCCGCCATCCGAGCTGGCACGTCGAGGAGGTCTTCGAACTGCTCGAACGCCACGGGGCCGCCTACTGCGTGATGAGCGGCGCCGGCCTGCCCTGCATCCTGCGCGCCACCGCGCCGTTCGTCTACGTGCGGTTGCACGGTCCCGACCGGGGCACCCTCTACGGGGGCTCCTACTCCGACGACGATCTGGCCTGGTGGGCCGACCGTATCCGCGAGTGGGAGAACGACGGCCGCGACGTGTTCGCGTACTTCAACAACGACGGCGGCGGCAACGCGGTGCGCAATGCCGAGACACTGCGCCGGTTGCTCTGACACCAGAATGGACGCATGAATCCTCTCCGCGTGGTGCTGGGCACCCCGAGCGCTGTCTATCTGCTGGCGAGTTCGCTGGTCGGCCGGTTGCCGAGCGCGATGGCGGCCCTCGCGATCGTGCAGCTCGTGCGCCTGCAGGGCGGCGACTACGCCCTCGCCGGAACGATGACCGCGGTCTACATCGTCGCGGGCGCGGTGGGCCAGCCGGTGCTCGGCCGCGTGGTCGACCGGACCGGGCAGACGCTCGTGCTTGTCGTGGCGGCAGTGGTCAGCTCGCTCGGATTCGTGGTGGTCGCGGCCTGTGCCGCCGAGGCTCCCGTTCTCGCCCTCCTCGGGGCCATTCTCGCCGGCCTGTTCACCCCGCCGCTCGAGCCGTCGCTGCGGTCGCTCTGGCCGCGCATCGTGCCGGAGGGGCGCCCGCTCAAGGCCGCGTTCAGCCTCGACGCCGGTGCCCAGGAACTCGTCTTCATCGTCGGGCCGCTGCTCACCGTGCTCGGCATCTCGGCCTTCGGTGCCACCGGCAACGTGCTCTTCGCGGCCGCGCTCGGCTTGGCCGGCACGGTCGCCTTCGCGCTGAATCGCGTGTCGCGCACCGCCGGAGCGTCGGAGAATCCGGATGCGCCGCGGCTGTCCCCGGTGCGGAGCGCGCGTTTCCGCCGGCTCGTCGCCTTCACCTTCGGCGTCGGCATCCCCGTCGGGGTGCTGACCATCTCGGTCACCGTGTTCGGCGAGCGTCACGGCATCGAGGGCTTCGCCGGGTGGGCTCTCGCCGCCAACGCGTTCGGGGCGCTGGTCGGAGCGACGACGCTGGCGCTGCGTCCGCTCCGGCGCGCCCCGCAGCGCCTGCTCGCCCGGTGCGGACTGCTGCTCGCCGCTTTCTACCTGCCGCTGGCGCTCGCGGAGCTGCCGCCCGCGGTCTGGCTCGCGCTCGCGGTCGTCGCCGGCTTTATGCTGCCGCCGACCCTCGCCCAGATCTTCGAGTCGGTGGCGCACGTGGCCGACCGTGGCTCGCTCACCGAAGCGAACGCCTGGGTCGTGAGTGCGATGAGCGTGGGGGTCGCGGCGGGCACACTCGGCGGCGGGCTCGTCGCCGGCCTCGAGTTCGCCGTGCCGGTCATGGTGCTCGGCGGCTCGGTCGCGACCGCGCTGCTCGCCCTGCTCGTGCTGCCGGCACGCATGACCACGCCCTCTCAGCAGCCCGCACCGGTGGGGTCGGCGGCGGGCTGAGTCCCGCGCGGGGAGCGCCCGGCACGCGGCATCCGCGGTTCGTCTGCTTCTTAGGCGGCCAGCTGCTTTTCGAAGCAGAGGGAGAACGGGATGGTCTCGATGTACGGCTCGTAGATCGGGATGGGCGTGTATCCGACCCGTTCGTAGAGCGCCACGGCGTCGGGCTGGCGGTCGCCGGTCTGCAGGATCAGGCGCCGGGCGCCGCCCGCGGTGGCGAGCCGCTCGAGGTGGGTCATCAGCGCCCGGCCGATGCCGCGGCCGCGCTGGCCGTCGACGACGATGACGCGCTTGACCTCCCAGTCGTCGCCGAGCAGCCGAAGCGCGGCGTGGGCGAGCGGCGTGCCGTCGGCGTCGATCACGAGCACCGTCGCTTTCACGAGCGTCGGGTCGACGGCGAGCGAAACGCGGCGGCGCTCGGTGATTTCCGCCGGCTCGGGTTCGGGGCGGTGGTAGCGCACCGTCATCTCGGCGTCCATCGCGTCGCGCAGTGCCACGGCGCGTGGGTCGTCCCACTCCACGGATTCGAAGGTGAAGTCGGTGTTGCTCATGCGTGCTCAATCTGCTCGGAACGGGGGAGGGCCAGATCGAGCGTAGGTGAAAAGCGCGGGTCCCGCCCGCCGTCGTCGGGCGGGCGGGGCCCTGCCGAGTCAGGCCGCGAGTACCTCGGCGCGGAGCGGCTCGAGGGCCTTCGACCACGCCACGACGCCGTCGAGGGCCTTGCCCAGGTTCTGCACCTGGTACTGCGAGGGCGTGAGCTCGGTGAAGTTCGCGAAGTCGTTCATCAGCGAGAGCGCGACCTGGTGCCGCACGGTGGCGATCTCGAGCTCGGCGGCGATGAGGCGCAGGTGCTCGACGGCACGCGAGCCGCCGACTCCGCCGTAGCCGACGAACGCGGCGGCCTTGTTGTTCCACTCCGCGAAGAGGTAGTCGATGGCGTTCTTCAGTACCGCCGACGTCGAGTGGTTGTACTCAGGCGTGACGAACACGAAGCCGTCGAGGCTCGCGATCTTCTCGCTCCACGCCGTGACCTGTTCGTTCTCCGATGGCTTCCAGGCGGGGGAGATCTCCTCGTCGAAGAAGGGCAGCGGGTAGTCGCGCAGGTCGACGAGTTCGAACTCGGCGTCGTCGCGCTGGGAGGCGGCGTCGAGAACCCACTTTGCCACGTCCTCGCTCTTGCGGCCGGGACGGGTGCTGCCGAGGATGATGCCGATGCGTGTCATTGCGGGTAGTGCTCCTTTTTCCGGGGGTGTTGTCACTACGCCCCAACAGCGCGCGGCCCCAAATAGTCCCGCCGCGTCATGGGCACTTTCGTGTTCGCTACGCACCGGACGGGAAGAAATAAACAAACTCGCGGATGCGCCAACCCGTTCTCAGCGGAGGTGTTGCGCGGCCGCGCGCCTGACCGCGTCCGCGACCTCGTCGAGCGTCGCCGACTGCAGCTGCCACTGCTGCCAGTAGAGCGGCACGTCGAATACCGCGTCGGGGTCGAAGGCGACCAGCTCGGGGGTGTCCTGCAGGTCGGGGACGTTGCCCCAGCCGAGGCCGAGTTCCACCGCCCTCACGAAGTCCGCCGACGAGGGGACGAAGTGCCGGGGCGGTGCGGGCTGGGGGAGTCCCGCGCGACGCAGGTAGGCATCCTGCAGGTCGTCTTTGCGGTCGAAGACGACGACCGGTGCCCGGTCGAGCGCGTCGCGGGTGGCGCCCCCGGCGAACCAGCTTTCGGTGAAACGGGCGCTGCAGCGCGGGCGATACCGCATTGTTCCGAGCAGGGTGGAGGTGCAGCCCTGGATCGGTTGGGCGACCGCGGTGATCGCCGCCATCGCCGCGCCAGAGCGCAGCAGCGCGGTCGTGTGCTCCTGGTCGTCGAGGTGGATGTCGAACGTCGGCGCGCTCGGCAGTGTGGCGAGGGCGGGCAGGATCCAGGTGGCGAGCGAGTCGGCGTTGACCGCGATGGGGATGTTCACCGGGCGGCCGTCGCCGGCCTCGTCACCCAGCTCGCGCTGGGCGTCGGCGGCGAGAACGTCGACCTGCCGGGCGAGGCGCAGAACCGCCTGACCGCGCTCGGTCACCCGCACCGGCTTGGTGCGCTGCAGCAGTACGGCGCCCACGGCCGACTCGAGGGCCTTGATGCGCTGGCTCACGGCGGAGGGGGTCACATGCAGCCGCCGTGCCGCCGCCTCGAGGCTGCCCTCGGCGACGGTCGCACTCAGCGCACGCAACTGGGCGAGGTCGAAGTCCATGATTAGCCATACTAATGCGGGATAAGAAACGTTAGCTGGACTGTTTCAGCGACCCGCCCTACCGTTGGCTCATGCTCCTCACCGCTCTCGCCGGCTTCGGTTTCGGCCTCTCCCTCATCGTCGCGATCGGCGCCCAGAACGCCTTCGTGCTGCGCCAGGGACTGCGCCGCGAACACGTGCTCGTCGTCGTGGTCGTCTGCGCGGTGTCGGATGCCGTGCTCATCCTCCTGGGGATCGCCGGGGCGGGCGCCGTGATCGCTGCAGCACCCGAAGTGCTCGTCATCGTGCGGTACGCCGGTGCCGCCTTCCTCCTCGGCTACGGAATCCTCGCCGCCAGGCGGGCCCTCCGCCCGGCGGCGCTCACCGCAGACGGTCCGACCGTGCGCACGAGCCTCGCCGCGACGGTCGGCACAGTGCTTGCCCTCACCTGGCTCAACCCGCACGTCTACCTCGACACGGTCGTGCTGCTGGGGTCGATCGCCAACACCCACGACGACGGCCGCTGGTGGTTCGGCGCCGGCGCGGTTCTCGGGAGCGTCGTCTGGTTCACCGCGCTCGGCTACGGCGCGAGGCTGCTGCAGCCCGTCTTCGCGAAGCCGGCGGCGTGGCGTGTGCTCGACGCGATCATCGCCGTGGTGATGGTGGCGCTCGCCGTGTCGCTGGTTGTCGGAGCGGCGCACTGACGGACCGAGGCGCCCGAACCGAGGCGTCGTCGCGAGCGCATACGGTTGCCTCATGGCAATAACGCGCTCGGCGCTCCCCCTCGGGTCGGTCGGGCTCGTCGTCGCCGGCCTCGCGCTGCAAGAGGTGGGCGCGTCGTTCGCCGTGTTGCTCTTCCCCGCCGTCGGCGCGCTGGGCGTCGTATCGCTGCGGCTGGGTTTCTCGGCGCTCATCCTGCTCGCCATAAGCCGGCCGACCGTGCGTGGCTACACCCGGGCCAGCTGGGCCACCGTCGTCGCCTTCGGCATCGCCATCGCCGCGATGAACTTTCTCTTCTACGAGGCGCTCGACCGCATCCCGCTCGGCGCGGCCGTGACGATCGAGGTGCTCGGCCCGCTCGCCGTCTCGGTCTTCACCAGCCGCAAGCGCTCCCGCTGGGTCTGGGCGGTCATCGCGCTCGCCGGAGTCGCGCTGCTCGGACAGGGCAGCTTCGGACACCTCGACCCCCTCGGCGTTGTCTTCGCCGCGGGAGCCGGTGCGACGTGGGCGGGCTACATCCTGCTCTCCGCCCGCACGGGCCAGCACTTCCCACGCTTCGACGGACTCGCCATCGCGATGAGCATCGGCGCGCTGGTCACCCTGCCGTTCGGCATCACGCTGACGGGACCGGCGCTGTTCGAGCCGCAGATCCTGCTGCTCGGTGCGGCGGTCGCGTTGCTCTCGTCGACGCTGCCGTACGCATTCGAGCTGCTCGCGCTGCGGCGGCTGCCCGCCTCGACCTTCGCGATCCTCATGTCGCTCGCGCCCGCCATCGCCACCCTCGCCGGACTCGTCATCCTCGACCAGCGCTTCACCGTGGTCGGCGCCGTGGCCATCGGGCTCGTGATCGTCGCGAGCATCGGCGCCGTGCGTTCGGCCCGCCCGCAGCCGCCCACCGAGCCATTGGCCGTCTGACGAGTCATCCGCCCGCCCTCCGGGCGATACGCTCGGAGCGAGACCCGAAGGGACGACCATGAACGCCAGATCCGACGACGACTTCGACCCCCGATTCGACCCGGCCTTCCAGCGGGGATTCGACGGGGCCAGCGCTTCGGATGCGCCCCGCGTGGTGCAGCGTGACGCCAGACGCGCGAGCCCGGTGCACCCGCCCGAGCCCAGCGCGACCCAGCCGTACGTGTCCGCTCCCGCCATCAAACTGCCGCCGACACGATCGGACGCCGCCGATTCAGAACCCGCGGATGCCGCGGCTCTCGACGACCGACCGCGCCCCAACCCGTTCCTGATCGCGCTCAGCGTGGTGAGCGTCGCGCTCGTCGCTGCGGGGGTCTGGGGCATCCAGGCGGCGCGCGCCCCGTTCCTCGCGACGGACGCGGCCTCGACCGTCGACTACGTCGGCCTGCAGATCCTGCAGTTCCTCTCGCCGGTCTCGATCGCCCTCGGCGTCGCCACCGCGATCGGAATCCTCTTCGTCTACGCGGTCGGCTGGCAGAAGCGCCGCTAGCGCCACACCGAGCGGATGAAGGCGTTCACGTCGTCGAGCTCGGGGCGCGAGATCGAGTGCGGGAGATCCTCGTAGATGCGCTCGGTCAGCGTGGAATGCTCGGGCAGCCACTGCTGCGTGTAGGCGATCAAGTCGGGCGTGATCACCTGGTCTGCGGTGCCGCGGCCCCAGAAGACCGGAGGGCTGACGCGGGCGAGCTCGGCGTCTCCGGCGTTGTCGTCGGGCACGGCGAAGCCGCTGAGGTTCACGGCGAACGCGAACCGTTCGGGCGCGTTACGCAGCAGCTGCATGGCGACGGCGGCGCCCTGCGAGAAGCCGAGCAGGCCCACCGATGTGGACTCGGTGGTGGCGAGCCATTCGAGAAGCGCGACCGCGACCTCGTCGGCCCCCTTCGCCACCGTTGCGGCATCCGCCTGCCGCGACAGCGGGGCCCAGGCGAAGCCGCCCTGTCCGGCGTCGAGCGGCGCGCGTAGTGAGGCGATCACGGGGCCGAGCGGCAGCTGGGGCGACAGGCCGAAGAGGTCGCCCTCGTGCGAGCCGAACCCGTGCAGCAGAACGAGCAGCGGTCGGCCGGCGCGTTCGCGCTCGGGGGCCGACCAGATGACGGCGGACGGGTCGATGGTAACCATGCTCACCACGCTAGCCTGTGGCTGTCGGGAGCCGGTCCGGCGCGCGAATCGGCGCCTTCGGGACCCCTTATAACGCACTCAGGTTGAGAGTGTCCCCCGAGTGGTAGAATTGTTACCCCTTCCTCAGCGAGCCAGAGGATGCGCCGCAATGTCGCCGCGCGAAAGACCCGATCTTCCAACAACGGCAACCAGCCGCCGCGCTACAGCACGGCCACGGTGACCGACAACAACAAACGATTAGAGGCAGCCCAAATGATTTTCGAAGTAGGGGAAACCGTCGTCTACCCACACCACGGAGCAGCCACCATCACCGCGGTCAAGACCCGCACAGTCAAGGGCGTCGACAAGACCTACCTCACGCTGAACGTGCACGCGAGCGACCTGATGATCGACCTTCCGCAGGAGAACGTCGAGCTGATCGGCGTGCGCGACGTCATCGACGCCGCGGGCGTCGAGGCCGTGTTCGACGTGCTGCGCAGCGAGTGGGTCGAGGAGCCGGGCAACTGGTCGCGCCGCTTCAAGGCCAACACCGAGAAGATGGGCAGCGGAAGCGTCTACAGCGTGAGCGAGGTCGTTCGCGACCTGTGGCGCCGCGACCAGGACAAGGGCGTGTCGGCCGGCGAGAAGCGCATGCTGCTCAAGGCCCGCCAGATCCTCGTGTCCGAGCTCGCGCTCGCCCGCCAGAGCACCGAAGAGGAAGCCACCGCGGCCCTCGACGAGGTGCTGGCGAGCATCCCCGCGTAACCCGTTCCACTGCGAGGGCCGTCCCGGAAGGGGCGGCCCTTTTGTGTGCGCCGCCGCCGTCCGGCCGTGTCTGCGCACTCTCGGGTCACGTGCGCGTGCGCGACGATGCGCAGACGTCCCAGGGTTGCGCAGAAGCTGGGGCCGGGCGGCTACGTCTGGCAGCGCGGGCACCAGAAGGTGTCGCGCTCGGTGAGCACGGTCGCCCCGAGTTTCCCGCGGCGGATGCGGGTGCCGCAGCGCAGGCACGGCTTGCCGCCGCGTCCGTACACCCAGGCGTTGCGGCCGGAGCGCAGGTCGCCGGTCGTGGAACGGTCTACCCGGCCTCGGTTGGCCGCCAACAGCTTGCGGGCGAGGGCGACGGTGGCCGCGACATCCGGATCTTCACCGATCGGACGCGTGGGCAGCATGCCGCGCAGGAAGCACAGCTCGTTGGCGTAGACGTTGCCGATGCCGGCCAGGTTGCGCTGGTCGAGCAGTGCGACGAACGAGGGCACCGACGGGTCGGCGCTGAGCCGGGCGATCGCCTCGGTAGCGTCGAACTCACCGAGCAGGTCGGGGCCCAGGTAGCCGACGACGCTGTCTTCGTCGGCGGTGGGCACGATCTCGGTTATGCCGAGCGAGAATCCCACGGTCACCCAGTCGGCGGTGGTGAGGATGATGCGGGCCTGGTGCGCCGGCCGACGCCACGGGGTGCCGTGCCGGTACAGGTGCCACGACCCCTCCATCTTGAGGTGCGTGTGGATCGTCATGTCGCCCACGTGGTGCAGCAGGTGCTTGCCGCGGCTCTCGACGTCGTGCACGGTCTCGCCCGTGAGATCGACGGTAGCGAACGCCGGCACGCGCACGTCGCACGCGGTGAGCACCTGGCCGCCGATCGCCTTGTTCAGGTTGTCGGCGGTGAGCCAGACGGTATCGCCCTCAGGCACGGAGCGACAATCCGCGCGGCGTCGCGCTGAAGCCGGCGTCGCCCAGCGCGATGCCGAGCGGCGTGCCGGTGATCGAGACGCCGTCGACCTGCTCGATGCGGAGCTTGCCGAGCCCGGTGCGCACGATCGAGGCGAGAGATGCGGATGCCGCGGCCAACGCCTCCTCGTCGGTGCTGAAGGTGAGCACCGTCTTGCCGCCGCGTTCCACGTAGACGGCCAGCTCGCCGTCGACGAGCACCACGAGCGAGCCGGCCTTGCGACCGGGACGGTGTCCGCGGGGCTCGTCGGCGTCGGCTGCCGGCCACGGCAGGGCGGCGCCGTAGGGCTGGGCGGGGTCGGTGGCGGCGAGCGTGATCGCGGCGGGCGGCGCAGTGGACGCGTCGTCTTTGGTGAACGCGCGCAGCCGGTCGACGGTGGCCCCGGTGGCGAACTGGGCGGCTCCGAGCCCCTCGACGAAGTAGCCGCGGCGGGCGCGGCCGATCTCCTCGAACCCGCTGAGCACCTTATACGCGAGGCTGAAGCCGCCGCGGATGCCCTCGCTCACCACGGCGCCGCGGGTGACGACACCGTGCCGCTCCAGCAGTAGCTCGGCCATCGACTTGGCGCGGATCGTGGTGTCGCCCTCGGCGAGCGGCAGCAGCGACCAGCGTCCGCCCACGTTCGGCGCGCCGGCCTGGCTCGGCAGGCTGGGCCGCGCGCGACCGCGGTAGGCCCGCGACCGCGACGGGGCCCGCTTCGGGGCGGCCTTGCCGCCGAGGTAGGAACGCAGCGGCGAGAACGTGTCGTTCGTCACGAGCCCGGCCCAGACCAGGTCCCACAGGGCGGTCGTGAGTTCTTTGTCGTCCATGCTGCCGACCGCGCCCGACAGCTGGCGGAAGAAGAACGCGCCGCCCCCGGCGAGGTTCGCGAGGATGGAACGTTGCAGCTCGGTGGTCTCGTCGCCGCTGGGCTCGGCGAGCGTGAGCGGTGCCGTCTCGGCGAGGTGCAGGCTCACCCAGCCGTCGCTGCCCGGGAGGGACCCGCGTCCCGACCAGACGACCTCGCCGGTGAGGGTCAGCTCGTCGAGCCAGGCGGGGGAGTAGTTGCGCAGACGCGCCGGCAGCACGAGGGTCTCCCACGCCGAGGCGGGCAGGGCGACGCCGGAGAGCTGGTCGATCACCTGGACGAGGCCGTCGATGCCGGTCAGGTTGCTTCCGACGTGCTGCCACGCGGGCAGGAAGCGGCCGAGGGTGGGCGCGTCGACCGGCTCGACCTCGTGCCGCAGCGCCGCGAGCGAGCGGCTGCGCAGGCGGCGCAGCACCTCGACGTCGCACCACTCGCTGCCGGTCGCGCCCGGACGGAACTCGCCCTCGATCACCCGGCGTTCGCTCGCGAGCCTGCGCAGCGTGTCGAGCACGACGGCGACGCCCAGGCCGAAGCGTGAGGCGGCGTCGGCGACGGTGAACGGGCCGTGGGTGCGGGCGAAGCGGCCGATGAGGTCGCCCAACGGGTCGGCGACGGGCTCGATGAACGCGGCCGGCACGCCGATCGGCAGGGGCACACCGAGCGAGTCGCGCAGGCGGGCGGCGTCTTCGATGCCGGCCCAGCGCTCGGTGCCGGCGATGGTCACCCGCAGCACGCGGTTGTCTCTGGCAAGTTGGTTGAGTAGCTCGCCCAGCGAGCGTATCGAAACCTCGTCCTCGGAGGGTTTCGATACGTCGCTGGCGCTCCTACTCAACCAGCTCCGCTCCCTGATCTCCTGCGTCGACAGCGGCCCGAGCAGGCGCAACACGTCGACGATGCCCTCGGCGTCTTTCGCCCGGCGGTCGGCGGCGAGGCGCTGCAACTCGAGCTCGGTCTGTTCGATGACGCCGGCGTCGAGCAGTTCGCGCAGTTCCGCACGTCCGAGCAGCTCGGCCAGCAGCGTCGAGTCCAGCGACAGCGCGGCGGCGCGTCTCTCGGCGAGGGGCGAGTCGCCCTCGTACATAAACGCGGCCACGTACCCGAACAGCAGCGACCTCGCGAACGGCGACGGAACATCCGTCTCGGTCTCGACGATTCGGATGCTGCGGCTCTCGATCTCGCCGGCGACACCCACGAGCGCCGGCAGGTCGTAGACGTCCTGCAGCACCTCGCGCACGGTCTCGAGCACGATCGGGAAACTCGGGAACTTGCGGGCCACATCGAGCAGCTGCGAGGCGCGCTGGCGCTGCTGCCAGAGCGGGCTGCGCTTGCCGGGGTTGTAGCGCGGAAGCAGCAGGGCGCGCGCCGCACACTCGCGGAAACGCGAGGCGAACAGCGCCGAGCCGCCCACCTCCTCGGTCACGATGTCTTGCAGCTCGCCGGGTTCGAAGACGAAGAGCTCGGCGCCGGGCGGCTCCGCGTCGGTGTCGGGGATGCGCACGACGACGCCGTCGTCACTCGCCATGGCCGCGCCATCCATGCCCATCCTGTCGCGCACCCGCGCACCCACAGCGAGGGCCCAGGGCGCGTGCACCTGCATGCCGAAGGGCGAGTGCAGGATGACACGCCAGTCGCCGAGCTCGTCGCGGAATCTCTCGACCACGAGCGTCTTGTCGGTGGGGACGTGCCCGGTCGACTGCTTCTGGTCGGCGACGAAGGCGATGAGGTTGTTGGCGGCGAATTCGTCGAGGCCTGCCGCCTCCATGCGCTCCTTCACGCCGTCGGTCCCCGAGGCGGTCGACACCTCCCGCGTGAACGCCCCGATGGCCCGCCCCAGTTCGGCGGGTCGACCCAGGCCGTCGCCCTTCCAGAACGGCACCTTGCCCGGCTGCCCGAACGCGGGCGAGACGAGCACGCGGTCGTGGGTGATGTCTTCGATGCGCCAACTGGTCGCGCCGAGCGCGAACACGTCGCCGACGCGCGACTCGTAGACCATCTCCTCGTCGAGCTCGCCGACGCGCGCCGCCTTCTCGCCCACCATAAAGACGCCGAACAGCCCGCGGTCGGGGATGGTGCCCCCGGATGTCACGGCCAGCCGTTGCGCGCCGGGGCGCCCGGTGATCGTGCCGCCCACGCGGTCCCAGACGATGCGGGGACGCAGCTCGGCGAACTCGTCGCTGGGGTAGAGCCCGCTCAGCAGGTCGAGCGTCGCGACGTAGGCGCTGCGGGGGAGGGTGGCGAACGGCGCGCTGCGGCGGACGGTCTCGAACCACTCCTCCACGCCGAGCGGGCCGAGCGCCACCGCGGCGACGGTCTGCTGGGCGAGGACGTCGAGCGGGTTGGCCGGAACGCTGATGGCCTCGATCTGACCCGACAGCATGCGCTTAGCGGCGACCGCGGTGTGCAGCAGGTCGGCGCGGTGCTTGGGAAAGAGGACGCCCTTCGACGTCTCGCCCACCTGGTGGCCGGCGCGGCCGATGCGCTGCAGGCCGCTCGCGACCGAGGGCGGCGATTCGACCTGCACGACCAGGTCGACGGCGCCCATGTCGATGCCGAGTTCGAGCGAACTCGTGGCGACGACGCAGCGCAGCCGACCGCTCTTGAGGTCGTCCTCGATGCCGGCGCGCTGCTCTTTGCTCACGCTGCCGTGGTGGGCGCGGGCCAGCACCGGCGCGGCTCCCGAGGTGGAGCCGGCCTGCGCCATCATCTGGGCGGGAATCGTTCGTACGGTCCCTGAGCCTGTCGAAGGGACCAGCTCCGCTTCGACAAGCTCAGCGACCGCCTCTTGAGCGACCGCTTCCCGCTCCTCGGCGATCTCGTTCAGCCGCGCCGTCAGCCGTTCTGCCAGCCGGCGGGAGTTGGCGAACACGATGGTCGACCGGTGCTCGAAGATCAGGTCGACGATCTTCTCCTCGACGTGCGGCCAGATCGAGCCCTGCGGTTGGGCGCCGGCGGCCGAGCCCTCCATCGCCGGTGCCGCCCCGAGCTCGGTCATGTCTTCGACCGGCACCACTACGGTGAGGTCGAACTTCTTGGTCGACACCGGCTGCACGATCGACACCGGGGACGTTCCGGCGAGGAACCGCGCCACCTCTTCGCGCGGGCGCACCGTCGCCGACAGCCCGATGCGTTGCGCGGGCTTCGCCAGCATGGCGTCGAGGCGCTCCAGCGAGACGGCCAGGTGGGCGCCGCGCTTGGTCGACGCGACGGCGTGGACCTCGTCGACGATGACGGTCTCGACGCCCATGAGCGTCTCCTTCGCCGCGCTCGTGAGCATGAGGTAGAGCGACTCGGGAGTGGTGATCAGGATGTCGGGGGGAGTGCGGGCGAGCACGCGGCGGTCTCCGGGGGTGGTGTCGCCCGACCGCACCCCGACGGTCACCTCGGGCGCCGCGAGGCCGAGCCGCTTGGCGGTCTGCGTCACGCCGACGAGGGGGGCGCGCAGGTTGCGTTCGACGTCGACGCCGAGCGCCTTGAGCGGCGAGATGTAGAGCACGCGGGTGCGGTGCAGCGGGTCTTCGGGCGGCGGCACGGAGGCCAGCCGGTCGATCGCCCAGAGGAACGCCGCGAGCGTCTTGCCCGATCCGGTGGGTGCCACGACGAGAGCGTGGTTTCCGCTGGAGACGGCCTCCCACGCACCGAGTTGGGCGGCCGTCGGCTCGCTGAAGGCTCCGTCGAACCACTCCCTGGTCGCCGGAGAAAATCTGCCGAGCACGTCGCTCATCCGTCCATCTTCTCCCGAGCCGCCGACATCCGCTGACTCGCACGGTTGTGAGCGACGGATGCCCCGCGATGGGTAACAATGGAGCATGAGCTCCGTAGGCACCCCAGATCCCAATTCCGGCTGGCTGTCAGAAGAGGAGCTGGCCGAGACCCGGCGCCGACTCCCGCTGCTCTACGTGGAGGCCATCCCGGTCCGCGTCGACGGACTCGGACGCGTCACCGAGGTCGGAATGCTCCTGCGCGCGTCGCTCGAAGGCGCGATCACCCGCACCCTCGTTTCCGGCCGCGTCATGTACGGCGAGACGCTGCGCGACGCGCTGTTCCGCCATCTCGAGAAGGACCTCGGACCGATGGCGTTCCCCCTGCTGCCCGCCAGCCCGGTGCCGTTCAACGTCGCCGAGTTCTTCCCCTGGCCGAGCGACAGCAAGTTCACCGACGCCCGCCAGCACGCGGTCGCCCTCGCCTACGTCGTGCCCGTGACAGGCACCTGCGAACCGCGCCAAGACGCCCTCGAGCTGACCTGGATGACCCCGGCCGAGGCCGTGTCGCCCAGCATCTCCGCCGACATGGAGGGCGGCCGGGGCGCTCTGGTGCGCGCCGCGCTCGCCTCGGTGGGCGTTCTGCCCTAGCGGCTCATCCGGATCTCGGGCAGGTCCGTGCCGAAGAGCGAACCGATGCGTCGCCGCGAGTCCGGTCCGAACTTGTTACGACGATAGAACCTGTGGGCGGCCCGGTTGCTCTCCGAGATCCAGAGATACGTGGCATCCGTCTCGGCGGCGAGCAATTCGCTCCCGATCCCCGACCTCTGGAACCCCGGCGCGACGTAGCAGAAGTACACCTCGACGACCTCGGCGTAGCCCTCGTCGCGGCCGGGGCCGAAGCCCACGAACCCGACGACGTCGCCGTCGACCTCCGCGACGTACTGGGCGTACTCCTCGCCGCGCGTCACGAACCGCTGCCACAGCTGCGCCATCACGGCCGGACTCAGCTCGGCGAGGACGTCGGGCGGCAGCACACCGGCGTACAACTCGGCCCAGCACTGCGAGTGCAGCACCCCAAGGCGGTCAGCGTCGTGGAGTGAGGCGCGGCGGACAACCGTAGTCATGAGCAAAGGTTAGTACTGCGGGCGGCGCGGGGGCACTACCAAAATGGACCCCGCTCCGACCGAAGTCGGGGCGGGGCCCATCGAGATGTCGAGAGCTATCAGCCCTGGGCGCGACGACCCTGGCGACGTGCGCCGCCGGCCTGCTCGGCGTAGCCGGAGTTGCCGCCGGTCGAGGTCGAGTAGGTGCGAGGGGCGGATGCTGCGGCTGCGGGACGTCCGCCGGTGGCGCCACCACGACGAGCGCCACCACCGGCGCGGCCGCCGGCAGCGGGTGCACCGGCTGCTGCCGGGCGTCCGTTGCGGTCACGGCGGGGAGCAGCGTCTGCGCCACCCTCGCGGTTGGTGCGCTTGCGCTGGGCGTTGGCGCCCTGGCTGCGTCCACCCTGGCTCTGTCCGCGAACGGGCTCGGCGGCGCGGGGCAGCGGCTTCACGTACTCGGCGACCTCGCCGACGAGGGCGAGGACGGCGGGCGAGTCCGCGGTCACCCGCTGCGGGGTGACGGTGATGGCCGCCTTGCGCAGCAGCTGCGCGGTGTCCTTGCGCTGCTCGGGCAGAACGAGGGTGACGACCTCGCCTTCCTTGCCGGCACGGGCGGTGCGGCCCGAGCGGTGCAGGTAGGCCTTGTGCTCGGCCGGCGGGTCGACGTGGATCACGAGTTCGATGTCGTCGACGTGCACGCCGCGGGCGGCGACGTCGGTCGCGACGAGAACGCGGCTCGTGCCGGCCGCGAAGGCCGCGAGGTTGCGGTCGCGGGCGACCTGCGAGAGGTTGCCGTGCAGGTCGACGGCCGGGATGCCGGCGTCGGTCAGCTGGCGGGCGAGCTTCTTGGCGTGGTGCTTGGTGCGCATGAACAGGATGCGACGGCCCTGGCCCGAGGCCAGCTTCTCGATGAGCAGGCGCTTGGCCTCGACCGAGTCGACCTCGAACACGTGGTGGGTCATGGCCGAGACGTGGCTGGTGGCCTCGTCGACCGAGTGCAGCACCTCGTTGTGGAGGTAGCGGCGGACCAGCTTGTCCACGCCGTTGTCGAGCGTGGCGCTGAACAGCATGCGCTGTCCGCTGGAGGGAGTCTTGTCCATGATGCGGGTCACGACGGGAAGGAAACCGAGGTCGGCCATGTGGTCGGCCTCGTCGAGGATCGAGATCTCGACCGAGTCGAGGTTGACGAAGCCCTGCTTCATGAGGTCTTCGAGGCGGCCGGGGCAGGCGACGACGATGTCGACACCGGCCTTGAGGGCCGCGACCTGGCGCTGCTGGCTGACGCCACCGAAGATGGTGGTCGACTTGAGGCCGTAGGCGTCAGCGAGCGGGGTGAGCGCGACGGTGATCTGGGTGGCGAGCTCGCGGGTCGGGGCGAGGATGAGCGCGAGTGGGCGGTTCGGGCGGCGGCTGCCACCGGCGAGCTTGCCGGCGAGACGCGCGACCATGGGGATCGAGAAGGCGAGGGTCTTGCCCGAGCCGGTCTTACCGCGGCCGAGAACGTCGCGGCCCGACAGGGTGTCGGGGAGCGTGTCGACCTGGATCGGGAACGGGGCGTCGATTCCCTGGGCGGCGAGGGCCGCGACGAGGGGAGCCGGAACGCCGAGCGCGGCGAAGGAGTTTTCTGACATGAAGGTGTTGGTGCCTTTCGGGCATCAGCCGGTTGAGTAGGGCGCTCTAGCGCCCGGATCGAAACCGGACAGAGTGGCGAAGGTGGCGATGGCCACATCCGTTCGCCGGAGAAAGTTTCTACGAGCCCTGTGCTTTTGATCGGCACGGGCGAGAAGAGGGAGCGTTCAACGACGCAGGGAGTCCGTCATGGACTCGCAAGTGCCTTAACGCTAGCACACCCCGTTTTTCGCCCGCCGGTTCCTGCCCCGCTGCCAAATGAAGGAGATTTCGATGATGAGGGCCGCGCATCCCAGCGAAGGTGTGACTCGACCCCTAGTTTTCCTTCATTTGGCAGAAGGGTGGGTCGGATGCTGCGGCTCACGTGTCGCGCCGGCCCCGTGTCATCCGCCCGCCCGTATCCCACCGCACCCCGTGCCAAATGCAGGAGATTTCTGCGAGACGGGCCGCGCATCCCCGTAAACCTGTGACTCGACGCGAAATCTCCTGCATTTGGTACGCGGGCGCGGGCGGTCAGTACGAGCCGAAGTAACGCTCGCCCACCGGGATCTCGACCGGCACGCGGTTCCCGGGTGGGGCGAGCGGGCACGCCCAGGCCGGGTCGTAGGCGCACGACGGGTTGTACGCGAAGTTGAAATCGAGCACGAGCGACGTCGTCGACGACTGCAGCAGCGCGCCCTTGATCGAGTCGACGAGGTAGCGGCCGCCGCCGTAGGTTCCGCCGTGTGTGCCCGCGAGACCGTCGCGCACGGGAACGAAGATCCCGCCGCCGTAGCTCGTCAGCCGCCAGACGTCGAGCGAGCCGACCCCCGGAACCACCGCGATGCCCAGCCGGTCGAACGGCACGACGCCGTCGGTTCCGGTCTCGAAGTCGAAGTGGGCGGGCTCGGCCTCCTCGATCTCGACCTCGAAGCGCCAGGCCGGGTCGTACGGTTCGACCGGCAGTCCGGCGAACGCGGGCAGGTCGGCCTCCATGACGGGGGTCGACGGATGCTGCGCGAAAAGCCGATCGCGCTGGGTGCGCCACAGCGTGTGGCCCTCCGCGGGATCGGGGGTGGCGCGCACCCGCTCGTAGAGGGCGAACACCTGCCGGCGCCAGTCGGCGACTTCGAGAGCGGTCATGGCGTAAGGCTAGCCCGCGACCCAGGTGCGGGTCAGCGCCTGCACCGCGGAACCGTCGAGGTCGGCGAACTTGGTGCCGACGAAGGCCCGCGCACTGTCGGAGGTCTGGGCGCGGGCGGGAGGCGCATCCGCGACCAACACCGCGACGATCGCGGCGGCGGCATCCGCCGACGACTGCGCCTTCGAGAACGACGATCCCGACGCGGCGAGGTAGCCGGCGAGGGCCGGGCCGTACGCGCCGGCCTCGGCGACCATCTTCGCCGACGACAGGCCGATGTTCGGCACGAACTCGCTCGCCACGGCGCCCGGCTCGACGACCGAGACGCGGACGCCCACGGTCGCGGCGACGGGCGCGAGCGACTCCATAAAGCCCTCCACCGCGAACTTCGCCGCGCAGTACGCCTCGCTGAACGGCTGCCCGACCGCGCCGCCGACGCTCGAGACCGTGACGACCCGGCCGCCCGACGCGCGCAGCAGCGGCATCGCGGCCTTGGTCACGGCGACGACGCCGAAGAAGTTGACCTCCATGACCTGGCGCACGTCGTCGAGCGTCTCGTTCTCGATGGTCGCGACGTGGCCCGCGCCGGCGTTGTTGACGAGGGCGTCGAGGCGACCGTGGTCGGCGATCACCGAGGCGACGCAGGCGTCGATGGAGGCGGGGTCGGTGACGTCGAGCTGGCGGATGTCGACGGTCACGCCGTTCGCGGAGGCCGCGTCACGCAGTGCGCCCGCCTTCGCGAGGTCGCGCATGGTCGCGATGACGGTGTGGCCGGCGGCAGCGGACTGCAGCGCGATTTCGAGGCCGATTCCGCTGGACGTGCCGGTGATGAGGGTGATGGGGGAGGTCATGGATTCGAGGCTACGCCCGCGCCCGGCGTCGGGTGGTGGGCGTGCGCGGCGTCACCAGTCGCGCGCGAGACGCCTGATCGCGACCGCGCGCCACTGCCAGAACCCCCAGTAGGCGAGCCAGAGCACGGGGGTGAGCGCGCCGGCGTCGAACTCGAGCTGGTCGCGGTAGAGCGTGCGGCCGTCCGATTGCGCCGACACCGCCATGCGGTGGTGCCAGTGCTTCGTCAGGGTCAGCGGCCAGCTGAGGCCGCGGCCGGTGTCGTGCACGATCCGCACCCGGGTGGGACTCTCGTGTTTGCCGTGCACGTGGTCCAGGCGCTCCTCGGTGCGGATGGCGATGATCTGCTCGCCGGCCGGCACCAGGCCGAACGCCTTGGCCGCGACCCGGTGTTCGCCCTCGCTCCACGTCTCCTGGAACCCTTCTTCGTCGAGCGAGGTGAACACCATCAACGGCGACGACACCTGTCGGAATACCGCGGGACTGCGTAGCGCCTGCCACGCCGCATCCGGCTCGCAATCCAGAACGAGCTTCAAGAGGACTCTCATGCGACCAGTCTGCCCTCGTGCCGCGGGAATTCAGGCTGCGCGCGTAGCGTTTTGATTGCTAACCCCCCTAAGGAGCACTAATGAAGGCACTACTGGGCGATCTCGTCATCGCCGAATCCCCCAAAGAAGACCTGATCTCGATCGAGGGCAACTGGTACTTCCCGCCGTCGAGCGTGAACAGCGAGTACCTCGTCGAGAGCCCCACCCCGTACCACTGCCCGTGGAAGGGCGACTGCCAGTACTTCTCGGTGAAATCGGGCGACAGCCTGCTGCAGGATCGCGCCTTCAGCTACCCGAACCCGCTGCCCGGCGCGTTCGACCGCGTCGGCAAGGACTTCTCCAACTACGTGGCCTTCTGGAAAGAGGTCAAGGTCGTCGACTAGTAGATCGACGTCGACACCTCGATGAGCCACGGGCCGTCGACGCGGCTCCAGCTCGACACGTCCTCCGACGCGTCGTAGCGGCCGCGGTCGAGTCCGAGCGCCCGCGCCCACTCGCGGCATAGCGCCACCGGCTCGCTCGAGTGCTCGGGCGGCGTGCCGAGAACGACGATTTCGCCGTTGTCGATGCGCACCCGCCACTCGAGCGCGGGAACCCCGCTGGAGTCGCCGACCGCGGCTACCGCCTCGGTGATGGAGCGCGTGAAGAGCGAGTCGAGCCATCCGGGCGAGAGCGTTTCGGCGGTGGTGGCTGACATTGTGAGGCCCCTTAGATACTCCGGCGGAAGAACCAACCGGGGTCTGGGGTTGCGTATGTCGACCAGCCTACGGCGAGTCGCGCCGGGAGTCACCCCCGGGTCAGGCTCCGTTGAGGAGGCGGTGGGTGCGCACTTTGGCGCGGTTGCCGCAGCGCTTCATCGAGCACCAGCGGCGGTTGTTCGACCGGGATTCGTCGTAGAAGACGAGGCCGCAGTCGTCTGCCGCACAGTGCCGGATGCGTTCGCGCTGCTCGGGGGTGAAGAGCTCGACCGCCTCGCGCGCCATCGCGCTCAGCGCCTGGCCCGGGCGTGCTCTGCTGCGCCCGGCCTGGCGGGATCCGCCGGCCAGCGCCGGCGGGATGTCGGGGGTGGCGGCGAACAGGTTGATGACGTCGACGTCTTCCGCCGCGGGTGCCTCGCCGCGACCGGCGGACATGGCGCTGCGGGCGATCGCCGCGCGGAGGGCGAGCGCGTCGGTCAGGTCTCGGGGCGCGGCCGGCATCAGCTGTTCGGGGAACCGGCCCTCGAGCCAGGCGGCGAGATCGTCGGCGGAGTGCAGGATCTCCCACGCCGGGTTGTCGCCCATGGCGCCGGAATAGGCGAAATCGAGGGGTAGCGCGCCCGAATCGAACCACCAGCGGTGTCCGTCACCCGAGCGAAACCACTGGCCAGTAGTTTTCGTAGACTGCACGTAACCAATATAGTGGGTTACATGAATGCCGCTCCGAACACGACTCCCGACAATACAGGCTCGAAGAAAGACGCCGGTTGGGAAGTCGGAGTGCGCGAGACGGTCGACGTTCCGCTGCCCGTCGTCTGGCAATACCTGGTCAGCGCCGGCGTCCCGGTCTGGCTCGGCAAGGGCGAGCTGCGCGGCGTCAAAGGCTTCACGTACTCGATGGCCGACGGCGTGCGGGGCGAAGTGCTGGCCTACACCGAGGGTTCGAAGATCCGCCTGTCGTGGCGCCCCGACGACTGGCCGCACGACACCGTGCTCGTCATCAGCGTGAAAGAGGTCGAGGCGGGAACGACCATCGCCATCCACCACCAGGAGCTCGCCGACCGCGACGAACGCCGCATGATGCTCGGGCATTGGAAGAACGTCGTCGGCGACCTGGCCAAGGCTCTCTCCTAGCTAGCGCTTCACCCAGTCGATCGCGTTCGCGCGGTCGAAGCTGCGCGAGCACTTGCCGCACGCCAGCAGCCGCGTCGGTTTTCGGTAGCGGTAGTGGATGTGCCCCCTCGGGCACGTGCCCACCCACGGCGCGAGTTCGTCTGCGATCGCCCCGTCGTGCAGCCGTTTGCCCTCGTAGCCCAGTTCTGCCGCCGTCGCCTTCCAGCGCGCGCCGTGCCCGGCACGCGAACCCGCCATGGCGTGGGCCACTTCGTGCAGCAGCACCTGGTGGATCTCGTCGTCTTCGTACCGGGCTGCTAGGTAGCGCGACACCGAGATGCGCTTGGTCGTGTAGTTGCACAGGCCCGCGCGCGTCTTAGCGTTGTCGAACCCGAAGCTCCACACCGCGGGGTCGAGGTGCAACGCGATGAGGGCGTCGGCCCACTGCCGTACTCGTACTAGTTCTGCCACCTGACGAAACTAGCTCCCGGCACCGTCAATGAAGGTCTCGGTGATCTGGATGGCGATCATCGCGGCGTCCACCTCGTCTGGGGAGGACTTGATGCGCACGTGCACCTTGAGCGCGTCGCTGAAGTCGCGGCGGGCGGCGTCGAAGTCTTCCAGGTCGAAGTTCACCCGGCCGCGCTGCTGCAGGGCGAACGCCTCGGTTGCCGACCAGTCGTGCGAGTGGGCTTCGTTGACGCAATCGGTGAGGTCGGCGAGGGCGGGCTCCAGCTTGCCGAGAGCCTGCTGCACCTGCGCGCGTCGGACGCGTGCCAGCGCGAGCATCTCGCGGTCGCCGCCGAATCGCGCCTGGCGGACGGCCTGGTTCGCGATGTCCCAGGCCTCGTCGAGTTTGCCGGCCAAGCGCAGCAGCCCGACCTTCTCGTCGAGGGCCGCGGCGCTGCGAAGCTGGCCGAGTTCCTCGAGACGCTCTTCGAGCGCGACGGGGTCGACCTGTTCGCGAAGGGTGGTGGGGTCGTAACCCAAAACGATTGCCACGGATGTTCCTTAGATTGACGTGCGAATCAAGGTTAACCCGCGTCGGCGGTTTCGAGGGCAACCTGCAGCAGCTTGTCGTCACCCGCCCGGGGGTCGCCGCGGCCATCGGTGTTGCTCGTGAGCATCCAGAGCGAACCGTCCGGCCCGGGCACCGCGTCACGGATGCGCCCGAAGACTCCCGCGAACCACGGTGTCGCCACCGCGCCGGTGTCGGTGGTGACCGACCACAGCCGCTCGCCCTTGAGCGCGGCCAGATAGAAGGCCCCGCGGGTGAAGGCCAGGCCGCTCGGACTCGCCTCGTCGGTCGACCACTGGTACACGGGGTTGACGAAAGCGGGGTCGGATGCCACGCCCTCGACCGTCGGCCACCCGTAGTTGCCGCCCGGGCGAATGACGTTGAGCTCGTCCCACGTGTTCTGCCCGAACTCGGCCGCCCAGAGCTGGCCGGAAGCGTCCCAGGCGATCCCCTGCGGATTGCGGTGGCCGAGCGAGTAGACGAGCGACCCGGCCGCCGGGTTGTCGGGCGGCACCTGGCCGGTGGGCGACATCCGCAGTATTTTTCCGTTCAGCGAGGCCGGATCCTGCGAGGCAGTGCGGTTGCCGGCGTCGCCCGTTGTGGCGTACAGCATGCCGTCGGGGCCGAAGCCGATGCGGCCGCCGTTGTGGTTGCCGGCCTTGGCGATGCCGGTGAGCACGTCTTCGCGGGCGCCGAGCGAGTAGGCGCCGGGCCCGCCGTCGAGCGCGAACCGCACGATGCGGTTGTCGCCGGCCGCGGTGAAGTAGGCGTAGAGCCAGGTGCCCTCCGGCGAAACCGCCAGCCCGAGCAGGCCTCCCTCGCCGCCGGGCTGCACGCCGTCGACGGTGCCGACGACGCGCACGTCTCCGGTCGCCGTCACCTCTTTGATCAGCGCGGTGTCGCGCTCGCTGACCAGACTCGAGCCGCTCGCCAGCCGCACGACCGACCACGGGGTGGTGAAGCCCTCGGCGACGACGGGCGGGTCGCCCACGGGCAGGGCGAGCGGCTCGGGCGTGGGGGAGGGCGACGGTGACGAGCTGGGCGGCGCGCTCGCCGTCGGCACCGGCTCGGGCGTGCCACCGCTCGCGCACCCCGCGAGCAAGGCGACGACGCCCGCGGTCGCGACAACGCGCATCCATCGGCTCATGCTCCCAGTCTCCCCGCCGAGGACCCGAGGGGCAACGAATCGACCCTCACGGCCGTGTTCAGCGTCGAAAGGTTGCCCCTCCGGGCGTCAGGGACGCACCTGGAAAACGCTCTTGGCGGGCGGCGGCGACTGGATGGCCGTGGCGTCGGTGACGATCGGGGCGCCCGCGATGAAGGCGCGCAGCTCTGCGCCCGCGACGACCTTGGCGGGGTGCGGCCCGCCGGCAAGGATGCGCGGCATCCACTCGAGCGGCAGCGGCGACCGGGACCCGACCAGCACGACGTTGCCGAAGCGGCGCCCCTTGAGAATCTGGGTCTCGGCGAGCAACGCCACGTCGGCGACCACCGCGGCGAGCGTCGAGGTGGCGGCCTTGGCGAAGGCGAGGCCGGGTCCGTCGGCCACGTTGACCAGCACGATACCGTCGTCGGAGAGCAGCGAGACGGCCTCGGTGTAGAACTCGAGGCTGGTCACGTGGGCCGGGGTGCGGGCCCCGCTGAAGATGTCGACCACGAGCAGGTCGACCGAGCCGCGCAGCCCCGCCGGGAACTTACCGAGCACCTCGCGGGCGTCGCCGTGCCTCACCTTGATCTGCGCGCGGGGCGACCACGGCAGCTCTTTGCGCACGAAGTCGACGAGGTCGCTCTCGAGTTCGACGACCTGCTGGCGTGAGCCGGGGCGCGTCGCCTCGATGTAGCGCGGCAGGGTGAAGGCGCCGGCACCGAGGTGCACGGCTGTGATCGGCTGGCCGGGCATGCCGATCTGGTCGATTACGTGGCCCATACGCTGGATGTACTCGAAGAACAGCTCGGCCGGGTCGTCGAGGTTCACGTGCGACTGGGGTGTGCCGTCCACGATCAGCGTGAACGAGCCGGGCACCCAGCGGTCGGTCTCGATCACCGCTCGGTAGCCGCTGTGGCTGAGCACGATCGACGGTATCTCGTTCATCTATTGACCATGCCACACCGCGGGGTCTTTAGAGCTGTGCGGCCCTCTCGGCGAGAACCTCGTCGATGAGCGTGACGCACTCGGCCAGCCGCTGCGCGCGGTTGCCGCGAACGAACTGGCCGCGCTCGCCGTGCAGTCGGAGCTCGTCGACGAACCACTGGGTCATCGTCGGCCGAAATTGCTCGCCGTCGCGGATGCCGTCCTGCGTGAACATCACGTCGCGGTGGTCGGTCAACAGGTACAGGGCGCGGGGCGGCAGCGTGGGCAGGGCATCGCGGGCGGCCGTCGACTCGTTGCCGAGGTAGCGACGCTCCCAGATCTGGGTGGCGAGGGCGTCGGTATCGCAGAACAGAACGGGCGAACCGGCGGATGCCGCCGCGTTTTCGAGGCGCTGCTGTTCGAGGGCGATCACCGCGAAGTCCTTGGAGGTCCAGTCGGCGCTGCGGAACTCGGCGTCGTCGTCGAAACTGATGCCCAGCTCGGCGATCTTGCGCACCGTGTAGTCGCGGCCGAACTCCGACACCCACAGCGTGTTCTTCCAGATGCCGCCTCGTGCGCGGTAGTGCTTCACCAGGTCCTGGGTCAGTGTGGTCTTGCCGGTCGACTCCGCGCCCACCACGACCACGCGGGCTGTGAGGTCCTCGCGGGCCGACGACGAGAGGTCGTCCCAGGCCGCGTACGGGGCGAGGTCGGTCATTGCAGCTGGGCTCCGTGGGGTCTTATAGCCGAATCCACGATTGTGGTCAAGGAATAGGTGGACACGCGGGACTGTTCTGTCCTATAGTTGTTCTTTGCGCTCCCAGACAACCATGCAGTCATATTGTGGACAGTTGGTGCGCCCCGAGTATAGCGGCGGGGTAGGCCTTTTTTAGGTCCTGGTGAGCATTTCATTACCGACAGTCGGTTTCTACCGGCATAAGGCCCGACGGGGTCCACGGAGGTTATTTCCTTGGCTGCTGCGCGCAACGCGTCCACCAAAAAGTCCACTAAGAACGGCCGCACCGCATCGCGTGTGTCGTTCGCAAAGATTACCGACACCCTGACGGTTCCCGATCTGCTCGCATTGCAGACCGAGAGCTTCGACTGGCTCGTCGGAAACGACATCTGGAAAAAGCGTGTCGAGGAAGGTCTGGCCCAGGGCCGCACCGACCTTCCGACCCGCTCTGGTCTCGATGAGATCTTCGAGGAGATTTCTCCGATCGAAGACCTCGGCGAAACCATGCAGCTGTCGTTCACCGGCCCCGAGCTCGAAGAGCCGAAGTACACGATCGACGAGTGCAAGGAGCGTGGCAAGACCTACGCTGCTCCTCTCTACGTGAACGCCGAGTTCATGAACCACCTCACGGGTGAGATCAAGACCCAGACGGTCTTCATGGGCGACTTCCCGCTCATGACCATCAAGGGAACGTTCATCATCAACGGCACCGAGCGTGTCGTCGTCTCCCAGCTGGTGCGTTCGCCCGGTGTCTACTTCGACCGCACGCCCGAGAAGCTGTCCGACAAGGACATCTACTCCGCTCGCATCATCCCGAGCCGTGGCGCATGGCTCGAGTTCGAGATCGACAAGCGTGACCAGGTCGGCGTGCGCATCGACCGCAAGCGCAAGCAGAGCGTCACCGTGTTCCTCAAGGCCCTCGGCCTCACGAGCGAGCAGATCCTCGAGGAGTTCAAGGGCTTCCCGTCGATCGAGCTCACCCTCGAGAAGGACAACATCCTCACGAAGGAAGAAGCCCTCAAGGACATCTACCGCAAGCTCCGTCCCGGCGAGCAGGTTGCCGCCGAGGCCGCGCGTGCGCTCCTCGACAACTTCTACTTCAACTCGAAGCGCTACGACCTCGCGAAGGTTGGTCGTTACAAGATCAACCGCAAGCTCGGCATCGACGCTCCGCTGTCAGACTCCGTACTGAGCCTCGAGGACATCCTCGCGACCATCAAGTACCTGGTCTCGCTGCACGACGAGTCCGCCCCCAACGTCACGGTGCACGACAACAGCCTGTCGACCGTCAAGGGTGTCCGCGATGGCAAGAAGGTCGACGTGCGTCTCGACGTCGACGACATCGACCACTTCGGCAACCGTCGCATCCGCGCGGTGGGCGAGCTCATCCAGAACCAGGTCCGCACCGGTCTCTCCCGCATGGAGCGCGTCGTCCGCGAGCGCATGACCACGCAGGACATCGAAGCGATCACCCCGCAGACCCTGATCAACGTGCGCCCCGTCGTCGCGGCGATCAAGGAGTTCTTCGGAACCAGCCAGCTCTCGCAGTTCATGGACCAGAACAACCCGCTCGCGGGTCTGACCCACAAGCGCCGCCTGTCGGCCCTTGGCCCGGGTGGTCTGTCGCGTGAGCGTGCAGGCGTCGAGGTTCGAGACGTTCACCCCTCGCACTACGGCCGCATGTGCCCGATCGAGACCCCGGAAGGCCCGAACATCGGCCTGATCGGTTCGCTCGCATCGTTCGCTCGCATCAACGCGTTCGGCTTCATCGAGACGCCGTACCGTCGAGTCGTCAATGGCAAGGTCACCACCACCATCGACTACCTGACCGCCAGCGAGGAAGACGACTACATCGTCGCCCAGGCAAACGCGCCCCTCACGGCCGACGCCCACTTCGCCGACCCTCGCGTGCTCGCACGTAAGAAGGGTGGCGAGGTAGACCTCATCCCCGTCGAGACCATCGGTTACATGGATGTCTCGCCGCGCCAGATGGTGTCCGTGGCAACGTCGCTCATCCCGTTCCTCGAGCACGACGACGCTAACCGCGCACTCATGGGTGCCAACATGCAGCGCCAGGCTGTCCCGCTGCTGCGCAGCGAGTCGCCTCTCGTGGGTACCGGTATGGAGGGCTACGCGGCTATCGACGCCGGCGACGTGCTCACCGCCGAGAAGGCCGGTGTGGTCGCCGAGGTTTCGGCCGACGTCATCACCATCCAGCTCGACGAGGGCGGCACGCAGGACTACTACCTGCGCAAGTTCGACCGCTCCAACCAGGGCACGAGCTACAACCACCGCGTCATCGTTAATGCGGGCGACCGCATCGAGGTCGGCGAGGTCCTCGCAGACGGCCCCGCCACCGAAAACGGCGAGCTGTCCCTCGGAAAGAACCTTCTCGTGGCGTTCATGCCGTGGGAGGGCTACAACTTCGAGGACGCGATGATCCTGAGCCAGAACCTGGTGAAGGACGACGTTCTCTCGTCGATCCACATCGAAGAGTACGAAGTCGATGCTCGCGACACCAAGCTGGGCAAGGAAGAGATCACTCGCGACCTGCCGAACGTCAGCCCGGAACTCCTGGCCGACCTCGACGAGCGTGGAATCATCCGCATCGGTGCCGAAGTCCGCCCCGGCGACATCCTGGTCGGAAAGGTCACGCCGAAGGGCGAGACCGAGCTTTCCGCCGAGGAACGCCTGCTGCGCGCGATCTTCAACGAGAAGAGCCGCGAAGTCCGCGACACCTCGCTGAAGGTTCCCCACGGCGAGCAGGGCACGATCATCGCCGTCAAGGAGTTCAGCGCCGACAACGACGACGAACTCGGCTCGGGCGTCAACCAGCGCGTTGTCGTCTACATCGCCCAGAAGCGCAAGATCACCGCGGGTGACAAGCTCGCTGGTCGTCACGGCAACAAGGGTGTTATCTCGCGCATTCTGCCGGTCGAGGACATGCCGTTCCTCGCCGACGGAACGCCCGTCGACATCATCCTGAACCCGCTCGGTATCCCCGGACGAATGAACTTCGGCCAGGTTCTCGAGACCCACCTCGGTTGGGTTGCGAAGCAGGGTTGGAACATCGACGGAAAGCCGAAGTGGGCCGAGGCGATTCCGGAGGAAGCACGCAGTGCCGCTCCCGGAACCAAGGTTGCCACCCCGGTATTCGACGGTGCGCTCGAAGCGGAAATCGAAGGACTGCTCGACTCGACCACGCTCACGCGTGACGGAGAGCGTCTCATCGACCACAGCGGAAAGGCGCGTCTGTTCGACGGCCGTTCCGGCGAGCCGTTCCCCCAGCCCGTCTCCGTCGGTTACATGTACATCCTCAAGCTGCACCACCTTGTCGACGACAAGATCCACGCACGCTCGACGGGTCCGTACTCGATGATCACGCAGCAGCCGCTCGGTGGAAAGGCGCAGTTCGGTGGACAGCGCTTCGGTGAGATGGAAGTGTGGGCCCTCGAGGCCTATGGAGCCGCGTACGCGCTCCAGGAACTTCTCACCATCAAGTCCGACGACATCCTCGGTCGCGTAAAGGTGTACGAGGCCATCGTCAAGGGCGAGAACATCCAGGAGCCCGGTATTCCCGAGAGCTTCAAGGTTCTTATCAAGGAGATGCAGTCGCTGTGTCTGAACGTCGAGGTTCTCTCGGCCGACGGATCCATCGTGAACCTGCGCGACACGGATGACGAAGTCTTCCGCGCCGCCGAGGAACTCGGCATCAACATCTCTACCCGGTTCGAGTCCTCGTCTATTGACGAGATCTAGACCGAACCCGACGACAACTACTTCAGTTATCTAAGAGAGAAGCTAAATTGCTCGAAGTTCACGCTTTTGACGAAATCAAGATTGGTCTCGCGACAGCAGACGACATTCGTCGCTGGTCGCACGGTGAGGTTAAGAAGCCAGAGACCATCAACTACCGCACCCTGAAGCCCGAGAAGGACGGCCTGTTCGGCGAACAGATCTTCGGACCCTCGCGCGACTGGGAGTGCTCCTGTGGCAAGTACAAGCGAGTCCGCTTCAAAGGAATCGTTTGCGAGCGTTGCGGCGTCGAGGTCACCAAGTCCTCCGTACGTCGCGAGCGCATGGGCCACATCGAGCTCGCCGCACCCGTAACCCACATCTGGTACTTCAAGGGCGTTCCGTCGCGCTTGGGCTACCTGCTCGACATGGCTCCGAAGGACCTCGAAAAGGTCATCTACTTCGCCGCCTACATGATCATCTCCGTCGACGTCGATGCACGTCACGAAGACATGCCCGGCCTTGAGAACGAGCTCCGCCTCGAGATCAAGACCCTCGAAGGCCAGCGCGATGCCCGCATCGCCGACCGCCTGGGCAAGCTCGAGGAAGACCTGGCTGCCCTCGAGGCAGAAGGCGCCAAGAGCGATCAGAAGCGTCGCGCCAAGGACGCCGCCGAGAAGGAGATGGGACAGGCCCGCAAGTCGTTCGACGAGCAGATCGCCCAGCTCGAGCGCGTCTGGGACGACTTCCGCAGCCTCAAGGTCGGCGACCTCAAGCCCGAGGATGCCGTCTTCCACGACCTGCAGGACCGTTTCGGAACCTACTTCGAGGCCTTCATGGGCGCCGAGGCAATCCAGAAGCGCCTCCAGGCCTTCGACCTCGCAACCGAGAGCGTCGACCTGCACGACCAGATCGCCAACGGCAAGGGTCAGAAGAAGATCCGCGCCATCAAGCGCCTGCGTGTGGTCAACTCGTTCCTGCAGACCGGCAACTCGCCGGCGGCCATGGTGCTCGAGGTCGTCCCGGTGATCCCGCCCGAGCTGCGCCCGATGGTTCAGCTCGACGGTGGCCGCTTCGCGACATCCGACCTCAACGACCTCTACCGTCGTGTGATCAACCGGAACAACCGTCTGCGTCGTCTGCTTGACCTCGGTGCTCCCGAGATCATCGTGAACAACGAGAAGCGCATGCTGCAGGAGGCCGTCGACGCGCTGTTCGACAACGGTCGTCGTGGACGCCCCGTCACCGGTACCGGCAACCGCGCCCTCAAGTCCCTGAGCGACATGCTCAAGGGCAAGCAGGGTCGTTTCCGCCAGAACCTGCTCGGAAAGCGCGTCGACTACTCCGGCCGTTCGGTGATCATCGTCGGACCGCAGCTCAAGCTGCACCAGTGTGGTCTGCCGAAGCAGATGGCTCTCGAGCTGTTCAAGCCGTTCGTGATCAAGCGCCTCATCGACCTGTCGCACGCTCAGAACATCAAGAGTGCCAAGCGCATGGTCGAGCGTTCGCGCCCGCAGGTCTGGGACGTGCTCGAGGAGATCATCCGCGAGCGCCCCGTGCTGCTGAACCGCGCACCTACCCTTCACCGCCTGGGCATCCAGGCCTTCGAGCCTCAGCTCGTCGAGGGTAAGGCCATCCAGCTGCACCCGCTCGTGTGTGCCGCGTTCAACGCCGACTTCGACGGTGACCAGATGGCAGTCCACCTGCCGCTGTCCGTCGAGGCGCAGGCCGAGGCGCGCGTGCTCATGCTCGCGTCGAACAACATCCTCAAGCCGTCTGACGGCCGCCCCGTGACCCTGCCCACCCAGGACATGATCATCGGTCTGCACCACATGACGACGCTCACCCCCGGTGCAACCGGCGAGGGCCGCGCGTTCTCGTCGATCGCCGAGGCTATCCTCGCGAACGACCAGAAGTCGCTCGACCTCAACGCCAAGGTGCGCATCCGTCTCGACGGCGTGCACTTCGCCGAGGGCGAGGCTCCCGAGGGCTTCGTTCAGGGCGACCGCGTTCTGCAGGAGACGACCCTCGGTCGCGCCCTGTTCAACGAGGCTCTCCCGGTCGACTACCCGTACACCGAGGCGCTTGCCGACAAGAACCAGCTGTCGGCCATCGTCAACGACCTCGCGGAGCGGTACCCGAAGGTGGAGGTCGCAGCAACACTCGACCGCATCAAGGACGCCGGATTCCACTGGGCTTCGCGCTCGGGTGTGACCGTTGCTCTCTCCGACATCCTGACGCCGCCGAACAAGCGCGACATCATCCAGGGCTACGAGAAGCAGGCCACCAAGGTCCAGGACCAGTTCGAAAAGGGTCTGACCACCGAGGCCGAGCGTCGCCAGGAGCTCATCGAGATCTGGAACAAGGCAACCGCCGAAGTCGCCAAGGCGATGGAAGACAACCTGCCGGTAGACAACAACATCTTCCGCATGGTTTCCTCCGGTGCTCGTGGTAACTGGATGCAGATCCGCCAGATCGCCGGTATGCGTGGACTGGTGTCGAACCCGAAGGGTGAGATCATCCCTCGCCCGATCGTCAACAGCTACCGTGAAGGCCTCTCCGTGGCCGAGTACTTCATCTCGACTCACGGTGCCCGTAAGGGTCTGGCTGACACCGCACTGCGCACGGCCGACTCGGGATACCTCACCCGTCGTCTCGTAGACGTTTCGCAGGATGTCATCATCCGCGAAGACGACTGCGGTACGTCGAAGGGTCTCGACATGCCGATCGCAGCACAGGACGCCAGCGGCACCTGGGTGCTCGACTCCAACGTCGAGAACTCGGTCTACGCTCGCAGCCTCGCCACGGCAGCCGTCAACGACAAGGGCGAAGTGATCGCAGAGGCCGGAGCGGACGTCGGAGACGTTCTCCTCGACACCCTGCTCGCCGCCGGCGTTCACAACATCAAGGTGCGTTCGGTGCTCACGTGTGAGTCCGCCGTCGGTGTGTGTGCCGTCTGCTACGGTCGCTCGCTCGCAACCGGCCTGCTCGTCGACATCGGAGAGGCCGTCGGCATCATCGCGGCCCAGTCGATCGGTGAGCCCGGTACCCAGCTGACCATGCGTACCTTCCACACGGGTGGTATCGCGTCTGCTGACGACATCACGCAGGGTCTGCCGCGCGTCACCGAGCTGTTCGAGGCTCGTACCCCCAAGGGTGCGTCCCCGATCGCCGAGGCCGCCGGCCGCATCACCATCGAGGACTCGGACCGCAGCCGCAAGCTGATTCTGACGCCCGACAATGGCGATGAGCCCGTTGCCTACCCGGTTCTGCGTCGCGCGACCCTCCTCGTCGAGGACGGCCAGCACGTGGAGCTCGGACAGCAGCTGCACATCGGTAACCTCGACCCGAAGGAAGTTCTCCGGGTCAAGGGTGTGCGTGCGGTTCAACTGCACCTCGTCGATGGTGTGCAGGGCGTCTACCGCTCGCAGGGTGTGCCGATTCACGACAAGCACATCGAGGTCATCGTCCGCCAGATGCTCCGCAAGGTGACCGTGGTCGACCACGGTGACACCGGACTCCTGCCCGGTGAGCTCGTCGACCGCCTCAAGTACAACGAGCTCAACCGCGCTGTACTCACCGAGGGCAAGCAGACCGCCTCGGCCCGTCAGGAAGTCCTCGGTATCACCAAGGCCTCCCTCGCGACCGAGTCGTGGCTGTCGGCCGCTTCCTTCCAGGAGACCACGCGTGTTCTCACGCAGGCCGCCATGGAGGGCAAGAGCGACCCGCTCATGGGCCTCAAGGAGAACGTCATCATCGGAAAGCTCATCCCGGCCGGCACGGGTCTCCCGCGCTATCGCGATGTGTCTGTCGAGGCGACGGAAGAAGCCAAGGCCGAGCGCTACCCGAACCGCATCTTCACGGATGACTCGGTGTTCAGCGAAGCAGACCTGAGCTTTGTCGACTTCGACACATTCTCGTCTGACGACTACACGCCCGGTACCTACAACTAAACCGAGCAGCTAGCAACTACCGGCGGGCCCCTCACTTCGGTGAGGGGCCCGCCGTGCTTTCCCCCGGCGGATTACCGCACTGTAGGGTGACGGTGTGTTCGCCTACCTGCCCGCCGTCGACGGGGCCGACTCGGGATTCGCGGTCGTCACCGACAGGTTCGTCTGCCTGCTGGGCTCGGGCACTCCGGTCGCCGCGACCCGCGAGCTCTACCGGGCGCTCGAAGCGAACCCGGCGCACATCGACGATGTGCTCGACTCGCTCGTCGCACGGCACGGGCTCGAGCACTTCGGCATCGTCGAGATGATCGACGCCGAGCAGCGCACCATCGACATCGCGGTGCGCGGTTCGGTGACGGTGAACCTCGACGGGTCGACGACGACGCGGCTGTCGGGCCCCACCGGCGCGACGTGGATCACGGGCGAGGCGCGCGGCGTCACCGCACTCACGCTCGCCCTCGAATCGGGCATTGTGGGCGAGACCAGCCTCCCGATCGGGCGCGGCGTCGTTCGCGCGCATTCGATAGTGATCGAGCAGACGGAGACCGTGGCGGTAGAGCCGGATGCCGCGGACGAAGCCACCCTGTTCACGGTGCCGGTCGACCTCGCGCGGGTCAGAGCGGCCGAGGCGACCGAGGCCCAGCCCGAGGCGCACCGTACCCCGGCGCCGAGGCAGACGCGCATCGACCTGCCCGCCGCATCCGTCGCTTCCCTGCTTTCCGCGCCTGTTCCGGCTCCCGCGCTGGCGGTGCTGCTTCCCGACGGCAATGTGATCGACGCCGCTACTCCGATCGTGGTGGGCAGACGCCCGTGGTCGGTCGGGTCGGACACGCAGTCGGCCGTGCACGTGGCTGTGCCGTCGCCGCTGCGACAGGTCTCGGCCACCCACGTCGAGGTGGCGGAGGGCGACGGCGGGCTCACCGCGCGCGACCTCGGATCGACGAACGGCACGATCGTGGTGTCGGCTGGCCGCGCCCCCCGGCTGCTCGACGCCCGGCGGAGCACCCCGCTCGTCGAGGGCGACGTGCTCGACGTCGGCGAGGGATTTTGGCTCGAGATCGTCGCCGCGCTACCGCGCCGATAAGAACGTTGCGTTATTGGTTCGACGTGCGCGTCGAAGCCGGGTTATCCTCGGGAGTGGCACTCGCGCGACGACTGTAGTCGATCGGCGTCACGGGGTAGCGGGTGTCACGTGCTCACGCACGACGGGGGAGGGGTGCGTCATGGCTAGAAGACAGTCGTCTTCGCCTCCCGTGCTGCCCGGATTCACGTACGTCCGCCCGCTCGGCTCCGGCGGTTTCGCCGACGTGTTCCTCTACGAGCAGGACATGCCCCGCCGCGTCGTGGCCATCAAGGTGCTGGTCAGCGACGCCATCAACCCCGAGGTGTTGCGCACTTTCAACGGCGAGGCCGACATCATGGCGCGCCTCAGCGCGCATCCCTCGATCGTCACGATCTACCAGGCCAGCATCTCGGCCGACGGCCGCCCGTTCCTCGCGATGGAGTACTGCCCCGACACCATGAGCGCGCGGTTCAAGAAGGCGCCGCTCAGCGTGGGCGAGGTGCTCGACGCGGGCGTGCGCATCGCGGCCGCGCTCGAGACGGCGCACCGGTCGAGCCTGCTGCACCGCGACATCAAGCCGTCGAACATCCTCATCACGTCGCTCGGCACCCCGGTGCTGGCCGACTTCGGCATCGCCGCGGCCCTCACCGCCGACGGCGAGGAGGCCGACGTGTTCGCGATGTCGGTGCCGTGGAGTGCCGCCGAAGTGCTCGCCGAGAAGACCACGGGAACGGTGGCTAGCGAGATCTGGAGCCTCGGCGCGACGCTGTACACGCTGCTCGCCGGCCGCAGCCCGTTCGAGGTCGCCGACCGCGCCAAGAACAACCGCGACCAGCTGACCGCCCGGGTGGCCAAGGCGGCCTACACGCCGATCGGCCGACACGACGTGCCCGACCAACTCGAAGAGATCCTGGCCCGAAGCATGTCGAAAGACCCGGCGAAGCGGCCCGCGTCCATGTACGCGTTCGCCGAAGACCTGCGCCGCATCCAATACGGGCTCGGCATGCCGCCGACCGCACTCGAGGTCGCCGCTGCCGAGTGGGCCGCTGCGACGCCTATCAATCTCGCCGACACGGTCGCCCGCGGACCGGTCATCACCACGGTCAACAAGGACTCCCGTCGCGCGCGCCGGGCCGGCCAGACGGCCGTGCGACGCGACGTCGACGACTCTGCCGCGCCGAAGCCGACCACGAGCGCGACGAAGGCCGGCCTGATCGGCGCGGGGGTCGCGGTCGGAGCGATCGCCGTCGTCGGCGGCATCGCGTTCGCGGTTCTGCAGGTGATCTGAGATGACCACCAGACGCGAGCGCGCCCAGAAGCAGCAGAGCGGGGCTCGTCGGCGCCTCGTGCCCGCCGTGGCGATCGGCACGACGCTGACGCTCCTCGGCGGACTCGCCGTTTTCGCCCAGGGCTACGACGCGCAAGAGGTGCTCCCGCTCGAAACGAGCGTGTGGGTCGCCCGCGATGCCGGACAGTACGCGCGCGTCAACACCGACCTCGCCGAGATCGACACGGTGCGCCAGGTCGAGGAGCCGAGCGGAGTGGCCCAGGCCGGCGCCGAGAGCGTGGTCTTCGGGCAGGGGTTCCGCCAGTTGTGGCCGGTCGACCGGGCCAACCCCGTCGACCTCGAGACGGGCAGCGCCGCTTCGGCAGAGCCCGCGGCGACGGATGACACGGCCGCCGGCGACGACGAGGCCGAGTCAGGCCCGCAGAACACGCCGCTCGGCACCCGTCAGGTCGTGTCGTCGGGCGAATACCTGGCCTACCTCACCGACACCGGTTCGGTCTTCGTGAGCGGGTTCACCGCGTCGGACGGCGGCGCCCCCGTGGCATTCCCGGTGAACCCCTTCGCCACCGTCGTGGCCGAGGAAGGCGAAGAGCCGCCGGCCTACTCGGCCTCGGCGGTCGCCGTGTCGCCGGAGGGCGTCGTCGTGAGTTACTCGCCCGACGAGTCATCCGTGCGCCGCTTCGACGCGGTTACGTCGGACTTCGTCGGCGACGCGACCGAGCTGCGCGACACCCCCGACGACGACGCCCAACTCGAGATGGCGATCGTGGGCGACACCTGGGTGCTCAGCGACGCCGCGAACGGTCTGCTCTGGGTCGAGGGAGTCGACGGGCGCATCGAGACCGGCTTGAGCGGGGATGCCCGGCTGCAGTCGAGCAGCTCAGGTGGCACGGAGGTCTACCTCGCCGACGCCGAGTCTCTCGTGTCGGTCGACCTGCGCTCGGGCGAGCCGACGGTGCGCGGCGCGGGCGGCGGTGTGCCCGCCGCACCGCTCGTCGTGGGGGACGTCGCCTACGCGGCGTGGCTCTCCACCGCCGGCGGCACACTCTGGTCGAGCGACGGCGACGAAACGGTCGACCTCGAGCTCGACGGTACGGCGCTCGACGAGGTGCAGGCTATTGCCCCCGTGCTTCAGGGCAACGGCCAGCGCGCCGTGCTCGTCGAGAGGGCGTCGGGGATGCTGTGGACGGTGCCCGACGGCCGTCTCGTTCCCCTCAGCCAATGGGACATCTCCGAGGACGACGAGAAGGCCGGTACCATCCAGGTCGACGATGTCGCCCAGCAGGAGCCGCCCGTGGCCGTCGCCGACAGTTTCGGAGTGCGCGCCGGGCAGCTCGTGTCCCTCCCGCTGTTGCTCAACGACCACGATCCCAATAAGAAAGACGTGCTGACGGCCGTGCCCGGCTCGCTCGGCGCCGGACTCGCGGACACGTCGTTCGGAGACCTCGGTCTCGTGGCCAACAATCAGGCGGCCGCCGTGCGCGTGCGCGCCACGTCCGGCTCGACCACCTTCAGCTACGCGGTGACCGACGGCTCAGCCGAGTCGTCGCCGGTAAGCGTCACCCTCACCGTGGTCGACGACGCGTCGAACAGCGCTCCCGTGTGGTGCGGTGTGGAGGCGTGCCAGCAGGACTGGCCGGCGCCGCAACTCTCGCCGGGCGGCACCGTGACGATCCCTGTGCTGTCGGCCTGGGTCGACCCCGAGGGCGACACCGTCGTGCTGTCGGATGCCCGGAAGAACGACGTCGATGCGCCGGTGTCGGTCGTGCCCACGGCGGACGGCAGGGTCGCCATCCGTCACAACGACCCGAATGCGGCCGACACGACCATCGCCATCACCGTCGTCGTCTCCGACTCACGCGGCGCGACCGCGGAGAAGGAGCTGCTCGTGACGGTGAGTTCATCACCGGTGCTCGTCGCGGCACCCGTCGCGCTCACCGCCGGACTGGGTGAGAAGGCCACGATGGCTGTCGCCGAGCACGTCACCGGCGGGTCCGGCTCGTACAAGGTGGTCGATGCCGTCGAGACCGCCTCGACGGCCGATGGACTCTCCGTTGTGCCTAATGCCGCGGCCGGCACCATCGAGCTGTCTGCCTCAGCGGTTGGCGAGTACCTCGTCAACTACACGGTGCAGGACTCGACGACCCTCGCCGAGCAGTCGGCCGTGCTCCGCCTCACCGCCGTGGCCCCAGACGCCCCGCTCGCGGTGCCGCCACTCACCGCCGTCGTGCGCGCCAACGAGGACACGACCGTCGACGTGCTCGGCGCGGTGCAGAACAGCACCGGTCGGGTACTCATGATCACCGGTGCGTCGAGCTCGACTCCCGCGCTCAGCGTCAGCGTGGTCGGGCAGTCGCGCGTGCGCGTGAGCGGTACGACCGACTCGGGTGAGCCCGGGCCGATCGGCACTGCCACGATCACCATCAGCGACGGCAACAACGTGGTCATCGAGGGTCAGGTGACGGTCTTCCTCGTGCCCGCCACGACGGCCACCAACCCGATCGCGGTCGCCGACACCGTGTCCGTTCGTGCCGGGGCGCAGGTCGACATCCCCGTGTTGGACAACGATCTCAGCCCCCGCGGCGAACGCCTGCTCATGCATCCCGAGGTCGAGGGCTCAGGCACCACCGGGGAGCTCGCGTTCGCGGGCGAGACCGACGTGCGTTACCTCGCGCCCGCCGAACCCGGCGTCTACACCCTGCGGTATACGACGTACCTCGAGGGCCAGCCCGACCGCATCGACAGCGCGCCGATAACGGTCACCGTGCTCGACGACGGCGCCAACCGCGCCCCGCAACCGCGGGTGCTCAGCGCGCGGGCCATCGCGGGGCAGACCGTCGAGATCCCTGTCGACATGTACGGCATCGATCCGGATGGCGACGGCGTCGCGCTCGCCGACGTGGAGCTGCCCGCGGCCGGATTCGGCGTGTCATCCGTCTCTGCCGACGGACAATCGGTGATGTACACGGCACCGGCCGGCGGCGTCTCCGGCGGACAGGTCAGCTTCGCTTACACGGTGCGCGACGCGAAGGGCGAGAAGGGAACCGGCGTCGTGCGTGTGGGCGTCGTCCCCGCCGAGTTCGCGGACGCCACCCCGATCACCTACAGCGACTACATCAGGGTGCAACGCGGCGCATCGACGCCCGTGAGCGTGCAGCCTATGCTCGACGACCGTGACCCGACGCAGGGCACACTCGAGCTGGTCTCGGTCGTGCCGAACGCGCCGACCGCCGGCAACACCGAATACGCGCGCCTGCTCGGGCTTGTCAACTCGTCTACCGACCTGCCGAAGGGCGTCGTGATGCTCGACGCGGGTGACGTCGTCGGCACCCAGTCGTACATCTACACCGTGCGCTCGACGAAGTCGACGAGCACGAGCCAGGGCCTGATCGTCGTGGACGTGACCGACGGCCAGGCTCCCGACGCGCCCGTTGTCGACGACACGGTGATCACGGCCAAAGACCGCTCGAGGCTCGCGAAAGGCATCGACGTCGTCTCCGGCAAGGTGCAGTGGGCCACCGGAGCGGTCGCCGACCTCGAACTCTCGGTGTGGGGCAGCGCGGCCGAGCGATTCTCCGTGTCCGGTTCGAGCATCTCGGGCGAGGCGCCCGCGGACGGCGCGCTCGTACCCTTCACCCTCACGGGAGAGGACGCGAACGGGGAGGCCGTCGAGGCCCACGGCTTCCTACGCATTCCCGCCTTCGACGACATGCGCATCCAGGTGCGCGGCTCGGTCGACGCCGTGCAGGTCGACGAGGACCAGACCGTCGAGTTCGAGGTGCGTGACCTGCTCGATCTCGATGCCGCGACGATCGTCGAAATCCGCAGCGACTCGGGGTTCGTAGTTCAGCGCGGCAACGCGAGTTGCGCGGCGGCGTCGCAGGGCAAGGCTCTGTACAAGGCCGGTCGTGAGGCGCCGTGGACCGATACGTGCACGGTGCCCGTGCGCCTCGACGGGCAGTCCACCTGGACCCTGATCTCCGTGCCGGTCGAGATCATCCCCAAGAACCCGCTGCCGATTCTCGGCTCGATCAGCCGCACCATCGCGCCCGGCACCACGGAGAGTCTCGACCTCTACGCGAACGCCACCACCTGGGAGGGTGGACGTGAGGGCGACCGCTCGAAGCTCGACTACCGAACGGCGTTCGCCGGCTCGGCCTTCATCGTCACGCAGTCCGGCGCGTCGGTGACCATCGAGGCCAGGGCGGATGCGCGCTCCGGCACCCGCGAGACCGTCGACGTCACCATCTCCAGCTTCGGAGGTCTCGCCTCGACCGTCACGCTCATCGTGGGAGCGGCGCCCCTCGATGCCCCGCGGGGTGCCACCTTCACCCAGCAGTGCGACGCCAGCCGCAGCGCGAGCTGCGCCATCACGGTCGTCGGCCTGCCCGGCGAGTACGACCCCTTCGCCGGCAAGCCCGGTGCAGGCCTCAGCCTCGCGAAGGTGGGCGGCAGCGCGACGGTCTCGTGCGCCGTAGCCACCGTCGCCATTTCCAGCGCCACCCAGGTTGTCGCGAGCTGGCCGGGTGGAGCGCGACCCGCCGGAGGGCTGTGCCCGGTTCCGTTCACCGTGCAGGACGCGCAGGGCCGCACGGGAACCGGGCTGTTGACGATCGACGTGCTGAGCGTGCCGCAGGCGCCGCTGAGCGTGACGACGGCCGCGTACACCGGCACGAGTGTCACTCTCACGGTGCCGCTCGGCGAGGCGGCCCAGGCCCATCCCGCGGTCAGCGGGGTGACACTGTTCGAGGGCGGCGCGCCCGCACCGTCGTCGAGCTGCTCGCCCGGCGGCCCGGCGAGCTACACGTGCGTCGTCTCCGGCCTGGTCAACGGCGAACGCCACCAGTACACCGCCCGCTCGGTCAACGCCGTGGGCCAGTCCACCGACACCACGCCGGTCGAGACCTGGGCGTACCGCGCACCCGTGGTTACGACCCTGACCGCGACATCCGTCTACGATCCGGCACGCACGACGTCCAACGCCGGCGTCGTGAACGTCGCGATCGGGGCGGCCAACGACACCGTACTGTTCCGGGTGCTCGCCACGGGCCAGACCTACCCCCGCACGGGTGACGTCACGGAGATCTCCTTCGTGCTCCCGCCCGGGACGCATCCCATCGACGTCATCCCGGTGAGCCAGTTCCAGCCGCCGATCGGCGCGCCGACCAGCGAGGGGGCCCTACGTTCGGTCAGCGTCACTGCGGTCGGCTCGCCCTCCTACCCGGGCAGCGGTTCCGCGTCAGGGTCGCCCAATTCGGTCACGCTCAGCGACTCGGTCTTCGAGCGCAACAGCTCACCGGTCGCCGACGAGAAGTTCGTCGCCTGGAACGTGAGGGACGGCGCGCCCTCGTGTGTCATGTCCGGCAACTCCGTCGTCGTCAACGGCGGCATCGTCTCGACCGGCCGCACCATCTCGGTGCCGAGCGAGGAGACCTACTACGTCAAGGCGTGCGGCACCAACGGTTACGGCGTCGCTGAGTCGGAGCCACGCTTCGCCGACACCTTCCCGACGCCGACCGCGCCGAACGGGGACCTCAGCTACACCGTCAGCACGACCCCCTCGGTGGCCACCGGCACCGTGCGCGAGTATGTGCTGCAGAAGGCCCCCGCGCCGGAAGCGAAGAACAAGTACGAGGTGCGCTACACGCGCGGCAACCAGACCACGACCGACTTCTGGAACAACTTCCTGACCCTCGACTCGGCTCCGACGATCTCCGCCGCCTACTGCCGCGATCGCTTCGTCATCGGCTACACCTGCGAGCTGTCGACGGCGGTGAATCCGACGACCGCGCCTACGATCGTGCGGGTGGAGTTCCCGACGTGCGTACCGTACGCGGAGGCGATCACCGGGTACGGCAGCAACGGATGGGTTAGCCCGGCCGCTCGAGGCAACTCGACCGTCACGGGAGTCATTACCGGCGAGACGATCGTCTACACGGTCACCTTCAACGGCAACTACCGCAGCCTTCAGCCGGCCGTGAGCGAACCGGTCTGCATGACGGGCATCACGCCCCCGCCCCCCGGCACGGAAACGCCGCCCGGCACGGAAACGCCGCCCGGCGGAATCGGCTAACCCCATGACCCACCCCCGAGAGGAAACAGCATGACGATCGCCCCCGAGCAGGCCGCCTGGTTCGCCGAGACGTTCAGCCTGCTCGCCGACAACATCGAGCAGGCGATCATCGGCAAGCGCCACGTGGTCGAACTCGTGCTGGCGACGGCGATCAGCGAGGGCCACGTGCTGCTCGAAGACTTTCCCGGAACGGGCAAGACCGCCCTCGCGCGCACGCTGAGCCAGACCGTCACCGGCACCAGCTCGCGCATCCAGTTCACGCCCGACCTGCTGCCTGGCGATGTGACGGGCATTACCGTCTATGACCAGAAGAAGGGCGAGTTCGAGTTTCACGCCGGGCCGATCTTCGCCAACATCGTGCTCGCCGACGAGATCAACCGCGCCAGCCCGAAGACCCAGAGCGCGCTGCTCGAGGTGATGGAGGAGGGCAACGTCACGGTCGACGGCGTCACCCGTCCGGTCGGCAACCCGTTCCTCGTCATCGCCACCCAGAACCCCGTGGAGCAGGCGGGCACGTACCGCCTGCCCGAGGCGCAGCTCGACAGGTTCATGATCAAGACGTCGATCGGGTATCCGGATGACGCGGCCACGATGCGAATCCTGCAGGGTGTGGTCTCGGCGAAAGGCCCCGTCAGCGGGATCGTCGACCCCGGCACCATCGTCACCATGACCGAGCTGGCGCGCGGAACCTATGTCAACCCGCTCGTCTTCGACTACATCATGCGAATCGTCAATGCCACGAGGCGGGCATCGGAGGTGCGTCTCGGCGTCAGCGTCCGCGGCGCCCTCGCACTCTCGCGCCTGGCCATGACCTGGGCCGCGTCGCAGGGTCGCACCTACGTCACCCCCGACGACGTGCGCAGCCTCGCGTCGGCCGCCTTCTCGCACCGCCTGATCCTGCACCCCGAGGCCGAGTTCGACGGCGTGACCGCCACCGACGTCATCGGCCAGGTGCTGCTCGACGTCGCCCCGCCCGCCGAGAACGGCGCTGCATGAAGGATGACACCGAGTCACGACTGAGTCGCACGGCGACCAGCACCCGCACCCGCAGCGAGACCGTCACCCGTTACACGAGCACACGCAGGGGCGTCGTCGGCGGCAGCGTCTTCTGGGGGCGCAGCGCCGTGCGTTCCGTCGGAGGTGCTCTGCGTCGAGCGGCGACCTGGTCGGGCGAGACGGTGCTGCCGGCGGGGTGGCTGCTCGTCGTAGTGCTCGTGTTCGGTGTTGCCACGGGTGTCGGCATGGGCTGGGTGGAGGCGTGGGTCGCGGCCGCTATCGCGGCGATCCTGTTGCTCGCCAGCATCCCCTTCCTCATGGGCGGCCACGACTACACGGTAGAGCTCGAACTCGACCGCGACCGCGTCGTGGCGGGCTCCGACGTGAGCGGGCGGCTGTCGATCCGCAACCGCTCGGCGCGCATCTCGCTGCCCGGGCTCATCGACGTGCCCGTCGGCGAGGGACTCGTGGAAGCGCACGTGCCGCTTCTGCTCGGCGGTGCTTCCCACACCGAGGAGATCACGATCGGCGCGCACAAGCGCGGCGTGATCGACGTCGGTCCCATGACGATCGCCCGCGGCGACCCGGTGGGCATCCTCCGCCGCGAGGTGGCCTGGCCGCAGGTCGAGCGCATCTACGTGCACCCCGTGACGGTGCCGATCCCGAGCACGAGCGCCGGGCTCATCAAAGACCTCGAGGGCACGCCAACGCGCGACATCGTCGACACCGACCTCTCGTTCCACGCCATCCGCGAGTATGCGGCGGGCGACTCTCAACGCCACATCCACTGGAAGTCCACCGCGAAGACGGGCGTGCTCATGGTGCGCCAGTACGAGGAGACGCGCCGCGCGAGCCTCGCCATCATCCTCGACCTCAACTCCGAGGAATACCGCTCCGACGATGAGTTCGAGATGGCCGTCAGCGCTGCCGCCTCGATCAGCGTGCAGGGCGTGCGGGATGGCCGCGAGGTGATCGTGAGCGGAAGCGGCGAGATCCCGGAACTCGCGCGCAATTCCGTGCAGTCCATCCGCACCCTGCCGACGATCACGGGCAAGGCGTTGCTCGACGCGATGGCCGAGGTGGAGGAGAGCGACCGCGCCATGCGTCTCGACGCCGTCACGACGCTGACCGTCCAGTCGTTCCCCGAGCTGTCCATAGCCTTCCTCGTCACGGGCGCGGAGATGACGCTCACCCGCATCCGCGCCGCCGCCATGGCGCTGCCGCAGAATGTCACCGCCGTCGCGGTGCGCTGCGAGCCCGGTGCCGAACCCACGCTCAAGGCGATCGGCGGCCTCAGCATCATGACTATCGGCGCCCTGCACGACCTCAAGTACATGATCGCTCGCGGAGCCCTCGCGTGAGGCTCGACCGCGACGCCCTGCTCCGGCTCGCGTGGGACCTCTCCTACATCGTGGCCGGGGTGGCCATCGCGACCGCGCTCGCCTGGCCCATCTACGAGTCACCCCGGGTGGTGCTCGTCGGCGTGGTGGCGACCGTACTCGGCATCGGGCTCGTGCTGCTCCGTGCCCGGCTGAAGCGTCCGGTCTGGACGCTCGCTCTCGCGGTTGTCGCCGGCTACCTCGTGGTGGTGGTGCCGCTCGCCATCCCCTCGGCGCTCGGCTCGCCGCTGCGCGTCCTGCGCGGGCTCGGCGACGGCGTCGTCGGAGTCGTCGTGGGTTGGAAGCAGGTGCTCACCCTTACGCTGCCCCTCGGCGAGTACCAGGCGGTGCTCGTGCCGTTCCTGGTGGTCATACTGCTCGGCACCGTTCTCGCCACGTCGTTCGTCGTGCGCGGCACCCGGCTGGCGGTCGCCGCCGTGCCGGTCGTGATGCTCATGAGCGTCTTCGGTCTCGTCTTCGGGTCGAGCGACACGGGACAGCCGTTGCGCGTCGGCGCCGCGGTTATCCCGGCTCCGCGCGAGGTGCTGCTGGCCATCCTGCTGGTCGTGGTCTCCCTCGTCTGGTTGGTGGGCCGCGCACGGATGGCGCGCGCTCGGGCCCTGCGCATCGTGCAGGCCAGCACGAGCGGCGTGCGTCAGGGCAGCCACTCGCGCTGGGTCGCCGCCCGTCGGCAGGCCCTCGGCGTCGTGCTCGTCGTCGGTGCCGTGCTCGGCGGACTCGCCATCGCGCCCGCGGCGTCGGGCTGGGTGTCGCGCGAGGCGCTGCGCGAGGCCATCGACCCGCTGCTCATCGTGCAGAAGCAGGCCAGCCCGCTCGCCGGCTATCGCGCCTGGTTCGAAGCCGACAACTACGACCGCACCCTGTTCACCGTCGAGGGTGACACGACGGGAATCGACCGGGTTCGCATCGCCACCCTGGGCGACTACGACGGTGAGGTCTTCCGGGCCGGCGGCCAGGACGCGGATCCCCTTTTCACCCGGCTCGCCGGAGGCGGCTCCGGGGAGGGCACGCCGCTCACCGTGACGATCGGCGACGGTTTCGCCGGCGTGTGGGTTCCCGTGCCGGGGACGATCGACGCTGCCCCCGTGTTCAGTGGCGAACGGGCCGAGGATCTCACCGACGCCTTCTACGTGAGCCGGGGGGATGCCGCGGCGGTGGACGTGGCGGAGCGGACCGGCGGCGGCAATGGTCTCGAGGTGGGCGACACCTACCGAGTGCTCGCCCAGCCCGACGCCGAGGTCGAGCTCGGACCGGACCGGGGCGGCGAACCGCTCGTCTCCGAGAACGACTATGCCGAGATGGCCGACTGGGTGGAGGCGCAGGAGGTGCCCCGCACCGGCGACGGCCTCGCCGAGCTCTTCAGCCGGCTCCGCGACCGCGGCTATCTCAGTCACTCGCTCAGCGAGGGGGAGACCGCGGCGCCCTGGATCGCCGATCTGCAGAGCAGCAGCGGGTACGCCTTCCAATCGTCGTACGCGGGCCATTCGGTGGCGCGTATCGAGCAGATCTTCGCCGACCTCGCCGACCAGCAGCGCATCGCAGGGGCGAGCGATGACGAGGCGCTACTCGTGGCCGCCGTCGGCGACGACGAGCAGTTCGCCACGGCCGCGGCGGTGCTGGCGCGGTACCTGGGCTTCGAGTCCCGCGTCGTCGTCGGCACCCGCCTCGCGAGCGACGACGAGGCGCCGTCCGTAGCCCCCTGTGCCGACGGGGTGTGCACGGGAGCCAACGTAACCGCCTGGGTCGAGGTGCGGGCGGCAGATGGAGCGTGGGCGACCTTCGACGTGAGCCCGCAATTCGCGGTCACGCCCATCGATGTCACCGAGGGCGAGCAGCTGCCCGAGAACCCCACGGTGCCCGAGCAGTCGCGCACCGACGTGCTCGACCCTCCGCCCGCGCAGCGCGACGACTCCGAGGGGTCGACCGTCGACGACGAGGTCGCCTCCGATTGGTTCGCCGCAATCCTGCCGGTGCTGCTCGCGGTGGGTACCGGCCTCCTCGCAGTCTTCCTCCTCCTGCTGCCCCTGCTCTTCCTCTTCGTGATCAAGGGCGCTCGTCGTCGCCGCCGCCGCGACGAGCCGGTGCCGGAGGTGCGTGTCGTCGGGGCGTGGGACGAGCTCGTCGACACCTACCTCGACCACGGGTTCAGCGTGCCCGCCGGCGCGACCCGGAAGTCCGTCGCCGAGGCGGTCGGACGCGCCCCGGCGCTCGCGCTCGCGGCGACCGTCGACGCGGCGGTCTTCGCCGAACATCCACCCACCCGCGGCGCCTCTGACGCCGCCTGGACGATCGTCGACGACGAGCGCTCGAGACTCATCGAGTCGAGCACCCTGCGCGACCGAGTCCGCGCGTCTGTCAGCCTCGCGTCGTTCCTACGCCACGTCACGCCGCGCGCCGTGCTCGAAGCCGCACGGTCACTGTTCCGCCAGAAGGAGAGCCCCCGATGACCTCAACGGATGCGGAGGCCGTCGCCGGCCTCACGATCACCATAATGCTGCTGGGCGGTCTCGTCGGAGCCGCCGTGTACATCTGGTACGGCCTCGCGCTCTCCAAGCTCTTCACCAAGCTGGGTGCGGAGTCGTGGCGCGGCTGGGTGCCGATCGTCAACGAGATGGAGATCCTCGCGCGAGGCGGGGTGCCATCGTGGTCGGTGGTCTACTACTTTATCCCCGTCGTCAACCTCTACGGGCTGTACCTGAAGGCCACCGCGGTGCACCGCATCAACGAGCAGCTCGGCCGAGGCGTCGGCTCCACGGTGCTCGGCATCCTGGTCCCCCCGGTCTGGGCGAGCATCCTGGCGTGGGGCGCGACCGCCCCGGTCGCCGGCGTCGATGCAAAGAAGGTCGAGGCGACGCGGGGTGGCGGCACCGCACCGGCGCCGTCGATCGCGACCGGCCCCCTCGGGGGAGAGCCAACGCCGTCGGCCCCGCGCGCGCCGTTCAGTCCCCTGGTATCCGACCCGTCCGGCTACGCCCTCCCGGTCGTGCAGCCGGCGGCGCCTCGGCCCGCCCCCGCCTTCGCGCCGCCCGTCGCCGCGCCGCAGGAGGCGGCCGCTGTTCGGCCGGCCCCGGAGGTCCCGGGGGCCGCGTCCGACAGCGCGTCACCCGCGGCCGTCATAGTCAACCCGTGGGCGCAGCAGTCGAGCACGCCCGCCGCGGCGCCCCGCATCTCGGCACCGCCGACGATCGCCACGCCGCCCGAGCTGGCGCCTGAGCTGGATTTTGAGCCCGACCCTGTCGTCGACCTCGGTGAGACGCGGGTCACCGCGGCCCCACCGGTGCCCGAACCCGCGCCGGATCACGCGCAGTCCACGCTCGGAAGCGGCGATGACGACGACGAGCTCGACCGCACCGTCGTGGTAGACCGTCGGCCGGTGGTGCGCTGGCGGCTGAGCACCGACGACGGATTCGAGGTGGATCTCACCGCTTCGAAGATCGTGCTGGGACGCAATCCGTCGACGGGTGAGCTCGACGTCGAAGCGGTCGCAATCCCCGATACCACCCGGACCCTCTCGAAGACACATGCCCGCCTCGACTTCCTCGACGGCGCGTGGACGGTGACCGACCTTGGCTCGACCAACGGCGTGCTCGTGGTCGACGCGGACGGCGCGGAGGAGCTCATCCCGGTCAACGAGGCGACACCGCTGCTCGCACGGTTCGTGCTCGGCAAGGTCGGTATGGCTCTGAGCTTCGAGCAGCGGTCGTGAGCGCGGCGATCGCCGTCGCCGCGGGGACCGTGCGGCTCTCTGTGGCGCACGCCACCGACACGGGACGCAGACGCGAGGTCAACGAGGACTCCGTGCTGGTCTCCTCGCCGGTTTTCCTCGTCGCCGACGGCATGGGCGGGTACGAGGCCGGTGACCGCGCGAGCGCCGCGGTCGTCGACGCCTTCCGGGCGATGGCGGGTGACGGGTTCGGCACCCTCGAGGCCATTCGCGACGCTCTGGTCGCGGCCGATTCGGCGGTCGGTGCTGTCGCAGACTCCACCAAGCGCGGCGCGGGCAGCACCGTAGCCGGCGCCGTGCTCATCGAACGCGACGGCGAGCCGCACTGGCTGGTGTTCAACGTCGGCGATTCCCGCGTCTACCGGCACTACGGCAGCGACCTCGAGCAGCTGACCATCGATCACTCCCTCGGCCAGGAACTCGTCGACAGCGGTGAGCTGCGCCGCGAAGACCTCGCCACGTACAAGGACCGGAACGTGATCACTCGCGCGATCGGCGCGGCCGACAGCACCGCGGACAGCTGGCTGGTGCCGGTGACCAACGGCGAGCGGTTGCTGATCTGTTCCGACGGCCTCAGCTCGGAACTCGACGATGAGAGCATCCGGGCGAGCCTCACGATGGGCGGGCGCCCCGAGTCGGTCGTCGATGTTCTCGTGCAGCGCGCCAACCGCAACGGTGGCCGCGATAACATCTCGGTCGTGGTCATCGACGTGATCGCCGGGGGAAGCGAACCCGACAGCGAGTACACGACCGGCGCGGGTGGTCTGCACGGCCTCAGCGACGTGGGCCTCGACGACACGACCATCCAGTTGGGAGGGCGGGACCGTGGCTGATCTCCCGATGCCACAGTCGGACGACGACGACCGCACGACGGTGGTCGACCGCTCGGTTGTGGATGACTCGGACGAGCGAACCACGGTCGTCGACCGCTCCGTTCCCGACGACCGCACGACCGTCGTCGAGAGGGCCGCACCCCCGGCTGCTGCCGCCGCGCCCGACGACGAGCACGACGGCACCGTTGTGGTCGCCCGGCCAGCGCCGGCGGAGCCCGAGGACGACGGCACCGTCGTCGTGAGACGCGCGCCGAACGCGCGGCCGGCGTCGAAGACGGCTCAGCCGACACCGCTGCCGAGCCGGCGTGGGCGTCGGCGCATCACCCTCCCGCCGGTCGAACCCGGATTCGGCGCCGATCCCGTCGAAGCCGTCGGGCCCGGCGCCGTCTCGACCTATTCGCCGCGCCGCATCCAGCCGCCACCCGCAGCAGCCGCGGAGGTGCCCCTCGGTCCGGATGCGACACGCGCCCCCGCGCCGTCGATGCCGTCGGTCGGCCGCCGGTCGAAGGCTTTCGGCATGATAGGCGTCGCCGGGTTCGGTCTGGCGACCGTCGTCTCGGTCGTCGGACTCGTGGCGATAGTCCTCTCGCTGGTCGACTGACGACCCCGGGAGGCTGCTGACGAAAGACCTCGTGGCCCCGGATCAGCTGCCGAGCAGACCGTGCCTGGCAGGCTCGCCCTCGGTCGTGGGTACCGTACCGCGGCGGCGTCGTAACACGATGATGACGGCGATCGTTCCGAACAGCGTCAGCGCGACCACGATCACGATCAACGTCATCGCCTGGGTAACGATGAAGGGCGACTCGGTGTGGTCGGGCGACACCGTGGCGACGGCCGGCACGAGAACCCCGGCGCCGGACGTGCCCGCTGGGCTCACCGGGCCCCGGGTATCGGCACCCGGCACGAGGTTGATCGCGTTGTAGGGCTGCACGACTCCCCAGCCTGACAGGTCGTCTCTCGCGTCAGGATTGCTGCGGATGCCGGTCGCCATGAGGCGGTACTGCCACTGGGCGGGCGTCTCGTCGGGATGCGCCGCCGCCACGAGCGCCGCGGCCGCACTGACGTAGGCGGTGGCGAAGCTCGACGAGGGCGCTTCCTGCGCGTAGACGCAGTCGCCGGCGCCGGTGGCCACCGTGAGGATCTGCGAACCGGGTGCGGCCACCTCGACGTGCGAACCGTGGATCGAGTCATCCGTCACCAGGCCGCGCGCGTCGGTGGCGCTCACCGCGAGAGCGCCCGCGTAGGCAGCCGGATAGCGCGGCGAATCGGAGACGTCTTCCGTGGTGCCACGGTTGCCGGCGCTCGCGACGACGAGGCTACCGAGCGATTCGGCGTAGGCGACGGCCGCTTCGAGATCGGGGGAGGCTGCGAAGTCGCTCATCGACACGTTGATCACCACGGCGTGCGAGTCGGCCGCGAAGCGGATGCCTTCCGACATGCGGGCCGTCGTGGGTCCGAATCCAGCGTCGACCGACTGGCTGTCGGTGCCGCGGAACACCCGCACCGACAGCAGGTCTACCGAGGGCGCGAGGCCGACGACGCCCGACTGCGGTATTTCGCGCGCCGCGATCTGTCCGGCGATCGCGGTTCCGTGGCCGTTCACGTCGGTCATGCCGCGCGGGTCTTCGCCGTCGAAGACGAAGTCCCTCCCGCCGACGACCGCGCCCTGCAGGTGCGGGTTGGTGGCGTCGATTCCCGAGTCGACGACGGCCACGAGCACGCCGCCGCCGGTGCCCCGGCTCCAGGCCTTCTGCGACTGCAGCACGCCGAGTGCCGACGGGGTCTCGGGGGTGAACTGCGGGTTGCCCGGCGCGCAGTCTTCGCCCGCCGCGAACGACGGCGGTGCGGCGACTGGCAGCACGCTCAACGCGCCCGCCGCGAGGAGCGCCGTCACGGCGCTGGCCAGGATTCTGGGAGCGAATGCGCGGCGGCCCACTACTGTCCCGCCGCGGCCACGGGCTGCGGCGCGGATCCCGCCGCCGCCTCGGTGAGTTCGGGTCCGGCTGCGAGGAACTGCAGCCAAGAACCGGGCAGCAGGGCGATGTCGTCGACGTCGTACCCGAGGCGTCCGACGATATCGGCGTCCGCACCCGGCACTGCGTAGGCCGTTCCCGATTCGTCGATCAGGTAGACCATTCCGGAATCGCTGGCGGTGGAACCGCCCACCCGCACGAGTGCGCCTCCACCCGCGCTTACCGAGACGCCGGCCTCGCCGAGGTCGTTCTGGTCGTCGAGGGTGGCGAACAAGGTCTGCGGCTCGCCGGTCTCGTCGTGGCCGAGCACGGCGCACGGGGCCTCGTCGCGCGCGAGAGAGGTGAGTGGCTCGGCCGGCCAGTCGAGTCCGCCGGCCGGGTTGGCGGCGTTGGGGAGGCCGCGGACGTCGGCGGGGCTCACATCCACGCCCGCGCCGAGGAAAGCGCCGGAGCCGAGCAGGTAGAGCTGGTAGGCGAGGGGACTGAGTCTCGCCAACTCGCCCGCCTCGGAGACGAGATAGCGCACGTCGTCGGCGTCGCCCTCCTGGTGGATGACACCTCCGACCACGAGTCCCGAGCCGGCGAGTGTGTCGCCGGCGTTCGACACCACGAGCGGCGCGAGCGGCGTACCCTCCTCGAACAGGTTGAGCCAGCGGGCATCGACCGGAACGGCCGACCCGGCGCTGAGGCCCACCGAGCGCAGAACCGCGTCGGAGTCGCTCGCGGCGACCTCGTAACGGATGCCTGCCGCGATGACATAGAGGATGCCGTCGAGCTCGACCACCGACGCATCATCCACGGCGCTGACCAGTCGCGACCTCGGCAGGGTGACCGCCGTCTCGGCGTCGTCGGTGACGCACGCCGCCCAGCCGTCGTTGATCAGTGAGCCGGGGGCGGGAATGTCGTCGGGCGCGCCGAGGATGCCGACGGTCGGACCGATATCGATGCCGTCGAGGGTGTCGCGGTCCGTTGTGATCACCGAGAACTTGCCTGAGGGCATCAGCATGCGGGCGCTCGCGGTGTTTATCACCGGGTAGAGCACACTGTCGATGGTGATATACCTGGCACCGCTGTCTTTCACCAGCACGAGGGTGTTGTTCTCCCACCCGGTCGGCAGGCCCGGGCGGATAAGGCCGTAGAAAACCCCGGCCAGGATGATCATCGCCGACAGCACCACGCCGGCCGCGACCGCCCGCAGGGGAGCCGCGGGCTCGAGCTCCTTACCGCCAGGCGCGCCGCTGGTGAACGCCGAGAGCAGGCGCCGACGGCTGAAGCCCTGGGCTTCGATCAGATCTTTCTTGGTTGCCACCGGCGGTCACACGAGCCCTGCCGTGGCGATGCCGAGCGGCAACAGGAAAGCGAGAATCAGCACTTCGACGGTGTCTGCCGTGCGCGCCAGCCGCAGGCGGGCCCGAGGGCTGAGCAGGGTGAGAGTCACGAGGATAGCGGTGGTCACCAGCAGGATGGTGAGCAGCAGCGCGCGCAGGTCGGGGTTGGCCGCGGAGACGCTCAGCCCGGTGAGGGCGAGGCCGGTGGCGCCCAGCACCATCACGACAAGCACGCCGAGGCGCGCGTAGGCCTGACGCGACTGGAACATCATGCCCGCGAAAGCGAGGGTGCAGAGGATGGCGCCGGTGGGCCCCGACGCGGCGACGAGCGGGGTGGCCAACAGCGACGCCAGTCCGAGGGCGATGCGGAGCGAGACCAGCACGCGCTGTCCCGCGGCGGCGCGGCGGCGGATGTCGTCGGCGTCGATCGGGACCGGTGCGGCGAACATCTCGGCGTCGCTCTGCGGCGAGATGACGGAGATGCGGGTCGACGTGAGGGCGAGCCACGGGAGGCCGTTCGACAGCGTGGCGATGATCGCGATCATGATCGCGTAGGAGGCCGCTTCGCCAGGGGCGAAGAGAGCAGCGACCGTCGACGTGATGCCGACGACGAGTCCGAACGCGATCGGGATGAGGTGCACCTCGGGCCCGTTCTTGGTGAGCGCGAGGGCGACACCGCCGACGACGACCGCGCCGAGGCCCGCGGCGGCGAGCGGCCAGCCCCAGATCGGTTCGATGTCGACGGCGAGGTAGCCGGTAATCGCACCGAACAGAGCGGCGGCGAGTCCCAGCGCGTGCCCGGCTTCCGGCTGGCCGATGCGCGTGAGTACCGCGGCCGTCGCGATCAGCAGCACGACGCCGCTGCCCGCGATGATGGCGCCGATACCCAGGCTCGAGCCCGCGGACACGAGCAGCACGGCGCAGAGCGCGAGAAAACTGAGGCTGATAGCGAGTGCGGTGCGCGCGCCGTCCTTCGGTGTCCACTCGCTGTGCTGGTCGGATGTCGCGTCGATGACGGCTTCGACGACGTCGTCGTACACCCGTGGTTCGGCGATGAGGCCGCCGCGCACCAGGGTGAGCAGCTCTCCGTCGTGGATTCCCTGGCTGCCCAGGCTGCGGCTCACGTCGAGCACGACCCCCTCGGCGCGATGCAGGGCGTAGCCGCCGTGGGACAGCGTGGGATCGAGCACACCGAGGCTGCGGGCGAACCCGGGCATGAGTTCGATGAGTGGCACCTGGGCAGGCACTCCCACGTCGAGGCGCCGTCCTTCGCTGACAATGGAGACGCGAACCAGGGATCCGGTCATGACGACGGCATCGCTCATCGCAGTTCCTCACGATCGGGCGCTGTGATGCACGCATGAGATTGACAGATATTCAGAGCATACCAAGCGTTGCTCGATCCGCGATGCCCCAAGTTCGTGGGGCGAGCTCGGGTTTCCGACCTCACACCGCCGACCGTCACGCCGCGGGCCCGACGAACGAGGCTGTCACGATCGCGGTGCTAGATAGCCCGGTCGATATGAAGCTCCCCACTCTGGCAGACGCCGACGGCTACCTGTCCAAGAGTTCGAAGCCGACGGAGAGTTCATCGACTGCCTCGATAAGCAGAGGAACGAATCTGGGCGACGGGGTGAAGAGGGCGGTCGCGTCGCAAGCGACCGACGGCCTCGGCCCGACAGCGCAACATCCGCTCACCCGCCGGCCGATTGGCGCGATCCGTTGCAAATCGAGACAACGTGCCATAACCTCAAAAAACGCGGTTCTACCGTGTGTGTTCTCACCGGGGGGTTCGGGGGCGACTTCGTCTGCTCGGGTGTGCCGGGATTGATGATTTCGAAGGAGTGAGTACATGGCAGATGTAATCTCCGCTGAAGAGGGTGCGCTCAAGCGCGGTGCCCAGGCGGTTAACGAGGCCAAGGCCAGCATTGACCAGCAGGTCAAGAAGGTGCGTGGCGAGATCGAGCAGCTTCGTGGTTTCTGGCAGGGTGGCGCCGCGACGTCGTTCACGGGTCTTATGACGTCGTGGGACGAGCAGGCCCGCAAGCTCAACGAGGTCCTCGTTGTTCTCGAGGCTGCGCTGGCTGGTACCGAGAAGGACCAGGCCGCGACCGAAGAAGAGCACACGTCGACGATCTCGGGCCTCGGTTCGATGATGTCGAGCATCTAGCAGCCCCGGCTTCAGAAAGGTTTTGAACATGCAGTCAATGTCAGTAAACCCGGCGCAGGTCACGGCTCTCGCCGGACAGATCCGCCAGGGTTCGACGGGTATCAAGTCCGCTCTCGACAACCTCGAGTCCGAGGTCGGCAAGCTCCGTGCGTCGTGGGGTGGTGAGGCGCAGGTCTCCTACGACACCGCGCAGCGCAAGTGGAGCCAGACGCTCGGCGAGATGCAGGCGCTGCTCACGCAGATCGCCGGCAAGACCGAGGAGATCTCGGGCACCTACGTGCAGAGCGACTCGTCGTCCGCACAACGGTTCTCCATCTAGTTACCTGAATCGGGCTGGCTCCTCCTGGCGGGAGGAGCCCGCCCGGCTTCGTCACGACGAGAGATCCGAAGAGGACAACCATGGACAACAGAGAGTGGCTCGCCAGCATGGAGCAACTCCAAGAGCGCGGTGAACGCCTCCAACAGCAGGCCGTGACCGCGCAGGCCGAGATCGACGCCATACTCGCCGCGAACGCGCCGGCGAACGTCGGCATCGTGGTCGAACTGGATGCGGCCGGCATTGTGGAAGCGATCGAGCTCCCGCCCGGCATCCGCACGACGCACACCGCCGAAGAGCTGGGACGGCAGGTGACCCGGGCAATATCCGTCGCTGTCGACGCGCGCCGTTCGGCCCTCGCCGGCCAAACAGAACTGCCCGTGTCGGGCGCCGACTTCGACAACCTGATGGCATCGATCTTCGGCGGCGTGGCCGTCGAACCCGAGCGCATCGTCAACGACTTCAAGACACTCACGATCGAGGTCTTCCGTGGCGAGATCGTGGGCGTGGAACCGGACGCCCGATGGGTCGCCTCGACGAAGGAATCGTCGATCGCCGAGGAGATCGTGCGAATGGCACGCATCGCCGCCGACGCGTCGAGCCGCTGAAGACTCCAAGCAAGTGACTGATATCAGCAGGGCGATGAGGAGAGCAAGGCATGAGCACTGACACAATCGTCGAGGTAGAAGTCCTCGGCACCGACGCCTCGAAGTACTGGGGGCCGTGGAGCGAGCGCCTGTCGACCATGAAAGGCAAGGTCGACACCTCGCTCTCGAGCCAGGACTTCTCGTTCATCCCGGGTGCGGGCGACGTCTACACGGCGTTCGTTGCCGCCCAGGCCCGCCTGGAGGACTACATCGGCGGTGGAGTCACCGCGTTCCAGGCTTTCCGCGATCTCCTGATGGAGACGAGCGTCGAGTACCTGGAAGAAGAAGGGGCCACGGCCGCCGAGGTCGCCGCGTTCCGAGCGAGGTACCCGCTGTGAGCGACGTCGATGTCATCCGCAACTCCATCCTGACGGCCTGCGAGCGGGCCAGCCAGGCGATCGACGAGATGGAAGCCAACGGTCCTGGCATCATCCGGCAGGGTGCTGAGTGGATCGTGAAGCGTGCGGGAATCCCGCCGATCCTCGACAAGATCGCCGAAGACCAGATCGTGCGCATATTCACCGAGCAGCTGCAGAACTTCGTCAGCTTCGCCCGTAACACGGTGATGGTCATGCGGTTTGTCGCCGACAACATGGGAAGCCCCGACGCCCTGCGCGCCGCGGCGACCACCCTCGGCGGGATCGGCACGAACGCATCAACGCTCAACGAGGAAGTATCCAAGGAGTATCTTCTGGCCGCCGACCCGTCGAACTGGTCGGAGAACTACCAGTACTCCGTGGCGATCGACAAGCAACCCGACGCGGTCGCGCGGGTGGCGACCTACACCGACGGCATGTCGGGTGCCCTCGACGCGATGGCGAATGCGATCGAAAGCTTTTACGGGGAGGCCGCGGGCATCATCCTCGGCGGTGCCGGCGCGTACATCGGACTCGTCGGCGCTGTGGTCGGTGTCGCCCTGTGCTTCACGGGAGCGGGTGCGATCGTGGGTCTTCCCATGGCGATCGTCAGCGCCCTCGGCGCTCTGGTTTCGGCAGCCGGAGCGATGGTCTCCGTGTACAACATGATCACGGGCACGATGCAGAACATCAACGAGCAGATCGGCGCCCTCGAAGGTTCGGTTATCGACGACAGCGGCGCAGACTCCTGGCACCAGCCGGTCCTCGGCTAATGGCGGATCGGCGGATGGCAAAGGGCCTCGTGATCGGGGGCGCGGCTTTCGTTGTGGTGATCGTGGTGATCATCGTCGTCGCGGTCGTGCTCGTCTCCAATGCGACATCCGCGCGCCCCTCTCCGCAACCGTTCGTCGAGCGCTATCTCACGGCTGTCTCGGAGGGCGACGCCCAGGCGGCCCGGGCGATCGACGACCGCACGCTCCCGGAAGACGGCGCAGCGGACCCGGAGACGTTCCGTTCCGATGCGGTACTGCAGGCCGCGACCGAACGCATCAGCGACGTGCAGATCGACGACGTTCAGGTCTTCGATCGCGACAGCGGGCGGGTCACAGCGAGCTACACGCTGGCCGGCGGGCGCGAAAATCTCATCGTGAATGTCGAGTGGGACGAATCCTCGGACGGCTGGGCCCTGCGCGACGGTGTCTTCCACGCGGTGGAGGTCGCGGGCGGAACGTCGTCCGTCGATGATTCCATTCCCTTCTTCCTCGCGGGCGTCCCCTCCACCGATCCGGTCGCGATCACGCCCGGTCGGGCCGCCTACCTCGCATACCCCGGCGTCTACCCGTTCGAGCTCGCACTGTCGCAGGGTGTGCTGTCCGATCCCGCCGCGGTGCCATCGCAGCTTCAGGTGACGCCCGGGCCCGACGAGGACCCGGACGTCGTCTACGTGCAACTGAACCGGGAACCGACGGTTGCCGATCTCATCACAACGCCAGAGAACGGATGATTGACCATGAGCGAGAAACTCGTCCGCAAGTTCGGACAGATGGACCAGGCCGTGGAGCTCATCCAGGGGGCAAACGCCGACATCCGGCGTTCCTTGGAGGCGCTCGACGCAACAGTAGGGTCGCTCCGGTCGCAGTGGACGGGGTCGGCCTCAGACGCTTACGATTCCGCGCATCGCGAGTGGGTGCAGACACTCGACGCGATGAACGCCATCCTGGCGGAGTCGGCGGGTGTCGTCGCCTCGGCGGCGGAGCGCGGACGCGCGACGCAGGCTTCCGTGCGCGCGAAGTGGGGCGGATGAATCGTCTGTGCCCCCATTGCGGTCGGGGGGTACGTGGCATAACCTCAATATGCGCGGTTCTACCGTGTGTGTTCTCACCGGGGGGTTCGGGGGCGACTTCGTCTGCTCGGGTGTGCCGGGATTGATGATTTCGAAGGAGTGAGTACATGGCAGATGTAATCTCCGCTGAAGAGGGTGCGCTCAAGCGCGGTGCCCAGGCGGTTAACGAGGCCAAGGCCAGCATTGACCAGCAGGTCAAGAAGGTGCGTGGCGAGATCGAGCAGCTTCGTGGTTTCTGGCAGGGTGGCGCCGCGACGTCGTTCACGGGTCTTATGACGTCGTGGGACGAGCAGGCCCGCAAGCTCAACGAGGTCCTCGTTGTTCTCGAGGCTGCGCTGGCTGGTACCGAGAAGGACCAGGCCGCGACCGAAGAAGAGCACACGTCGACGATCTCGGGCCTCGGTTCGATGATGTCGAGCATCTAGCAGCCCCGGCTTCAGAAAGGTTTTGAACATGCAGTCAATGTCAGTAAACCCGGCGCAGGTCACGGCTCTCGCCGGACAGATCCGCCAGGGTTCGACGGGTATCAAGTCCGCTCTCGACAACCTCGAGTCCGAGGTCGGCAAGCTCCGTGCGTCGTGGGGTGGTGAGGCGCAGGTCTCCTACGACACCGCGCAGCGCAAGTGGAGCCAGACGCTCGGCGAGATGCAGGCGCTGCTCACGCAGATCGCCGGCAAGACCGAGGAGATCTCGGGCACCTACGTGCAGAGCGACTCGTCGTCCGCACAACGGTTCTCCATCTAATCAGCAGTACCCCGGGTGGTCGCCCGCCGGCAGCGGTCGGCGGGCGACCACCTACCTCGGTTCGAGATACCTACTGGAGGGTTGGTCTATGGTCCAGCAGATTCTGATCGACGTGGACTCGGTGGCTAACGCCATCCGGCGCATCGTCGCTGAGCGGTCGACGGTGCCGGAGCCCGGCGCGATCGCGCAGGTCGAAGGCACCTCGGTCGGTGTGACCTCGCCGTTCCACGCCCAACTCGAGTATTCCGCCAAGCTCCTGTCGTCGATCGTCACCACGGTGCGCTCCGAACTCGAGACGACCCAGGCGGCCATCCGCAAGGCCATCGAGGACGCCGCCGAAAACGATGCCGCCCAGGCCGACGAGGCCAAGGCCATCCTCACCGCCCTCGACTCGATCGTCGCTCAGCCGGCACCATCGACGTCCACCAGCACGACGTCCACCAGCACGCCGCCGGCCTCGACGCCCGGCATCTCGAAAAGCTGGTGACCCGGGCTCGTGTCGTCGCTCCGCGCTCTCTCTAGAACTCTGGCCGTTGCCGGTGCCGTCGCGCTCCTGGCGATCACGGCGGCGCCCGCTCACGCCGTCGACGCGCCATGGTATGTCGGGGCGCTCAAGCTCGACACGGCTGCGCAGGGCCTGACCGGCGCCGGGGTAAAGATCGCCGTGCTGGACGGCCCGATCAACCCCGAGGTGCCGACGCTCGTCGGGGCCGACCTTCAGGTGCAGGAGCCGTCTCTCTGCTTTGACGACACGGGGACACCGCTTCCCGCCGCGACGACCGACCTCGGTCCTTCGAACCCCACCGATCACGGAACGAACGTCGCTTCGATCATCGTCGGGTCGGGTGCGGGCTACGCCGGCCAGCAGGGCGTCGTCGGCGTCGCGCCCGGCGCCACCATCCTCTACTACTCCGTCTACTCCGAGTCCGCCGAGGGCGAGGGCGTGCGCTGCCGTGCCGAAGACGGCAGCTTCGTGATGCTTCCTATCCATCGAGCGATCGATGCGGCCGTCGACGCGGGCGCCAACATCATCTCGGTTTCGCTAGAGCACGCGGGCAGCGATGAGTTCGACACGGCGATCGCCCGCGCCTTCCGCGAGGGCGTCGTCGTGGTCGCCTCGCTGCCGAACGACGCCTCCGCACTCAGCGTCGGGGGCATGCCCGCCGATGCGAACGGCACGGTCGGAGTGCAGGCAGCCGGCGCAGACGGCTCGATCCAGAACAAAGCCAGCGGTCAGCCGAACCGCGACACAAGCGCCGACGTCGTTGCCCCGGGACTCGACATCTCAGTGCAGGGCAACCCGGCCACCGGCCTTTGGTCCGACCAGTTTGTGGCGAACGGAACATCGTTGGCCACCCCGCTGACCGCGGGTGTGTTGGCGCTCGTCATGGAGAAATACCCCGCCGCGACCGGCAACCAGATTATCCAGTCGCTCATCCACAACACGAGCGGCGACCCTGACCACGAGCCCGCCCGTGATCCCGACGAGCTGATCGGCTACGGGTTGCTGTCTCCGACCAACCTGCTCAGCGTCGATCCGACGAAGTACGACGACGTCAACCCGCTCATCCTTAAGGAGGCGGCGGACGGCTCCGTCCTGGAGCCGACCTACGACCAGATCTTCAACACCGCTGCAACAGACGAGCCGGCGGGGGAGCCCGATGCCGAAGCGGAATCCTCGGGCACGCCGGCCTGGGTGGGCATTCTCGTGGGAGTGCTTATCGGCGGCGTCGTGCTCGTCGCGATCGTCGTCACCGTAATCATCATGGCCGTGCGCAAGCGCGCGGCCATCACCAAGCAGTAGCCACACCGAGGAGACCACCATGGGTACAGCGGAGAAGCAGCTTCAGGCGATTGCCAACGCGCCGTCGAACTGGGACATCCCGGCCCTCACCGACCTGAAAACGTCGGCCGGCCAGCTGGTCGACGCGATGACCGCCATAAATGGCAGTCTCGTCTGGGAGGGGGCGACCGCTGAGGCAGCCAAGGCCGCGTTCGTTGCAATGCGTGAGAACTTCGCAATCGTCGAGTCGGTGATCACCGAGATCGAAAGCATCGTCAAGTCGGCCAACGCCGCCCGTGAGGCCGCCGTCGCCGCCGTCGACGGACTCAGCTCCGCGACCGTCGACCCCACTATCGTCGCGGCGGCCCGCACGGCGTCGGCCATCGTCTTCCGCGGTATCACTCTCCCGGCTGACGGTGCGATCAACGTCATCGAGGGTATTCTCGGCAACCAACGCGAAGAAGAAGCCCAGGCAGCCGTCGACAAACTGTCAAACGACCTGGCCGAACAGCGAGCTCTGCTGTTGACGGCCGTCGACCCCCTGACGCGTTACCAGCCCGCGGTCGGCGACGTCACGCCCCCCAGCCTTCCCGAGCCCCCTCCCTTCGAGTACGACACCCCGGGCTACACGCCCGGAGAATACCCCGGTGCGGGCGGCGGCAACGGCGGGGGCGTGGGCGGCGGTGGCGGAGTTGTGTACGTTCCCACCGAACCCCCCACGATCAATATCCCGACCACAACGGGCCTGCCCACCTTCACGCCGCTCCCCGCAACGGTGTCGGTCGATGGAGACACCACCGGCTCGCTCCCGTCGAACCCCATCAACACCCTGCCGGGCAGCGCACCCCACTTCCCCGGTGGATCCTCCAACTTCGGCGGCGGATCGGGCGGCGGCGGCGGTGCCGGTCTCGGCGCGGGACTCATCGGTTCAGGGTCCGGCGGGCTCGGTGCCGGTCTCGTCGGCGGCGGAGCCGCTGCCGCTGCTGCTGCAGCACGACTGCGCGCGGGCGCTGCGGGCGGCGGCGGCGGCACTCGCGGTGGCATCAGCGGACTCAGCGGAACCAACGGTGCGAGTGCAAAGCTCGGTGCGGGTGGGCTCGGCGGCGCCAACGGCGTCGGCGCGGGCGGCTCGCGCGGGCTCGGCGGCGCGACACTCGGCGGCGCGAACGGGGGAGTCGGCGGCTCCGGATCCGGCGCGTCGGGATCCGCCGCAGCGGGCTCGGCCGGCGGCCGCGCAGGCGGGGGCGGAGGCCTCCTCGGCTCGCAGGGTGCTGGCGGCGGCACTGGAAACGGAACGAACGTCACCTCGACCACAACGGCTGCGGCTGGCGGCCGCGGCACCGGCACCGGCACCGGAATGATGGGCGGCGGGGCCGCATCGGAAGAGCGCGACAAGCGCGTCGGTCTGGGTGGCCTCATGGCGCCTAAGCTCGACGATGAATCGGATGCCGCACCGCGGTCGGCCGGCGCCTCAGCCGGTGGACGCGACGAGCAGCCCCAGGACTAGGAACCAGCATGTCCCCACGCGTCACCCGCACGGCGTTTCCCAGCGGAATCTAGAACGTGCTTCTGACGGCGCCCGAGCGGCGCAAAATCGTGGTGCTCAGTGGTGACCGGCGAGTCGACGCGGCCGTGCCGTTCGACGACTCGCTGCGTAGCGCCCTGCTGGCCCTGGGCTACACGCTCGAGGCCGGAAGGCATGCCGTGCTCGACCGCACCGGCGCGGAAGCAGATCTCGACGCCCCCGGCTCCGAATTGCAAGACGGCTCGATGTTCTCGATCGTCGACCTGCTCGCGCCGGCCCGGGAGCGCGCCAGCGGGGCCGCGGCGACAGATAGCGCGCGCGACGACAAGCGCGCCCTGTGGTGGCTTATCGGCACGTTCGCGATCGTACTCGCGGCGGTGGCACTGGTCGATGCTGCCGGCGACGGCACCCTGTCTTACGGTCTGGCGCGGGTCGGTACGGGCCTGGTGCTTGTTGCGGGAGCCGTGGCATCCGCGGTGTTCTGGGCCATGCGGGGTCCGCGCAATGCGACCGCCGAGTCCCTCGCCATGATCGCACCGCTGGCCCTCGCCTTCTCGGCGGGGGTTCTGCTCATCGATCCGGCGCTCGAGGCCAGCGTGCACCTCGCCGTCGTCACCGGCCTGTTCGCCGCGGGAGTCTTGGCCACGCTGCTCGCCGCGGCCGTCGAACCGTTGCGCCTGCGCAGCGCCGCGGCGACCGCCGCCGTCGTGCTGCTCGCGCTCGGAGCCGTGTGGGGCGCGACACTGCTGGCGGGTCTGGACAGCGCCGCGGCCGCCGCGATCAGTGCGGGTGCGGTGCCGCTCGCGCTGCGCTACCTGCCCAGCACGCTCGTCAACGTGCCCGAGGGGCACCACATCGACTACAAGCACTTCATGAGCAGCCGCTGGACCGTGCGCGGCGAGGTTCCCGAGTCGCCGGACGCCATCGAGCCTGCCGAGGTGCGCAATGCGGTGGATGCCTCGTCGGCGCGGCTGGTGACCGGGGTAGTTCTGCTCAGCATCATCGCGGCCGTCTCGTTGCCGATCGCCATCGCCGCACCACTGCCCGAGGGCGGATTCGTGTTCGGCGGTGCCATCGCGCTCGTCGCCGCGCTGACCATCGCGCTGCTACTTTCGCCGCGCCACTACGCCACCCCGGTTCTGCGCTGGGTGCCGCGCGCGGCCTGCGGAGTCGTCGTTCTCGTCGCCGCGATCGCCGTGAGCACGATGTTCGGCGATCTCGTGGTGCTCGTCGTCGCGGCCGGCCTGCTCGTGACCGGCATCGTCGCGGCGGTGCTGCTGGTGCCGATCGGTCGCGGCGCGCGTTCGCTGGCCTGGTCGCGCCTCGCCGACGTGCTCGAGTGGCTGGCCGTGGCGCTGTCGCTGCCGGCCGGACTGCTCGCCGCGGACGTACTGACCGCAGTCCGGGGGATGATGTCAACATGAGCGAAATCACACCGACCGCCTCGGCGGCCTGCTGGAACTGCGCTCAGACGCTGAAGCCCGGCGCGGAGCAGTGCGTTTTCTGCGGGGTCTCGCAGCGACAGCAGCCCACGGCCTATGTCGTGTCACCCGACGGGATGGATGCCGCCGCGCCTCCTGTACAGACGTGGACCCCCGCGGCCGACACCGCGGCCCCCGCGACATCCAGAACCGCCCTCGACCCGTCGATCTCCGGCACCGCCGCGGGCGTCGGCAGCCAACTGGCCGCATTTACCGTCGACGTCGTCGTCGTGGCGGCGGTCGCCGTAACGGTCTACCTGGTGTCGGGTGCCGCCGTCTTCGCCGCCTTGGCCGTCTTCGAGATGGCCGTCGGACTGTGGGTGATGGAAGCGCGAACGGGCGCCACTGTCGGCAAGCTCGTTCTGCGCATCCGCACGTCGCGCGACGACGCTCCGTTCTCGCCGGGTATCGGGCGCGCCCTCGTGCGCCGACTGCTCACCGCGGCCGGGTTCATCGTCGCCGTCGTCGGCGCTTGGGTCGTCGTCGCCTCGGGCGCCTGGGACCGCAGCGGCCGGGCACGCAGCTGGGGTGACATCGCCGCGCGCACGCAGCTCGTCTCGGTTCCGCGTCAGGACCGGGTCAAGCGCCCCGTGCCGGTCGCCGCGAGCACCGTCGACGCCATGTCGGTGGATGCCTCGATCGTGCTTGCCGCGCCGCAGGTCGTGAGCACCCTCGCCAAGCCGCGGGCGGTCGACGAAGACTCCGTGTCGCAGTCCCAGACCGGGGCGGGCGCACGTGCAGCGGTGGCTGCCGACCACGCCGGTCCGCCCGTGCCTGCGGCAACGTCCGCTGCGCCGGTCGAGCCCGCCCTGCCGGAGAGCGCCGACGGGACCGTGCTGCTCGTCTTTGACACCGGTCAGCGCGAGCGCTTCGCGGCGCCCGTCGCCGTCAACCTCGGCCGCAACCCCATCGTCACCGAACCCGGCGACAAGCTCGTGACCGTGCAAGACCCCGAAATAACCGTCTCTAAAACGCACCTGCGGCTCGAGCACTCGCGCGGCCGCACCTGGGTCACCGACGGCGGCTCGACCAACGGCACCGACCTGCTCGACGACGAGGGCGGCGTCACCACCCTCGCCGCAGGCGAGCGCGTGCTGCTCGACGAGGGCGTGCGTGTGCGCGTCGGCAACCGGGCATTTACCATCAGCCTCATCCTGGGTGGAGAAAAATAACCATGTCGTCCACTCGCCTCGCGCCCCCGCGCGTGCCCTCGGGCAAGATCCCCCTGCAGGCCCCGCCAGAACTGGTTCCCGGCGACGGAGGCAGCGGCCTGCTCAGCTCGATGCTGCCCATGCTCGGCAGTATCGGAGCCATCGTGATGGCGGTGTCGAGCGCGGGCATCACCGGCCTGATCACCGGCGGCATGTTCCTGCTATCGTCGGTCGGATTCGTCGCGGTGAACGGATGGCGCCAGCGGTCGCAGCGCATGTCGGCGACGCTCGGCGCGCGCCGGGAGTACCTGGCCTACCTCGGCGAACTACGCCAGACCGTGCGCGTCGCCGGCAAGCAGCAGCGCCGCGCCGCGAACTGGCTCAACCCGGCGCCGTCGGCGCTCACCTTTCTCGCCGAGGAGCGCACGCGGGTGTGGGAACGCTCGACCGACGACGCCGACTTCCTTTCGGTGCGGGTCGGCACGAGCGACCAGCCCCTGTGCGTGCAGCTCGAAGCGCCCGAACTGCCGCCCCTCGCGCAACTCGATCCCGTCGCGGCATCGGCGGCCCATCGTTTTATGCTCAGCCACGAGATCCAGAAGCACCTGCCGCTCGCCGCCTCGATCCGCGACTATTCGCGCATCGAGGTCACCGGCAACGAGGAAGAGGCCCGCTCGTTCGTGCGGGCGATGCTGCTGCACGCCGCGACGATGCACCACCCCGAGAGTGTGCAGGTGGCCGTGATCGCCGACGACTCCGTGCTGCCGCAATGGGAGTGGGCCAAATGGCTGCCCCACACGCATTCACGTCAGGTCAACGACGGCCTCGGCCCGGCCCGCATGATCGGGTCGAACGCGGCCGAGATCGAAGACATGCTGCCGCCCGACCTGCGGGAGCGCCCGCGCTTCGGTCGTTCGTCGGCGGCGGTGCTGCCGCACGTGATCGTCATCACCGACGGCGCGCGCATTCCCGTCTCGAGCGCCATCATCACCGACGACGGCGTGCAGGGCGTCACCGTCATCGACATGCCCGCGCGGTGGGACGACCTCGACAACCCCTCGAACCTGCGCATCGCGCTCGGCCAGACCGGCAAGAAGGGTGACGACATCCAGGCGGAGCTCATCACCCTGCAGGCCCCCGCTGTCGCGTTCGTCGCCGACCAGATCAGCATCGTCGAGTCGGAGGCCACCGCGCGCCGCCTCATGCCCTTGTTCAGCGGCACCGCGAGCGTCGCGGCCGCACGCTCGGGCAGCACGGAGCAGATGGAACTCGTCGACCTGCTCGGGCTTCCCGACGTGCGCGACATCGACTTCGCCCAGGCATGGGAGGGGCGACTCGAACGCGATCGCCTTCGGGTTCCGATCGGACAGACGACGGATGGCGCTCCGATAATCCTCGACATCAAAGAATCCGCGCAGCAGGGAATGGGCCCCCACGGTGTCATGATCGGCGCCACCGGTTCGGGAAAGTCGGAGGTGCTGCGCACCCTCGTGCTCGCGCTCGCCATGACGCACTCGCCCGAGCAGCTCAACTTCGTGCTCGTCGACTTCAAGGGCGGCGCGACCTTCGCCGGCATGGCGGGCATGCCCCACGTGTCGGCCATCATCACCAACCTCGGTGAGGAGATCGCGCTCGTCGACCGCTTCCAAGACGCGCTGCAGGGAGAAGTGGTGCGCCGCCAAGAGCTGCTGCGCTCCGCGGGCAACTTCGCTAACGTATCCGACTACGAGAAGGCCCGCCGCGGCGGCCGCACCGACCTCGCCCCGCTCCCAGCGCTGCTCATCGTCGCCGACGAGTTCTCCGAGCTGCTCTCGGCCAAGCCCGAGTTCGTCGACAGCTTCATCAACATCGGCCGCGTCGGCCGTTCGCTGCAGGTACACCTGCTGCTCGCGTCGCAACGGCTAGAAGAGGGCAAGCTACGCGGACTCGACACCTATCTTTCGTACCGGGTGGGTCTGCGCACGTTCTCGGCCGCCGAATCGCGCTCGATCCTCGGCGTGCCCGACGCGTACACGTTGCCGCAGCAGCCCGGTGTCGGTTTCCTGAAGAGCGACACCGAGACGATGGACCAGTTCCGTGCCGCGTACGTCTCCGGACCGCCGAAGCGCCGCAAGCGTGCGGCCGCCGCGAAGGCCACCGGCCACGACGCCGCCGCCGACGTCGAACTGTTCACCGCCTCACCGGTGTGGAGGGCCGCCCCGATCGAGAGCGCCGCCGAGCCGGAGATCGAGTTCCTGGGCGAGCCGGAGGAGACCCGCAGCACCTTCGAGATCGCCGTCGAACGCATGAGCGGGTTCGGCCCAGCCGCCCACCAGGTCTGGCTGCCGCCGCTGACCGTCCCGGCCTCGCTCGACGAGCTCATGCCCGACCTCGCCGTCGACCCGCAGCTCGGTCTCGTGTCGCAGGGCTGGCGCAACGCCGGCGGTCTAACGATTCCCATCGGCATCGTCGACATCCCGCTCGAGCAGCGCCGCGAGAGCCTCACGGTGTCGCTCGGCGGCGCCGCGGGCCACATGGCGATCGTCGGCGGACCGCTCAGCGGCAAGAGCACGCTGCTGCGCACCACCGTCGCCGCGCTGTCGCTCACGCACACCCCGCTCGAGGTGCAGTTCTACGTCATCGACTTCGGCGGCGGCAGCTTCGCAGGCCTCACCGACTTCCCCCACATCAGCGGTGTCGCGACCCGGTCGGAGCCCGACGTCGTACGGCGCACCGTGGCCGAGGTGACCAGCATCGTGAACGCGCGCGAGGTCTACTTCAGGCAGAACAACATCGACTCGATCCAGACCTACCGGCAGCGCCGGGCCGAGGGTCTGGTCGACGACGGCTACGGGGACATCTTCCTCGTGGTCGACGGCTGGGCGACCCTGCGCGCCGAGTTCGAGGCGCTCGAGGGTCAGATCCAGGCGATCGCCGCGCGCGGTCTCACCTACGGCGTGCACGTGATCATCACCGCCGCGCGCTGGCTCGACGTGCGCACCAACATCAAAGACCTCATCGGAACGCGCATCGAACTGCGTCTCGGCGACGCCTCCGACTCCGAGATCGACCGCAAGGCCGCGGGCAACGTCCCGGCAGGAACGCCGGGCCGCGGACTCAGCCCGCGCAAGCTGCAGATGCTCACCGCGCTGCCGCGCATCGACGACTCCGGCGATGCGTCCTCCCTCGCGAAGGGAATCGACGACCTCGTCGCCCGCGCCAAGCAGGGTTGGACCGGCGCGCCGGGACCGAAGCTGCGCCTGCTGCCCGAACTCATCACTCTCGACGAGGTGCGCGCGCTCGCGCCCGCCGACAACCGGCAGATCCTGCTCGGCGTCGACGAAGCCGACCTGGCTCCGTTCGGAATCGACCCGATGGCCGAGCCGCACCTTTTCCTGTACGGCGACTCCGACTCGGGCAAGTCGTCGATGCTGCGCGCCTATGCGCACGAGATCATGCGCCTGTGGGGGCCGAACGAGGCCAAGATCTTCGTGCTCGACTACCGTCGCGCCCTGCTCGGCGAGATCCCCAAGGACTACCTCGGCGCGTACCTCACCGCCCACGACATGGCGATGAGCGGGGTGAACGAACTGGCCACGTTCTTCCAGAGCCGCATCCCGGGCCCCGACGTGACGCCCGAGCAACTGCGCACCCGGTCGTGGTGGAAGGGCGCCGAAGGCTTCATCCTCGTCGACGACTACGACCTGGTCGCCACGTCACAGGGCAACCCGCTCGCGGCCCTTGCGCCGCTGCTCGCGCAGGCGACCGACCTCGGCCTTCACGTCGTGCTCACCCGCCGTACGGGTGGAGCCGGACGCGCGGCCTACGACCCGATCATCCAGCGCATGACCGACCTCGGTACCACGGGCATCCTGCTCAGCGGAAACCCCGAGGAAGGTCAGCTCATCGGCAAGGTCAAGGCGATGCCCGCCGTGCCCGGCCGCGCCCAGATCGTGAGCCGTGACCGCGGTCTCGTGAGCGCCCAGCTCGGCTTCGTGCCGGCGAACTACTCCTAGCGGCGAGGCGGCCACCCCCGCTAAGGGGTATGGCTATGCTTTTATGAAAAGGTTACGTTTACAGCCTTGTTATCGAAACGTGGCCACGGGCCGGCCGCGTCGCTAATGCTTTCGTGAGGAGATGCAATGGCAACCCTCACTGAAATTCTGATTCTGCGCGGTGTCGTACCCATCGAGAACCTGGACTCCAACTCCGGGGCCTGGGGGGAAGACGAAGACGCTGTCAGGGCGCTCGTCGAGAAGGGCATGGTCACCGAGATCCAGCTCGCCTCAGCGCGGGCCGCCCAAGCCGAACTCCCGTTCGTCGAGTTGCTCGACTTTCCCGTCGAACGATCGGCTGTGTCGCTCGTCAGCGCGGCCACGTGCCGTCGGTATCAGGTGCTGCCCATCAGCATTACCGACGACATTCTCACGCTCGCAATGGCCGATCCCGGTGACGTCTTCGCGATCGACGACGTGCGCGCTGCCGCTCGTATGCAGGTTCGCCCGGTCGTTGCAGCCCCGAGCGACCTTCGCCAGGCGATCGACCGTTTCCATCGCGCCGACGGCGAGCTGAGCGACCTGACGACCGCCCTCGAAGAAGAGAGCGGGAGCACCGATGTAGATGGTGCTGGTGCTGCCGACGCACTCGAAGACGACGTGCCCATCGTGCGGTTCGTGAACCTGCTCATCAGTCAGGCCATCCAAGACAAAGCGTCCGACATCCACATCGAGCCGGGCGAGCACGGGATGCAGGTGCGTTATCGCATCGACGGCGTGCTGCACCAAATGCAGTCGGCGCCGAAGGCCATCCAAAATGGCGTTATCAGCCGCCTCAAGATCATGAGCGAGATCGACATCGCGGAGCGCCGCAAGCCGCAAGACGGGCGAATGTCTGTGACGCACGGTGGGCACAAGATCGACCTTCGTGTCGCTACCCTGCCGACGGTGTGGGGCGAAAAGGTCGTTATGCGAATCCTCGACACCTCGTCGACGACGGTGTCCATGGACAATCTCGCTTTGCTCCCCCGCAACGCGGCCGCATACAAAACGTCGTACAGCAAGCCGTACGGAATGATTCTCGTGACGGGTCCGACCGGATCGGGAAAGTCGACGACGCTCTACACGACCCTCGGCACGGTCGCCCGGCCCGAAATCAACGTCATCACAGTCGAAGACCCGGTGGAGTACCGCATGCCGGGCATCAACCAGGTGCAGGTGAACACCAAGGCCGGGCTTACTTTCGCGTCGGCGCTGCGCTCGATCCTGCGTTCCGACCCCGATGTCGTTCTGATTGGCGAGATCCGCGACCACGAGACCGCGCAGATTGCCATCGAGGCATCGCTGACGGGCCACCTCGTGCTGTCTACGCTGCACACCAACGACGCCCCGAGCGCAATCACGCGTCTCACCGAAATGGACATCGAGCCGTTCTTGGTCGGCTCGGCGCTCGACTGTGTCGTCGCCCAGCGTCTGGCACGCCGCCTCTGCGAGCGCTGCAAGGTGCCGTACGCGCACGACGTCGAACAGCTGGCCGCCTTGCGCTTCGCGTTCGACCCGAACCGCCCGATACCTAATCTCTACAAGCCGGTCGGCTGCGCCAACTGCTCGAACACCGGGTACCGCGGACGTATTGCCATCCACGAGGTGATGATCGTGACCGAGGAGATCGAACGGCTCGCCGTACAACGCGCCTCGAGCGCCGAGATATCGAAAGTCGCTATCCAGCAGGGACTCATCCCTCTGCGCTGGGACGGCTGGGCCAAAGTGCAGCTGGGGCTGACATCCGTCGAAGAGATCATGAGAGTTGTTGTATGAACGCGCCTGTCTATGACCTTCCTGATGGCGAAGAGGAGTCGTTCCGGCCTGCCCGGCCCGGGTCGGTTGCGCAGACCAACGCCCTACCGGTCTTGCCGCCGGGCGGACTGATCGACCATGCCTCGGTGGTGCCAGAGTCCGACACCGCGCCTGAACCCGGGTCCCACCCTCCGGCGAACGACGAGACGATCGATTTCGATAGCACCTTCGACTCCAGAGAATTCGCCCCGCCGGCTAACGGGTCGCCATCGTACGTCTCGGCCTTCGACCCCGAAGCGTACGTCTCTCCGTTCGCGGAGGTACCGACGGAGCCCGCCGCCACGTTCCAGTTCCCCTCGGACGACGCGATTCCGATCTTCGATACGGGAGCTTTCGACGCGCCTCCGCCGTCCGTGGTTCCGGACGACGATTCGGCGCTTCCCGCGTCTTCGGGCGCCGGCCCGGAGACGCCCGCCGCCCGCGACGCAGCACCCGCTTGGTCTGCGTCGACAACGCCGCCCGCCCCCACCACGGAGGAGACGGAGACCATGGGCCGCCGCGCGCAACGCCTCCGCGAGGCGGAAGAGGCCGGCGCGCCGACGTCAGAGACGAGTCCGGTCTCTCTCACGGAGCCGATCGACGTGTTCGCACGATCCGCCGCCACTGAGGTTCTCGCCGCGATCGATCCGTCCGGCGAGACCGCTGAGCTGAAGCCATCCGTGCCCTACCTGTCCACGAAGCCGCCGGTCGAAGCGCTGCAATTCACGCTGACCCCGCTCCCATTCGGATCCGGGGGTATCGACGACGACTCGTTCGACCTGTCTGACCTCGGTCAAGGTCAGGCGGGAACAGATCCCGACCTCGTGGCGGCGCTCAACATCGTGGTGAGCCTCGGGGCATCCGACCTCCACGTGAGTGTCGGTACCGTGCCGTTGATCCGCGTCGACGGCGCGCTCCAGTCGGTTCCCGGTTTCGACACGTGGGACGCCGACAAGGTGACATCCGCCATTCACAGCATCCTGAGTCCGAAGCACCGCGACCAGTTCGAGGCCGAGCTCGAACTCGACTTCGCGTACTCGCTGTCGAAGTCGTCCCGCTTCCGGGTGAACATCTACCAGCAGCGTGACTCGATCGGGGCGGCGTTCCGCCTCATCCCGACCGGGATCAAGCAGCTCGCCGAACTCGGCATGCCGGCGCAGATCGCGGAATTCGCTCAACTGCAGCGAGGCCTCGTGCTCGTGACCGGCCCCACTGGGTCGGGTAAGTCGACGACGCTCGCGGCACTCATCGACCTGGTCAACGCGACACGCGCCGACCATATCGTGACCGTGGAAGACCCCATCGAGTTCATCCACTCCAACAAGATGGCGCTGGTCAACCAGCGCGAGGTCGGCCACGACACACACAGCTTCAACAACGCGCTCAAGCACGTGCTGCGACAAGACCCCGACGTCATTCTCATCGGCGAGCTTCGAGATCTCGAGACGATCTCGGTCGCATTGACCGCGGCGGAAACCGGTCACCTCGTCTTCGCGACGCTTCATACCCAGGATGCCCCGCAAACCATCGACCGCCTCATCGATGTGTTTCCCACCCATCAGCAGGGACAAGTGCGAACGCAACTGGCAGCGACCCTGCGCGGAGTGGTCTGCCAGACCCTCGTGAAGCATGCGAGCGGGCAAGGCCGGGTCGTGGCCACAGAGGTCATGGTGACAACGTCGGCCGTCGCGAACCTGATCCGCGAGGGAAAGACCTACCAGATCGCTACAGCAATGCAGGCCGGTGGCGCTCTGGGCATGCACACGCTCGACCAGCATCTTGCCGATCTTGTTAATTCCGGCGAAATCACCCATGGCGCAGCGCGAGAAAAAGCTAGAGATGTCGAGGCTATCGGGCGTCTCATCCACCGGGTCGACACGTCGATAGCGGCTGGCTTCGGCAACAATGACGCGCTGTACACCGAGACCAACCCGGGGGGCAAGCACTGATGGCGAGCGCGGTGCGAACCTTTGAATACAAGAGCCGCGACTCCGCGGGCAAGATGGTCAAGGGCAAATTGGATGCGGCGACAGAGGGTGCCGTAGTCAGTAAGTTGCGCGTCATGGGTCTTGCTCCCATCGACATCAAAGAAACGCTGGCAGGCACGGGTCTGCAGAGAGAAATCAATCTCGGCGGCGGCAAATCCGTGGGTCTGAAAGACCTGGCGATCATGGCGAGACAGATGTCGACCATGACCGGGGCGGGTCTTTCGCTTCTGAAGACTCTCGACATCTTGGCCGCGCAAACGGCTCACAAGAAGCTCGCGACCATCCTCGCGGCCGTCAGCCGGGACGTTGAGTCCGGCTCGTCGTTTTCCCAAGCTCTAGCCCGACACCCGGTCGACTTTCCGCCACTCATGATCAGCATGGTGCGCGCCGGTGAAGCAGGCGGATTCCTCGACTCGGCGCTCGACGCGATGGCGGAAAACTTCGAGAAGGAAGCGAACCTGCGGGCCTCGATCAAGTCGGCCCTCACGTATCCGGTGATGGTGCTCATCATGACCGTCGCGGCCGTAGCGCTGATGCTGATCTTCATCGTGCCGATCTTCAAGACCATGTTCGAGGGGCTGGGCAGCGAGCTCCCGGCGCCCACTCAATTCTTGGTGACCCTGTCAGAATCCATGATCTATATCGGGCCCGCAGCGGTCGTCATCGGAATTTTCGGCTCCATCTGGTGGCGCGCCAACAGGAACACCGAGGCTGTGCGCAAGGTCGTCGATCCGATCAAGTTGCGGATGCCCGTATTCGGCGGCCTGATGAAGAAGGTCGCTGTCGCCCGCTTCACTCGCAACTTCGCAAACATGCTGCAGGCCGGCGTGCCCATTCTGCAGGCGCTCAGCATCGTCGGTGAGACCTCGGGCAACTGGGTCATAGAAAAGGCAACACGAAACATCGCCGACGGGGTTCGCCAGGGTAAGTCGATCGCCGAACCGCTCGCCCTCGAAACCGTCTTCCCACCCATGGTCGTGCAGATGATCGCGGTCGGCGAGGACTCGGGCGCCATGGAAGTCATGTTGAACAAGGTGTCCGACTTCTACGAAGCTGAGGTCAAGACATCCACCGAGGCGCTGACCTCCCTCATCGAGCCGCTGATGATCGCATTCCTCGGAGTCGTGGTGGGTGGCATGGTGATCGCCCTCTACATGCCGATCTTCTCGATCGCGACCGTAGTGAAGTAGTTGAAGATCACTCGGGAACGGTGAAAAAGTTTCGAAAGTGACCCCTTCGAGGGCTATCGCATTCGGAGCCTTGCGACGAGAATTGGTTGCGGGGGTCAAAACTTTAGGGGGGCCCTGTTTATTTTTTCATTCCAACAGGGAGCACGACATGTTCAGCAAATTCAATAAAGCACTCAACGACCGGCGCGCAGGTATCAAGCGCGAAGAGGGCTTCACCCTCATCGAACTGCTCGTCGTCGTCATCATCATCGGCATCCTCGCCGCCATCGCGATCCCCGTCTACATCGGTGTGCAGAACAACGCGAAAGATGCGGCCGTCAAGTCCGACCTGACCAACGCCAAGCTCGCGGTCGTCGCGTACTACGCCGATAAGGGTTCTGCAGCGGCTACTCCGACGCTTAATGACACCGTGCTCGGGACCTATGGTTTCACCCGCAGCACCGACAACACCACGACCTTGGCCTTCAAGGCCACGCCGACCGCTACCGCGTTCTGCATTGACGCGACCGGCGTCACGGCGAACACCTTCTTCATCACGCAGAGCGCAGCGGTAAAAGCCGGTTCCTGCCCGTAGGCACTAGTTGAGTCACAAACGAGGCGCTGCTGCGGCAGCGCCTCGTTTGTCTATCGGCGCAAAGCCAAGCCACCTTCAGTCCGGTCGAAAGGGTCCGTATGTCCATCACGCCCACCGGCGTGCGTCCGGCGTCCGACGACTCCGGGATGGGCATCATCGAGGTGCTCGTCGCATTCATGATCTTCGCGGTGATCTTCATCGGCGTCGCCATGTCGATGGTGGCGAGCCTTCGGCTCACCTCGGATTCGGAGGCGCGCGTCGTGGCGAGCAACATCGCGTCGGGTCAGATCGACAAAGCACGCGCCTCGGGCGATCCCTTTCTGATTTTCGACGACGAGGGCACCCAAACCATCGATGGCGTCACCTACGCCTGGAAGCGGGATACGGGCTGGGTGGCGGCAGCCGGGTCAACCTCCGGATGCGGTATCGGAGGTGGAGCGTTGCAGTACAAACGGGTTAATGTGACTGTCACTTGGACGGGGAAGATCGGCGCCGCCAGTCCGGTGCGAGTCGACACGATTTTGGCGCCGACCGGCCGCATCAACGACCCGAGCTTCGGTACCATTCTCGTTCGCGTTCTCGCCGCAGACGGAACGGGCGTGAAGGGGATTCCAGTCACGGTGTCGGCGACTCTCGGGGGAGCGGCCGTACCGAGTTCGGTGACCGACGAGGATGGCTGCAGCTACGCCCTCAAAGTAACCCCCGGCACCTACTCAGTGAAGTTGTCGAAGGCTAACTACGTCACCGACGCGCAGCAGATTGATCCGGTGCAGCCCGGGATAGTCGTCACCGCGGGCAGCACATTGAACGCGCCGTTTCAATATGACAACGCCGCGACCTTCACCCTGGGCTATGCGAGCAACCAGCCGGTGAACCGCATGATTCCGATTGACCTCGACGTCACGTTCGGCAGCACCTATGGCCAGCACGTTGTCTCTGGACCCACCCCGACATCCGCGCGACTGCACCCCTTCCCGTCGGGCTATTCGTCAATTGCCGGCAAGTATTCGAAGCCCACGGTCAATGCTGCGGGAGTTACAACGGCAGCCGGGTGCCTGTCGCCCGACCCGGCATCCTGGGCCGCCGGCACGGTGCTCGGCGTATCGCGCCCCGCCGGCACGCGGCTCGACAACGTTGCTGGTGCGCCCGGCGGCCCTTCGACGCCCATGCCGATTCCGATGGGCGCGATCAGCGCTCCGTACACAGCGGCCACGACTTTCGTGGCGAAATCGGCCGCGCCGATAGCCGGCAGCGGTGACCCGGGATGCGGCGTCGCGATGACGTACACCTTCGCTGCGACTGCCGGAACCGGAACCGCTCTGCTTGCTCTTCCCTACGGAACGTGGTCGCTTTCCACAAGGTCTTCGACCGGAACTCTTACGCCGGTAGGCGGGCCTTTTACCCTGGATCCGAGGGTCCCATGATGCGCCAACGTGCCGCTGGCACACCAGCCGCCGCCCACCACGATGCGGGGCTGAGCCTCGTCGAGCTGCTCGTGTCGATAATGCTCTCGGCACTGCTTCTCGTGCTCGTCGGAACAACGTTCGTGCAGGTCGTGAGGAACACGGGCACCGTGACGGCCGCCCGGGAGGGCGCGGGAAGCGCCTCCTCCATCGTTACCGAATTGAGCAAGGTGATCCGGTCGGCCAGCACCATCCCCGCAACGAGCCTGGCTGCGGCACAGCCAGCGGTGGTCTCCGCCACTGACAACGCCCTCACGGTGTACTCGTACGTAGATACCTCGCCCACGGTGCCCAAGCCAACCAAGGTGGAATTCGCCATCGTGGCTGGGCAGATCGTAGAGAAACGGTGGGCCACCACGTCGACCAAGAGCCCGTGGGTTTTCCCCTCGACCCCCACGAGCACGGTCACCTACCCGGGCATCCACGCGCCGATCGGTTCGACCCCGCTCTTCACCTATCTCGACGCGACCGATACGCCGGTCTCGCCGGGTGCCGGGCTCAGCGAAACCCAGCGAGCTCTCGTTGCGTCCATAACCGTATCGGTGCGGATCCGACCGGCTACGCCCGCTACCGCCAAGCCGGTCGAGATCGTCAATACCGTCGGGATGCCAAATGTGGGCATCGAGAGGGCGACGCCATGACCAGAGGTATTATTCAGCGCGCTCGACTCGCGGCGAGCGGCGACGGCGGCTACGCGCTTGCCGTCGTGATCGGTATCGGTCTCGTGATGATCATCATGATCGCGGCTTCGCTCAGCATTACCACCAGCGGAGTGACCCGCGCCGACACGGATCAAGACCGTATCGGGGCGGAGGCGGCGGCTTACGCCGGGGTGGCCGAGTACCAGAGTCGACTCTCGAACGACAGCACGTACCAGAAGTTCGGCAATCCGGCTTCGGTTTTCACCGTCGCCACGGGCAGCCGCGTCAGCCTACCCACTGGTGCCCTAACCAACCCCGCCTTTGGACTATCGGCGTCCGGATCGTGGGCCGACGTTCCCACCGGGGATGCCACCGTGCCCCCCACCGCCTCGTTCCGTTACGAGGTCGACAACTCCAGCTATGACCGATCCGGCGTCGTCAAGATCCGGTCGACGGGAAGGGTAGGTAACGTGACCCGCACCGTGGTTGCCGACTTGAAACAGGAGGGCTTCATCAACTTCCTGTTTCTCACCGACTTCGAGACCGCCGATCCCGATCTTGCGGGCGGCACGAACTGCGCCCGCTACCTCTGGGCGACCCCGACTCGCGGCACGGATTGCGACACTATCAATTTCTTGGCGGTCGACACTTTCAACGGGCCGGTGCACTCGAACGACCAGATGACCGTGTGCGGTTCGACGTTTAACGGCGCGGTCACCTCCTCCAGCACGAAGAGACCGAACTACACTCGCCCGTCCGGCTGCGGCAGCGCCAGGGGGCAATTCGGCAGCGGGCCGCTGTATCACTCGGTTGTTCCCATGCCGCCGACCAACGCCGAGATGAAGAAGGAGACTCGCAACGACCTCTCCGACGACGTTCCGCGCCCCGGCTGTCTGTACACGGGGCCGACGACCATCACGCTTCTCGCGAGCGGCAAGATGAACGTCGTGTCGCCGTATACGAAGTTCACGAGAACGGCATCGACCAAGGCGGGGGCGTCAAAGCCGGCAGAGTGCGGGACCCCGGGAACCGCAAGCGGTTCGCTGGGCAGCGTCGGAGGCGCCGAAATCAACGTGCTCGACTACAACCTCATCTTCGTGCAGAACGTACCGACCGCGAGCTCCGATCCCAACTACTGGGGCACCGCCGACCCGCAGAACTTCACCTGCAATAACAGGGGTAGCTCGTCCGAAGGGTGGTCTTTCGGTTCGGGATCGACGTTCACCCGGTATCCGCTGACGAATGAGACCATCCCGAGCACTTCTGCGAGCGACGCCCCAGCCTACGGCTGCAAAGACGGCGACGCCTACGTGAAAGGGCAACTCGACGGCGCACTCACGATAGCCGCCGAGAACTATGTTTACGTGACCGGTAACATCACCTACGTCGACACCGCCGAATCGATTCTCGGGCTCGTCGGCAATAACGCCGTGTGGGTGTGGAATCCGATGAACGGTTCAACGTCGCTGATCGGAGACCGTGGGCGCACCATAAACGCCGCGCTGCTCTCCGTCGCCCACACCTTCATGGTGCAGAATCACGATAAGGGCTCGTCGAACCGAGGAACGCTGACAATAAACGGTGCCATAGCCCAAAAATATCGCGGAACCGTTTCAACGTCCGCCTCCGGGGCTACTTCCCCGTCGACCGGCTACGCCAAGAACTACAACTACGACAAGCGCCTGCTCGTGACTGCCCCGCCCAAGTTCCTCTCGCCGGTATCCACGACCTATGGCGTCACCCAGTTCGCCAACGTTCCCGCTGCATTCAAGCCGGACGGCAGTTGACCATGCCATACGCATCTCTCGGCGTCCCTGTGCTCGTTCTGAGCGGCGTGCTTGGAGCGGTAGTCGGCTCCTTTCTGAACGTCGTGATCTATCGCGTGCCTAGAAGTCTCTCCGTCGTGTCGCCGCCGTCAGCCTGTCCCGCGTGCGGTGCGCCGATACGCCGCCGTGACAACGTGCCGGTGCTCTCCTGGCTGCTGCTCCGCGGCAGATGCCGCGATTGCGCGGCACCCATCTCCCCGCGTTACCCGATTGTTGAAGCGCTGACCACCGCGTTCTTCGTGGTGGTGGCGGTCGCATTCAACCCGTTCGTCAGCGGCACTCCGGCGACCGCGCTTGTTTCCGGTGTTCTGGTGCTCGTAGCGTTCCTGTATCTCGCGGGCATAAGCATCGCCCTCGCCGCGATAGATCTCGACACGCATCGACTGCCGAACGCGATAGTTCTGCCGGCCTACGCGGTGGGAATCGTTCTGCTCGGGGCGGCGGCCTGGGCGTCTGGAGATCTGGAACCCCTATTGCGCGCCGTGGCTGGCGCGGCCATCCTCTTCGCCTTCTACTTCCTCCTTGCCTTCGCTTATCCCGGCGGCATGGGGTTCGGCGACGTCAAGCTGGCCGGTGTTCTCGGGCTGTTTCTGGGGTTTCTCGGCTGGCAGCAGTTGATCGTGGGAGTGGCGGCGGCATTCATCCTCGGGGGAGTGCTCGGGGTTCTGCTTATCGCAATAGGCAAGGCCACGCGCAAAAGCGGCATCCCCTTTGGCCCGTGGATGCTCGCCGGCGCATGGGTCGGTGTGTATGCCGGAGCTCCGATCGTCGATGGCTACTTGTCGCTCGTCGGCCTGAACTAGAAGAAGGATCAGAGACATGGCAAAATCAGTCGTCGGAATCGACATCGGCGCGCGCGTTATTCGCGCAGCCGAAGTCGTCGAGCGCGCGAAGCAGCGACCCGTGCTCGTGAGATACCACGAGATCGCGCTTCCCCCCGAGGCGGCTGTAAGGGGTGAAGTCCTCGAGATCGACACCGTCGCGTCGGCGCTTAAGCAACTCTGGTCTGCCGGTGGTTTCAAATCGAAGCAAGTGGTACTCGGGGTCGGTAGCCAGCGCGTACTCGCTCGCGACTTGACGGTGCCCAAGATGCCCATCGTGCAAATTCGAGAGTCCTTGCCATTCCAGGTGCAAGACATGTTGCCGGTTCCGGTGGCCGATGCGCTGTTGGATTTCTATCCGGTATCGGAGGAAGTCGGTGAGGGCGGGGTGATGATCAACGGGCTGCTCATAGCCGCGGTGAAAGACTCGGTAATGGCTAATGTGCGCGCCGCTCAGGCGGCCGGCCTCAACCCCTTAGAGGTCGACCTCATCCCGTTCGCGTTGTCGCGCGCGCTGCTCGCCCGGGGCGACGCGCCAGAGACCGTCGCGATGGTGCACGTCGGCGCGGTCACCACGAGCATCGTCGTCGCTAAGAGCGGGATCCCGCAGTTTGTGCGCATAGTTCCCAGCGGAGGAGACGATGTCACCAAAACCCTGGTGTCACGATTGAAGCTGGAAGTGTCCAATGCCAATCAGGTCAAGCTAGCTTTCGGACTCACCGGCGAGAATGCTTCGCTGGAGTGGCGTCCAGCGGTGGAGATCATCCGTGAGGTCGCCTCCGAGTTGCTGAACACCGTTCGCAACACGATCAACTTCTTCGCGCACACCCGTCCACGCGACCCGATCAGCCGCATCGTCGTCAGCGGCGGTGGGACGCAACTTGCGGGATTGCAGACGGCGCTTTCGGAAATCACGCGCCTCCCGGTCTCGGAGAGCGATCCGTTCGAACGGTTCACCGTCGACAAGACCGTCGACCGTGAGGCGCTAGAAGCATCTCGAGCAAGTGTGGCCACCGTGTTGGGTCTCACACTGATGGGTAAGAAATGAGCGACATGGCAATCGTCGGCAAGGAAGCACCGTCGACCCCTCAGCCTGGGAAAAAAGGCAGTTTCCTGACACGGCCTATCGGCGGTTCCAAACCCCGGGCCGCAAAACCGCCGAGTGTGAAGAACTCGGCGCGTGCGACGGTCCTCGGCGCGGCGCCACGCGCCGATCTCCTTCCCCCCGAGATCACTGCGGAGCACAAGCAACGTGCCCGTCAGCGATCCCTGTGGCTGGGGGTAGTCGGTGCTCTGCTTATTGCCGTCGTCGGCACCGGTGCCGCCTTCGTCCACAACGTTTCCGCCGCCGCCGGCCTAGCCGCGGCGCAAGACGAGACGATCCGGCTGCAATCGGAGCTCGCCGCCCACTCGCAGGTGCGCGACATTAAAGAAAATGTCGCGACCTCGGAGGAAGCACAGAGGGTGGGTGGGTCAACCGACGTCGACTGGAAGACCTACCTGACCAACCTCCAGGCGACCCTTCCCGGCGGCGTCGCCATCACCTCTGTCCTTATCGAAACCGGCTCACCAATCGCCGACTACGCTCAGTCGGCGGTTCCGCTCGAGGGGGCCCGCATCGGAACGCTCACGTTTGAAGCAACCAGCCCGACGCTGCCGTCGATTCCCACGTGGCTCAACGGTCTCGCGACTCTCGACGGCTTCGTCGACGCGGTGCCGAACAGCGTCGCGATCGTCGAGGACGGTAGCTACACGGTTTCGATCACAATGCACATAAACGCGGAAGCGTACTCGGGAAGATTCACCCCGGAAGAAGAGGCCGAGTAATGCGAAACAGACTCTGGAACATCGTCGCCGTCGGAATAATGGTCGCAATCCTCGCCGGCGGATGGTTCCTCGGTGTAGACCCGCAGCTGTCCGCTGCGCGTGCGTCCAACGAGCAGAGCGCGGCGGTAGAAGCGCAGAACGACTTGACGAGCGCGACAGCCGATCAACTCGCTCGTGCAGAAGAAGACCTGCCCGCGTTGCAAGACGAGCTTGCCACTCTGCAACGCTCCATCCCCGCGACCGCGCAGACGTCGGCCTTCATCGACGACCTAAACGTTCTCGCTAATGCGGCGGGGGTCACGGTCAGTGCCATTGCGGTATCTGATGCCCAGCCTTACGTCGCACCGGTTGCCGCCGACGTTCCTGCGGCTGCTACCGCCGAGACCCCCGCCGAGGGCGAAACGGCGGAGGCCGCTCCCGACGTCGACCCCCTCGCTCCGCCCGCTGTGACCAGTCCGCTCGTCGGGTCAGACAACTTCGTGCTCGTGCCGATCTCCGTCGAGGTGAAGGGAAGCGCGCAAGCGGTTCTCGACTTCGTCAGCGGGCTGCAGAGCGGCAAGCGCCTTTTCCTCGTGACGTCTTACTCAAGCAGTTTGGGGACAGAGGAGGAGGGCGCCGGCATAGTGACCGCGACCACAACGGGCTACATTTACGCTTTGCTTGGCCAGTACAGCGAGTAAGTATCAGCTCGGGCTCGCCGCTATGTCCGCCGACGCCGGGAGGCGCGCCGTCAGCTCTTCGAGTCCGCGAGCAGCGCGAAGCCGGCCCGGTCTACCGAGGCGGTCGTCGCCGACAGCACGACGGCGCCGGTCCCTGCCGCGCGGTCGAGGCCGATCCAGGAACGGAAGCCGCCGGTGCCACCGTTGTGCCAGGTGATGGGCCGGCCCTTCCACATCTCGACCGTTATCCAGGCGGCGCCGATGTCCACCCGCGGACCGTAGTGCGACGTGGGTGTGAGCGCGTCGATGCCCGGCGCGGATCCGTCCAGGAGGGCCGCCGTCAGCCGCGCCATATCGGCGATGGACGACCGGATGCCGCCGGCCGGGCCGAGCGCTTCGCCCGTCCAGGGCTGCCGGAGGTGTCCGGTGCTGCTGCTGCCCGCGACCGCGTCGGGACCCACCTGGCTCGGATCTGCGGGCACATAGGTGTTGCGCAGGTCCAGGGGCGCGACGATGCGATCGCGGACCAGGTCGGCGTAACTCGTTCCGGCCGCCGACGCGACCGCGTGCCCGAGCAGCTCGAACCCCAGGTTCGAGTATCGGGCGCGCGGGGGACCGGGCTCTACCTCGCGGGCCTGCGCCAGCAGCGCCTCGAGGTCTTCGCCATACGGATTTGTGCCCCGTCGCCACACCTCGACGGTGCCCCGGATCGCGTGCGCCGATCGCGGCAATCGCGGCAGCCCCGACCGGTGGACGCTCAGGGAGGCGAGTGTCACGTGCGCGGCGGCGCAATCGCCCAGCGGGAGAAGGTCACCCAGCGTGGAGTTGGACGTGACTTCTCCGCGGCTCAGTGCGTCGCAGTAGAGCAGTCCCGTGACGCCTTTCGAGATCGACCCGATCTCGAAGTCCGAGGTCAGCCCGGCCCCGCGCGACGCCAGCGTCGACCCGGCGGGGGTGACGAGGGCGGCCGCGGCGGGCGCGGAGTGTCTGACGAGCTCGTCGAGTCGCGCGGAGAGGCCGGTGTCGCCCGAGGTGACGTCGCTCACGATGCGCCGTCGAATCGTCGCCCGCCGTGCTTCTTGTGCACGGCCTGTTTGCTGACCCCCAAGGCCTCGGCGATCTGCACGCCGGTCAGGCCGCTCGTTCGCGCCCGGTGGACCAGTACCACCTCGGCGCGGGCCAATTCGAGTCGCAGCTGATGCAGCGCGCGCAATGCTTCCAGCGGATCGTCTCCGCGCGTCCCGATCAGTCGGGCGAGGTCAACCATGTCCATGGCGGTCAACCGTAGTTGACCGGCGCGGATGGCGTCAAGCGCTATTTCCGCCTCCCACCGGCTAGCCTCTGCCTCGCCGCAAATATCCGTTGGTAGAGTGACACGACCAATTTGGATGGCCGATCGGGCCTGTTAGAGGAGTACTTCGATGGCCGACAAGACCGACGAGCCGAACACCCCCACCGGTGAAAACACCGCCGATAACGCCACCGGCGAGACGCCTTCGGCCCGCACCGGCGAGACGCCCGTGGGCGACACCGCCTCGTACGACAGCCCCGTGTACGACAGCCTCGTCGACACCGGAGAGCCCGTCGTCGCGACCGTCGACGAAGACCCGAAGACCACCGAGTACTCCACGCCCCCGGCCGAGCAGGACGAGATCGTCGTAGAGGAAGCCGAGTACGCGCCCGAAGAGCCCTTGGCCCAGCGCGACACCGCCGTCGTCGACGAGGCCCCGCGCGAAGCGCCCTACGTCGCACCCGTGACCCCCGCGGCGGCAGCAGCAGCCGCCCCGGCGCCCTCGCAGCCCAACGTCGTCTACGTCAACAAGCCCCAGGAGCCCGTCGAGAAGAACAACCGCGGCTTCGGAGTGCTCATCTCTCTCGCCGCGACCATCGTGTTCCTCGTCGTGCTGGCCATCGTTATGGTCATCATCTACAGCTCCCGCTCGAACGCGCTGTTCATCGACTTCCTCGGCCAGACCGCGTTCTACGTGCCTGCGCTGTTCTTCCTCGTCGGGTCGGTGGTGCTCGCGCTGCTGCTGAACCGCGCCGGCTGGTGGGCGCACGTGATCGGCAGCCTCCTCGTCGCGCTGTTCGTCTACTTCGGTACCATCGCCACAGTGCTGGTCGTCAACGGCGTCGTGCTGCTCACGCCGTCCGAGGCCGCCGAGCAGTTCCGCCTCGGCACGGTGAGCCCGTTCACGATCGCCGCCGCGCTGGTCGCGCGCGAGGTCGCGATCTGGGCCGGCGCCATCATCGCCAGCCGCGGACGCAAGCTCAAGGCGCGCAACGCCGAAGCGCTCGAGACGTTCCAGCGCGAGCAGGCACAGACCCGCGGGTACTGAGCACCCGATGGGTGACGCGCCGCAGCTTCCGCCCCCGCCCGACCCTCGCATGCTGCCGGTGCTCGCGACGGTGACCTATGCCGCGGCCGTCATCGCACTGTGGGGATTCCTGAGCCTCGGGCTCGACGCCGACGCGATCGCCCAACGCGACGCGGGTCCGCTGCTCGGCCCGGCGATGGTACTCGGTGCCTGCGTCGTCACGTTGCTCGCGCTCCTGAAGGTGCGCGGGCGGTCGGCGCCCACCGTCGCCGGGCTCGCTGCCGCGGCATCCGTCTATGTCGTTATGTTGATCATCGGGGCCGTCGGGTATTCGCTCATCAGGGCGGATGTCTCGTGGCTCGTGCTCTTCATCGGGGCCTATGCGCCCAGCCCGTTCGTGCTCGGAGCGGCGCTGCTCAGCGGCATCGCCGTTGTGGCCGTCTGGGCTGCCACCCGGAGGGCCTGAACCCTTGCGCTGCAGGCGAAACTCATTTGACCGGCAGGCCTACCGGGGATAGTATTTTGCAGGTGTGCGCTTTGTCGTGCGCTCCCGTATGCCCTCGTGGTTGTCGGAAGCCACTCGCCTCGCATATTCAGGGTGTGATTTCGTAATCGCCCCCCACGGCATACCCGGCATCTGCCGGGTCCAGATGAACTCGAGATGAACCGCAAGGTTCGGTCGAATGCTAACCATCATGCAACTGTCACCGTGCAGTTATTACAAGGAGTTACTTAGTGCCCACTATTCAGCAGCTGGTCCGTAAGGGACGCAGCCCGAAGGTCGTCAAGACCAAGGCGCCCGCCCTCAAGGGCAACCCGCAGCAGCGCGGTGTTTGCACCCGCGTCTACACGACGACCCCCAAGAAGCCGAACTCTGCCCTGCGCAAGGTCGCTCGCGTCAAGCTGAGCAACGGCACCGAGGTCACCGCCTACATCCCCGGTGAAGGCCACAACCTCCAGGAGCACTCGATGGTCCTGGTCCGCGGCGGTCGCGTGAAGGACCTCCCCGGTGTTCGCTACAAGATCGTTCGCGGCGCACTGGACACCCAGGCCGTCAAGAACCGCAAGCAGGCTCGCAGCCGTTACGGCGCGAAGATGGAGAAGAAGTAATGCCTCGCAAGGGTCCAGCTCCCAAGCGCCCCGTAGTAGCCGATCCGGTCTACGGCGCCCCCATCGTCAGCCAGCTCGTCAACAAGATCCTTCTTGATGGCAAGAAGGGCCTCGCCGAGCGCATCGTCTACGGTGCACTCGAAGGCGTGTCGGCCAAGAACGGCCAAGACGCCGTCGTCACCTTGAAGAAGGCACTCGACAACGTCCGCCCCACCCTCGAGGTCCGCAGCCGCCGCGTCGGTGGCTCGACCTACCAGGTGCCGGTCGAGGTCAAGCCTCACCGCGCCAACACGCTCGCCCTGCGTTGGCTCACGAGCTACGCCAAGGGACGTCGTGAGAAGACCATGACCGAGCGCCTCACCAACGAGATCCTCGACGCATCGAACGGCCTCGGCGCCGCGGTGAAGCGTCGTGAAGACACTCACAAGATGGCCGAGTCGAACAAGGCCTTCGCGCACTACCGCTGGTAAACAGCGTCATATGAAGTGGCGGATGCCGCGGCATCCGCCACTTCATACGCACCACCCCATCATCCAAACTTCTTTCGGAGGAACTCCGTGGCACAAGACGTGCTCACCGACCTGAACAAGGTCCGCAACATCGGCATCATGGCTCACATCGATGCTGGCAAGACGACCACCACCGAGCGCATCCTGTTCTACACCGGCGTCAACCACAAGATCGGCGAGACCCACGACGGCGCCTCGACGATGGACTGGATGGCGCAGGAGCAGGAACGTGGCATCACGATCACGTCCGCTGCCACGACGTGCTTCTGGAACAACAACCAGATCAACATCATCGACACCCCCGGCCACGTCGACTTCACCGTGGAGGTGGAGCGCTCGCTCCGCGTTCTCGACGGTGCTGTCGCGGTGTTCGACGGCAAGGAGGGCGTTGAGCCCCAGTCCGAGACCGTCTGGCGCCAGGCCGACAAGTACGACGTTCCCCGCATCTGCTTCGTCAACAAGATGGACAAGCTGGGCGCCGACTTCTACTACACCGTCGACACCATCGTGAACCGCCTCGGCGCCAAGCCGCTGGTCATCCAGATCCCGATCGGATTCGAGTCCGGCTTCGAGGGCGTCGTCGACATCGTCGAGATGCGCGCGCTGACCTGGCGCGGAGACTCCAAGGGTGACGTCGAGATGGGCGCCAAGTACGCCATCGAGGAGATCCCCGCCGACCTCGTCGAGAAGGCGAACGAGTACCGTGCGACCCTGCTCGAGGTCGTCGCTGAGACCGACGATGCGCTCCTCGAGCGCTTCATGGAGGGCGACACTGACTTCTCGGTCGCCGAGATCAAGAAGGCCATCCGTGGCCTCACGATCAGCAGCCAGATCTACCCGGTGCTCTGCGGTTCCGCGTTCAAGAACCGTGGCGTCCAGCCGATGCTCGACGCTGTTGTGGACTACCTCCCCAGCCCGCTCGACGTGCCGGCCACCGAGGGTCACGACGTGCGCGACGAAGAGAAGATCATCGTCCGCCACCCCGACGCTTCGGAGCCGTTCGCTGCTCTCGCGTTCAAGGTCGCGGTTCACCCGTTCTTCGGTCGCCTCACCTACATCCGCGTGTACTCCGGTCACGTCGACTCGGGTGCGCAGCTGATGAATGCGACCAAGGGCAAGAAGGAGCGCATCGGAAAGATCTTCCAGATGCACGCCAACAAGGAAATGCCGATCGACTCGATCACCGCCGGCCACATCTACGCGGTCATCGGCCTCAAGGACACGACCACGGGTGACACCCTCACCGACCCCGCGAACCAGATCGTTCTCGAGTCGATGACGTTCCCGGAGCCTGTTATCGAGGTGGCCATCGAGCCGAAGACGAAGCAGGACCAGGAAAAGCTGGGCGTCGCAATCCAGAAGCTCGCCGAGGAAGACCCGACGTTCCGCACCGAGCAGAACGTGGACACCGGCCAGACGGTCATCAAGGGAATGGGCGAGCTTCACCTCGACATCCTGGTAGACCGCATGAAGCGCGAGTTCAACGTCGAGGCGAACGTGGGCAAGCCCCAGGTCGCCTACCGCGAGACGATTCGTCGCGTGGTCGACAAGCACGACTACACCCACAAGAAGCAGACCGGTGGATCCGGCCAGTTCGCTAAGGTGCAGATCTCGCTTGAGCCGATGGAGGTCACTCCCGACAAGATCTACGAGTTCGAGAACAAGGTCTCCGGTGGACGTATCCCCCGCGAGTACATTGGCTCGATCGACGCTGGTTTCCAGGCTTCCATGGCTGTCGGCGTTCTCGCCGGCTACCCCATGGTCGGCGTTCGAGGAATCATCCTCGACGGTGCCGCCCACGATGTTGACTCGTCCGAAATGGCGTTCAAGATCGCAGGCTCGATGGCTTTCAAGGAAGCCGCGCGCAAGGCACAGCCCGTTCTGCTCGAGCCGCTCATGGCCGTCGAGGTTCGCACGCCCGAGGAGTACATGGGCGACGTAATCGGCGACCTGAACTCGCGCCGCGGGCAGATCCAGTCCATGGAGGACGCCACCGGCGTCAAGGTGATTCGTGCAAACGTGCCACTGTCGGAGATGTTCGGGTACGTTGGTGACCTTCGGTCGAAGACTTCCGGACGTGCTGTTTACTCCATGACGTTCGACAGCTACTCAGAGGTGCCCCGCGCGGTCGCCGACGAGATCATCCAGAAGAACAAGGGCGAGTAGCAACACCACTCACCACAAGCGGCCGCGGCAATCTGCGGCCCTGTGCTTTGGCGTCACTCGCCCGAGTAACATAAGTACACACCAAGTCGCGAAGCATCCGATTTCAATCTTTGATTTTCGGATGCCTAGCACCCGAGTCCTGAGGAGGACCCAGTGGCTAAGGCCAAGTTCGAGCGGAGCAAGCCGCACGTAAACATCGGAACCATCGGTCACGTTGACCACGGAAAGACCACGCTCACCGCAGCGATTTCCAAGGTTCTCGCCGACAAGTTCCCTTCCGCAACGAACGTTCAGCGCGACTTCGCGTCGATCGACTCGGCTCCGGAAGAGCGCCAGCGCGGTATCACGATCAACATCTCGCACGTCGAGTACGAGACCGAGAAGCGTCACTACGCTCACGTTGACGCCCCGGGTCACGCTGACTACATCAAGAACATGATCACCGGTGCCGCTCAGATGGACGGTGCGATCCTCGTGGTTGCAGCGACCGACGGCCCGATGGCTCAGACCCGTGAGCACGTTCTGCTCGCCAAGCAGGTCGGCGTGCCGTACCTCATGGTCGCGCTGAACAAGTCCGACATGGTCGACGACGAAGAGATCCTTGAGCTCGTCGAGCTCGAGGTTCGCGAGCTGCTCTCCAGCCAGGGCTTCGACGGCGACAACGCTCCCGTCGTTCGCGTCTCGGGCCTCAAGGCTCTCGAGGGCGACGCCAAGTGGGAAGACTCCATCCTGGAGCTCATGCAGGCCGCGGATGACAACATCCCCGACCCCGTGCGCGACAAGGACAAGCCGTTCCTCATGCCGATCGAGGACGTCTTCACGATCACCGGTCGTGGAACCGTCGTCACGGGCCGCGCCGAGCGTGGCACGCTCGCCATCAACTCCGATGTCGAGATCGTTGGAATCCGCCCGATCCAGAAGACCACGGTCACTGGTATCGAGATGTTCCACAAGCAGCTCGACGAGGCTTGGGCCGGCGAGAACTGTGGTCTGCTGCTCCGCGGCACGAAGCGTGAAGACGTTGAGCGTGGCCAGGTTGTCGTCAAGCCCGGCTCGGTCACCCCTCACACGAACTTCACCGGTACCGCGTACATCCTTTCCAAGGAAGAGGGCGGCCGTCACAACCCGTTCTACGCGAACTACCGTCCGCAGTTCTACTTCCGTACCACCGACGTCACCGGCGTCATCACGCTGCCCGAGGGCACCGAGATGGTAATGCCCGGCGACACCACCGACATGACCGTTGAGCTGATTCAGCCCATCGCCATGGAAGAGGGCCTGCGTTTCGCCATCCGCGAGGGTGGCCGCACGGTTGGTGCTGGAACGGTTACGACCATCATCAAGTAGTACCCCGCTTTACTAGAGGGCCCGCAGCGTTCGCGCTGCGGGCCTTTTTGCGTGCCCGCGTGACTGCGCGCACTCACGGGACGACCGCGCACTGGCGCCGGTGCGCGCACGTCCCGTCACTACGCGCCGATGAAGCGCACTCCACACGGGCGCACCGGTTCGGATTGTGCGCAGGTCGCCGTCGGCCCCGTCGTCGACGCGGCTGCTTCGCAATCGTTGGAGAATGGATGAATCGGACGCCCATCTCTTTTACGTGCGCGATCTACCGAGCGAGAGCTACGACGGACGCAGAGGGCACGCGCGGGCTGCAGTGGCCGGAAGCGAGATGCGGGTTGCGCGTGGTGTCTACGCCGATGCGACGTGGTGGGGGAGCCTCGATCAACGCGCTCGGTACGTCGCACGCGTCAAAGCAGTCGAGCGGACGCGACTTCGGCAGCCGGTGATCTCCCACTGGTCGGCCGCGGTGCTGCATGGTCTGCCCGTTGTCGCGCAATCGCTGGCAACCGTGCACGTCACGGCACCTCGCGCAACCGGCGGTCGCTCGTACCCGGGCGTGACAATCCACTGTGTGCCGCTCGACGACGACGTTGTCGAGCTCGACGGGGTGATGGTCACGTCGCTTCCTCGAACGCTGGTGGACATTGCAGCATCGGCCAAGACGATCTCGAGCGTGCCCGCCCTGGACTTCGCGCTTCATGAGGGGCGCAGGGGAGAGAAGCCACCCCTGCTCGCGCGAACAGAACTCTGGGATGCGCACTCTCGGCGGATGCCGTTCGCCGGCCACGCGCGGGCTCGAGCCGCGATCGACTTCGCCGTGACGGATGCCGACTCCCCGCTCGAGTCGGTGAGCCGGGTGAACTTCATGGAGATCGGTTTTCCTGTCCCAGAGCTGCAACATCGCTTCGATGACCACCGGGGGCTCATCGGCTTCAGTGAGTTCTACTGGCCGGAGCATCGGCTGGCAGGGGAGGCCGACGGAAAGTCGAAGTACACCGATCCCCGATACCGGCGGGGGCGCACTCTCGAGCAGCTGCTGCTCGACGAGAAACACCGCGCGGACCGTATCCGTGCGCTCGGTGTGAGCGTTTCACGGTGGGGCTGGAGGACCGCGATCGACCCGCGCGCCCTGCGGGCTCACCTTCTAGCGGCGGGCCTGCCACTGCCGTCACGCCCACGTGCGCGCAACCGCGGGACGGGCGCGTAGCGGCGCCGGTGCGCGATCGTCCCCGTAGTGCGCGCAGGTGCCAAAGTCGCGGCCGCGGGGTACCGTGGAGGCGGCTCGCGCGAGGCGCATCCGGAGCCGGCGACCGGCGCAACTCCCGCGGAATCCCGCGGCAGAAGCCGACACGCCGATCGCGACACGCCCGGGTTGCACGAGGGTGAAGAGTGTGGCAAACTCGTCTAGTTCAACATTTCGCCGTCTACGGACGCGTGGATCACTCCCAGGCAGTGCATAGTCCGGCTCGTTACGAGCAAGGTGACTAGGCCGCGGGGAGAAGAACTCAGCGTAAATCGACCTCCCGTCACCTAGGAGACGTTTGTGCCCGCGAGGGTCCGACGTGACCGGCCGGGAGCGATGAAAGCACCAGCACGACCGCATCCAATAGTTGCGCACGTACCAACCCGGTACTACAAGGCGCAGGCCACGATGCGATACAGAGAGAGAGTCAGACATGGCGGGACAAAAGATCCGCATTCGACTTAAGTCGTACGACCACGAGGTCATCGACTCTTCGGCGCGCAAGATCGTCGACACCGTAACCCGCGCCGGCGCGACCGTCGTCGGACCGGTGCCGCTGCCCACCGAGAAGAACGTGGTTGTTGTAATCCGTTCGCCTCACAAGTACAAGGACAGCCGCGAGCACTTCGAGAAGCGCACGCACAAGCGCCTCATCGACATCATTGACCCGACGCCCAAGGCCGTCGACTCGCTCATGCGTCTCGACCTGCCGGCAGACGTCAACATCGAGATCAAGCTGTAAGGGGGATCCAATGGCTGACAACAACAAGAGCACCAAGGGCCTCCTCGGCACCAAGCTCGGCATGACCCAGGTCTGGGACGAGAACAACAAGCTCGTTCCCGTCACCGTCGTGGAGATCTCTCCCAACGTCGTGACGCAGCTGCGCACGCAGGAGATCGACGGCTACGCCGCCGTTCAGATCGCCTACGGCCAGATCGACCCCCGCAAGTCGAACAAGCCGGCCACCGGTCACTTCGACAAGGCAGGCGTCACGCCTCGCCGTCACCTCACCGAGGTCCGCACCGCGGACGCAGCTGACTACAGCCTCGGCCAGGAGATCGCGGTAGACATCTTCTCCGCTGGCCAGCTCGTCGACGTCGTCGGCACGAGCAAGGGCAAGGGATTCGCCGGTGTTATGAAGCGTCACAACTTCAAGGGTGTTTCCAGCTCGCACGGTTCGCACCGCAACCACCGCAAGCCCGGTTCCATCGGTGCCTCGTCCACGCCTTCGCGCGTGTTCAAGGGCATGCGCATGGCCGGCCGTATGGGTGGCGAGCGCGTCACCGTCCTGAACCTCAAGGTCCACGCAGTTGACCTCGAGAAGGGCCTCATCCTGGTCAAGGGTGCCGTTCCCGGCGCCAAGGGCCGTCTCGTATTCGTCCGCAACGCAGTGAAGGGAGCGTAGTTCCATGGCAGAAACAGCTGGCGTAGCCACGCTCGACGTCATCGACACCAGCGGCAAGAAGGTCGGCTCCGTCGACCTCCCCGCCGAAACGTTCGACGTCCAGACCAACGTTCCGCTCATCCACCAGGTCGTCGTCGCGCAGCGCGCAGCGGCTCGCCAGGGCACGCACAACACGCTCCGTCGTGGTGAAGTCTCCGGTGCTGGTCGCAAGCCCTTCAAGCAGAAGGGAACCGGTCGCGCTCGTCAGGGCTCGATCCGCGCCCCCCAGATGAAGGGTGGTGGCATCGTTCACGGACCCCACCCCCGCGACTACTCGCAGCGCACCCCGAAGAAGATGATCGCGGCAGCACTGCGCGGTGCACTTTCCGACCGCGCACGCGGCGAGCGTATCCACGTCATCGACTCGCTGTCGGTCGGCCAGGTCCCCTCGACCAAGGCGATCGTCAACCTGCTCGCGACCATCGCGCCGGCCAAGCACGTTCTGATCGTTCTCGAGCGTGACGACGAGCTGAGCTACAAGAGCGTCCGCAACATTCCGGCCGTTCACGTGCTCCCCTACGACCAGCTCAACGCGTACGACGTCGTCGTTTCCGACGACATCATCTTCACCGAAGGTGCGTTCAACGCGTTCGTCGCTTTCAACAACAAGTCCAAGGAAGAGGTCAGCGCATGACCGCCACGCAAAAGGATCCTCGCGACATCGTGATCTCGCCTGTTGTCTCTGAGAAGAGCTACAGCCTGATCGATGACGGCAAGTACACCTTCGTCGTTGACCCCCGCGCGAACAAGACCGAGATCAAGCTCGCTATCGAGAAGATCTTCAACGTCAAGGTCGCTTCGGTCAACACCCTGAACCGCACGGGCAAGACCCGCCGCACCAAGTTCGGACTCGGAAAGCGCAAGGACACCAAGCGTGCCATTGTCACCCTGAAGTCCGGTTCCATCGACATCTTCACGGCTGTCGGCTAGGGAACGAGGAGAAACTCATGGCTATTCGCAAGTACAAGCCCACTACCCCGGGTCGTCGCGGTTCGTCCGTCGCCGACTTTGCCGAGATCACCCGATCGACGCCGGAGAAGTCGCTGCTTCGTCCCCTGCCCAAGACCGGTGGCCGTAACAACGCCGGTCGCATCACGACCCGTCACATCGGTGGTGGCCACAAGCGCCAGTACCGCGTCATTGACTTCAAGCGCAATGACAAAGACGGCGTGAACGCCAAGGTCGCTCACATCGAGTACGACCCCAACCGCACGGCTCGCATCGCGCTGCTGCACTACGTCGACGGTACGAAGCGCTACATCATCGCTCCGAACAAGCTCAACCAGGGCGACATCATCGAGTCGGGCCCCTCGGCTGACATCAAGCCGGGTAACAACCTTCCGCTGAAGAACATCCCGGTCGGTACCGTTATCCACGCGATCGAGCTCCGCCCGGGCGGCGGCGCCAAGATGGCACGTTCCGCCGGTGCATCCGTTCGTCTCGTCGCCAAGGACGGCCCCTACGCGCAGCTCCGTCTGCCGTCGGGCGAAATCCGCAACGTCGACGTGCGCAACCGCGCCACGATCGGCGAGGTCGGCAACGCCGAGCAGTCGAACATCAACTGGGGTAAGGCCGGCCGCATGCGCTGGAAAGGCGTACGCCCGACCGTTCGAGGTGTTGCCATGAACCCGGTTGACCACCCGCACGGTGGTGGTGAGGGTAAGACGTCCGGTGGACGTCACCCCGTTACCCCCTGGGGCCAGAAGGAAGGTCGTACGCGTAAGCGCAACCTCCCGTCCGACAAGCTCATCGTTCGTCGCCGCAATGTCGGCAAGAAGCGCAAGTAGGAGTTGTAGAAGATGCCACGCAGTCTGAAGAAGGGCCCCTTCGTCGATGACCACCTGCTTCGCAAGGTAGTTGTCGCCAACGAGGCCAAGAGCAAGAACGTAATCAAGACCTGGTCGCGCCGTTCCATGATCATCCCGATCATGCTCGGTCACACCATTGCGGTGCACGACGGCCGTAAGCACATTCCGGTGTTCGTCACCGAATCCATGGTGGGCCACAAGCTCGGCGAGTTCTCGCCCACCCGCACCTTCCGTGGACACGTGAAGGACGACAAGAAGGGGCGCCGCCGCTAATGGTTCAGTCCATCGCTCGCGTGAAGCACATTCGCGTAACCCCCACGAAGGCTCGTCGTGTCGTCAACCTCATCCGTGGCAAGCAGGCGGCCGAAGCTCTGGCCATCCTGAAGTTCGCACCCCAGGGTGCGAGCGAGCCCGTGTACAAGCTCGTTGCCTCGGCAATGGCCAACGCACGTGTCAAGGCTGACGCAGCCAACACCTTCCTCGACGACCAGGACCTGTTCGTCTCCGAAGCTTTCGTTGACGAGGGAACGACCCTGAAGCGGTTCCAGCCGCGTGCACAGGGCCGCGCCTTCCAGATCCTGAAGCGCACGAGCCACATCACGATCGTCCTGACCACTCCGGATGAAGGAAAGAAGTAATGGGCCAGAAAGTAAATCCTTACGGCTTCCGTCTAGGAATCACCACCGACCACGTGTCGCGTTGGTTCTCTGACAGCACCAAGGTCGGACAGCGTTACAGCGACTACGTCGCCGAGGACATCAAGATCCGCAACCTGCTCAAGACGAGCCTCGACCGTGCGGGCGTAGCCCGTATCGAGATCGAGCGCACCCGTGACCGCGTTCGCGTCGACATTCACACCGCCCGTCCGGGCATCGTGATCGGTCGCCGTGGCGCCGAGGCCGAGCGCATCCGCACCGACCTCGAGAAGCTCTCGGGCAAGCAGATCCAGCTCAACATCCTCGAGGTGAAGAACCCGGAGGCAGAAGCCCAGCTTGTTGCCCAGGGAATCGCCGAGCAGCTCACCGCTCGTGTGGCCTTCCGCCGCGCGATGCGTAAGGGCATGCAGGGTGCTCAGCGCACGTCGACCGTCAAGGGTGTCCGCATCCAGGTCAGCGGTCGTCTGGGTGGCGCCGAGATGAGCCGTTCCGAGTTCTACCGCGAAGGCCGCGTGCCGCTGCACACGCTTCGCGCGAACATCGACTACGGCTTCTACGAGGCAAAGACCACCTTCGGCCGCATCGGCGTGAAGGTCTGGATCTACAAGGGTGACATCACCAACAAGGAGCTTGCTCGCGAGCAGGCCAACCAGAAGTCGACCCGCCCCGAGCGTCGCGACGACCGTGGCGGAGACCGCCGCGACAGCCGCGCCCCCCGTAACTCTGCTCCCAAGGCAGAGGCTCCGGCGGCGGCACCAGCAGGAGTTGAGGCGTAACCATGTTGATTCCACGCAAGGTCAAGCACCGCAAGCAGCACCACCCCGGCCGTAGTGGCCACGCGACCGGTGGTACGAAGGTTTCGTTCGGCGAGTACGGCATCCAGGCTCTCACGCCCGCGTATGTCACCAACCGCCAGATCGAGTCCGCTCGTATCGCCATGACGCGTCACATCAAGCGCGGCGGAAAGGTGTGGATCAACATCTACCCCGACCGTCCGCTCACGAAGAAGCCGGCCGAAACCCGCATGGGTTCCGGTAAGGGTTCGCCCGAGTGGTGGGTTGCCAACGTCAAGCCGGGTCGCGTGCTCTTCGAGCTCAGCGGCGTCAGCGAGGAAGTTGCTCGTGAAGCGATGACTCGCGCCATTCACAAGCTGCCTCTCAAGGCACGCATCATCAAGCGCGAGGAGGGCGACGCATAATGGCGATCGGATCCAAGGAGCTCGCACCAACCGAGCTCGACACTTTTGAAGACACGCAACTCGTAGACGAGCTGAAGAAGGCCAAGGAAGAGCTGTTCAACCTGCGCTTCCAGTCGGCCACCGGCCAGCTCGAGAGCCACGGCCGCCTGCGCGCCGTGAAGCGCGACATTGCCCGCATCTACACGGTTCTCCGTGAGCGCGAGCTCGGCATTCGGGCAACCCCCGTCGCCGTAGAGGCTCCTGCCAAGGAGACCAAGGCGAAGAAGACCAAGAAGACGGATGACTCGGCTGCTGCCGAGACGCCCGCCACCGATGAGACGAAGGAGGCATAGTCATGGCTAAAGCCGAAGAGAAGACCCCCGTGGTCGAGACTGCCGAGCTCGCTCGCGGTTACCGTAAGACCCGCCGCGGCGTCGTCACCAGCGACAAGATGGAAAAGACCATTGTCGTTGAGGTCGAGGACCGCGTAAAGCACCCGTTGTACGGCAAGGTCATCCGCCGTACCTCGAAGGTCAAGGCTCACGATGAGCTGAACGCTGCCGCCGTAGGCGACTCCGTTCTCATCAGCGAGACCCGCCCCCTCAGCGCCACGAAGCGCTGGCGCCTCGTCGAAATCGTAGAGAAGGCCAAGTAAATGCTTCAGCAGGAATCCAGAGTTAAGGTCGCCGACAACACCGGCGCCAAGGTTCTGCTCACCATCCGCGTTCTCGGTGGCTCCGGCCGTCGTTACGCCGGCCTGGGCGACGTCATCGTTGCGACCGTCAAGGACGCAATCCCCGGTGGCAACGTCAAGAAGGGTGACGTCGTCAAGGCCGTCATCGTTCGCGTGAACAAGCAGACCCGCCGTCCCGACGGCTCCTACATCAAGTTTGACGAGAACGCCGCAGTGATCCTGAAGGCTGACGGAGACCCCCGCGGTACCCGCATCTTCGGCCCGGTCGGTCGTGAGCTTCGCGAGAAGAAGTTCATGAAGATCATCTCGCTGGCACCGGAGGTCATTTAATCATGGCGAACATCAAGAAGGGTGACCTGGTTCAGGTCATCACCGGCAAGACCCAGGCCCGTGGCGGAAGCCGCGGCAAGCAGGGTCGCGTCATCGAGGTACTCACTGAGCGCAACCGCGTCGTCGTGGAGGGTGTGAACTTCATCACCAAGCACGTGCGTGTCGGCCAGACCCAGCGCGGTACCAAGACCGGCGGCATCGAGACCATGGAAGCGCCCATTCACGTTTCCAACGTCGCTCTCGTTGACCCCGAGACCAAGAAGCCCACTCGCGTCGGCTTCCGCACTGAGGTAGTGGAGAAGAACGGCGTCAAGCGCACCGTTCGCGTCCGCTACGCGAAGAAGAGCGGTAAGGACCTCTAATGACTGACACTGCAACCACGGCTGAGAAGACCCAGCCCGCTCTCAAGGTCAAGTACCGCAACGAGATCTCCGAGCAGCTGAAGAAGGACTTCGGTTTCACCAACGTTCACCAGATCCCCGGACTGGTCAAGGTTGTTGTGAACACCGGTGTCGGTGAAGCAGCTCGCGACGGCAAGATCATCGACGGTGCCATCAAGGACCTCGTCGCGATCACCGGCCAGAAGCCCCAGGTCACGCTGGCCCGCAAGTCGATCGCTCAGTTCAAGCTGCGCGAAGGCCAGGCCATCGGCGCACACGTCACCCTTCGTGGCGACCGTGCGTGGGAGTTCCTCGACCGCCTGATCAACCTCGCCCTGCCCCGCATCCGCGACTTCCGCGGACTGAGCGACAAGCAGTTCGACGGAAACGGCAACTACACCTTCGGTCTGACCGAGCAGTCGATGTTCCACGAAATCGACCAGGACAAGATCGACCGCGTTCGTGGCTTCGACATCACCATCGTCACCACCGCCAAGAACAACGAGGAAGGCCGCGCGCTGCTCAAGGCGCTGGGCTTCCCGTTCAAGACGGCAGAGCAGAACTAAGAGTCTCTTACGCGGCGGGGTAATTCCTGCCGCTAAGATGGAACGTTGCCCGAAAGGGCAACGTTCCGCTTTTGCACAATCCAAGCAACACCGATCGCACAGGTCGGCCTTCGTGTAACGGATGCCGAAACCAGACGAGATATGGAATAACAACACATGACAATGACAGATCCGGTCGCAGATCTGCTGACCAGACTGCGCAACGCTAACTCGGCGTACCACGAGACCGTGTCGCTCCCGAGTAGCAAGCTCAAGTCCCACATTGCCGAGATCCTGAAGGCCGAGGGCTTCATCGCCGGCTGGAAGATCGAGGAAGCCCGCGTCGGACAGACGCTGACGATCGACCTGAAGTACGGCCCGAACCGTGAGCGCTCCATCGTGGGCATCAAGCGCGTTTCGAAGCCCGGACTTCGCGTATACGCAAAGAGCACGGAGATCCCCAAGGTTCTCGGTGGGCTCGGCGTCGCCATCCTGTCAACCTCCTCGGGGCTCCTCACGGACCGCCAGGCTTCCAAGAAGGGCGTGGGTGGGGAAGTCCTCGCCTACGTGTGGTAATCAGTCATGTCACGTATTGGAAGACTTCCCATCGTCATCCCTGCCGGGGTAGACGTGAAGATCGACGGCTCAGCCGTCTCCGTCAAGGGCCCGAAGGGCGAGCTCGCTCTCGTCATCGCCAGCCCCATTGAGGCCAAGATCGAGGACGGCCAGATCCTGGTCACGCGTCCCGACGACGAGCGCGAGTCGCGTTCGCTCCACGGCCTCACCCGCACGCTGATCTCCAACCAGATCGTCGGCGTCACCGAGGGTTACACCAAGGGACTCGAGATCGTCGGTACGGGTTTCCGCGTCGCTGCCAAGGGCGCTTCGCTCGAGTTCGCACTCGGCTTCTCCCACTCGATCACGGTTGACCCGCCCGCGGGCATCAGCTTCACGGTCGAGGGCAACACCAAGATCACCGTTGTCGGTATCGACAAGCAGGCCGTCGGCGAAGTCGCGGCCAACATTCGTAAGTTGCGTAAGCCGGAGCCCTACAAGGGCAAGGGCGTGCGTTACGCAGGCGAAGTAGTCCGCCGCAAGGCCGGAAAGAGTGGTAAGTAGAAATGGGTCTCGGAACTAGAGGCAAGAGCAAGTCGGCCGCCAAGGCGCGCCGTCACACGCGTCTTCGCAAGAAGGTCGTCGGCACCGAGCTGCGTCCGCGCCTGGTCGTCACGCGTTCGGCCCGTCACGTATTCGTGCAGGTCGTCGACGACAGCAAGGGTTTCACCCTGGCATCGGCATCGACGCTCGAGGCTGACATGCGCACTTTCGACGGCGACAAGACCGCCAAGGCACGCAAGGTCGGCGAACTCGTCGCCGAGCGCGCCAAGGCTGCCGGCGTCGAAGCCGTTGTATTTGACCGTGGTGGTAGCAAGTACGCGGGTCGCGTCGCCGCTATCGCCGATGGAGCTCGAGAGGGTGGACTCAACCTGTGAGCGATGTATCTAAGGAGCCAGTTGTGGCTGCAGAAGTAACAGAGGCACCGGCAGCAGTTACGGCCGAGGCCATTGCGGCCGAGGTCGTCGTCGACGCCCCCGCCACCGACACCACGAACGAGCCTCGCGAGGCCCGCCGTGGCGGTCGCGAGCGCAGCCCGAACCGCGACCGTGGCAACAGCCGCGACGCGGAGAAGAGCCAGTTCCTCGAGCGTGTTGTCACCATCAACCGCGTGTCCAAGGTCGTCAAGGGTGGTCGTCGCTTCAGCTTCACCGCTCTGGTCGTCGTCGGAGACGGTAACGGCCTGGTCGGCATCGGCTACGGCAAGGCGCGCGAAGTGCCTACCGCCATCTCCAAGGGTGTCGAAGAGGCGAAGAAGAACTTCTTCCGCGTTCCTCGCGTCGGCGTCACCATCCCGCACTCGGTGCAGGGTGAGGCCGCTGCCGGAGTCGTCCTGCTGCGTCCGGCGTCCGCCGGTACCGGTGTTATCGCTGGTGGACCGGTTCGCGCCGTCCTCGAGTGCGCCGGCATCCATGATGTCCTGAGCAAGTCGCTCGGCTCGTCGAACACGATCAACATCGTGCACGCCACGGTCGCTGCCCTCAAGCAGCTCGAGGAGCCTCGTGCGGTTGCCGCACGTCGTGGCCTCCCCGTCGAGCACGTTGTTCCGGCCCGCCTCCTGCGCGCCGAAGCAGAAGCTAAGGCAGGTGTCTGATGGCCGCTCGCCTGAAGGTAACCCAGATCAAGTCCAAAATTAGTGAGAAGCAGAACCAGCGCGACACCCTGCGGAGCCTCGGGCTTCACCGCATCGGTGACGTTGTGGTTCGCGAGGACAACAAGCAGAACCGTGGCTACGTGAACACGGTTGCTCACCTCGTCAAGGTCGAGGAGATTGACTAATGGCTGAAGAAGAAACGGTAGCCCCCAAAAAGGCACCCGCGAAGAAGGCCGCTGCTCCCAAGGCCGCTGCTGAGAAGGCTGCTCCGGCAGCCGAGAAGAAGGCGCCCGCCGCCAAGAAGGCCGCAGCTCCCAAGGCTGCCGCCGACAAGGCTGCTGCTGCCCCCAAGGCAGAGAAGGCTCCGGCCAAGGCCAAGGCGAAGGCAGAGGCTAAGGCCCCCGCCGCAGCCAAGGCAGACGCCTCGTCCGAGGTCGTCGCCGCTCCCGCCGAGAAGGGACCTCGCGCTGCGAAGTCCGTCTCGACGAAGCCGGCAGCCGAAGCGGATGTCCGTCCGCAGGTTCTCAAGGTCCACCACCTCCGCCCGGCAGTCGGCGCGAAGAAGGACAAGACCCGCGTCGGACGCGGTGAAGGTTCCAAGGGTAAGACTGCGGGCCGCGGTACCAAGGGCACCAAGGCGCGCTACAACGTGCGCCCGGGCTTCGAAGCCGGAAACATCGGCTTCGTCATGCGTTCGCCGAAGCTGCGCGGATTCAAGAACCCGTTCCGTGTCGAGTACCAGGTCGTCAACCTCGAGAAGCTGGCCGACCTCTACCCCAAGGGTGGAGACGTCACGATCGCTGACCTCGTCGCCAAGGGTGCCGTTCGCAAGAACGAGAAGGTCAAGGTTCTCGGCGATGGCGACATTGCGGTTAAGCTGAACGTTGCAGTCGACAAGGTCTCCGGCTCTGCTGAGCAGAAGATCGTCGCAGCAGGCGGTTCGGTCAAGTAGTACAACGCTCACGCGTTGAGACGGCCACCCTAGCGGCTGTCGACATTGGTCAGGACGGGCCGCCGAAAACTCGGCGGCCCGCTCCGGCCTCTGCTCTTAGATAACCTGGAGGACTTGTGTTTAGAGCCGTCGCGCGGATCTTCCGTACGCCAGACCTGCGCAGGAAGATCGGGTTCACGCTCGGTATTGTTGCCCTGTTCCGGCTGGGATCGTTCATCCCCGCACCGTTCGTCGATTTCGGCAACGTACAACTGTGTCTTGCCGGCAACGCGGGCACCGATGGTCTCTACGACCTCGTCAACCTCTTCAGCGGTGGAGCCCTGCTCCAGCTGTCCATCTTCGCGCTCGGCATCATGCCCTACATCACGGCATCGATCATCGTGCAGCTGCTCCGCGTGGTCATCCCGCACTTCGACACCCTCTACAAGGAGGGCCAGACCGGCCAGGCGAAGCTCACGCAGTACACGCGTTACCTGACGATCGCCCTCGGCATCCTGCAGTCCACGACGCTCATCACCGTGGCAAGGAGCGGCGCGCTCTTCCCGTCGAACTCCGGCATCGCCGAGTGCAACAACCTCATCACCAACGACGCCTGGTACGCCATCATGCTCATGGTCATCACCATGACCGCCGGCACCGGCCTCATCATGTGGATGGGCGAGCTCATCACCGAGCGCGGCATCGGCAACGGCATGTCCCTGCTGATCTTCACCTCCATCTCCGCCACCTTCCCTGCCGCACTCTGGAGCATCCAGCAGTCCAAGGGCTGGGAGATCTTCATCCTCACGATCGTCGTCGGCATCGTGATCATGGCCGCGGTGGTGTTCGTCGAACAATCGCAGCGGCGCATCCCTGTGCAGTACGCCAAGCGCATGGTCGGGCGTCGCACCTACGGCGGCAACAACACGTACATCCCGATCAAGGTGAACATGGCCGGCGTCGTGCCCGTCATCTTCGCGTCATCCTTGCTCTACCTGCCGGCCCTCATCGCGCAGTTCAACCAGCCCGCGGCTGGCGAAGCTCCCGCAGAGTGGGTCACCTGGATCCAGAACAACCTGACCTCGGGCGACAACCCGCTGTACATGGCCGTCTACTTCCTGCTCATCATCGGCTTCACCTACTTCTACGTCGCGATCACCTTCAACCCCGAAGAGGTCGCCGACAACATGAAGAAGTACGGCGGATTCATCCCCGGCATCCGTGCCGGCCGCCCGACCGCCGAATACCTCGACTACGTGCTGACGCGGGTGACCCTTCCCGGTTCGCTCTACCTCGGACTGATCGCGCTCATCCCGCTCATCGCCCTCGCGACGGTCGGTGCCAACCAGAACTTCCCGTTCGGTGGCGCGAGCATCCTGATCATCGTCGGTGTCGGACTCGAGACGGTCAAGCAGATCGACTCGCAGCTCCAGCAGCGTCACTACGAGGGTCTGCTCCGTTGACCCGCCTCCTGATCGTCGGCCCTCCCGGCGCCGGCAAGGGAACACAGGCCGCGCGCATCACCTCCGGCTACGGCGTCCCCGACATCTCGACCGGCGACATCTTCCGCGCGAACATCAAGAACGAGACGCCGCTCGGCGTGCAGGTCAAGGCGATCATCGACTCGGGCGACTACGTGTCCGACGAGCTGACGAACGCCCTGGTGAAGAGCCGCCTCGAGGAAGACGACGCCCTCGACGGCTTCCTCCTCGACGGCTACCCGCGCACGCTCGAGCAGGTGCAGTACCTCGACGAGCTGCTCGCCGGCAAAGGGCAGGCCCTCGACGCCGTCATCCAGTTGGTCGCCGACCAGGACGAGGTCGTGGCCCGACTGCGCAAGCGCGCGATCGAGCAGGGTCGAACGGATGACACGGAAGACGCCATCCGTCACCGTCAAGAGGTCTACGCCCGCGAGACCTCCCCGCTCATCGCCGTCTACCGCGACCGTGGCCTGCTCATCGAGGTCGACGGCCTCGGCGAGATCGATGACGTCGCTGGCCGCATCGCCGACGCCCTCGCCGAGCGCGGGATCGCCGCGAACGAGTCCTCCGTCGAATCGGCGTAGTGGCTTTTCGCTCGAACATCTACAAGTCGGCCGCCGAGCTCACGCTCATGGCCGAACCGGGCCTGATCACGGCTGCCGCGCTCGATGCCGTGCGCGCCGCGATCGCCCCGGGCATCACCACCCTCGAGCTCGACGCGATCGCCGAGAAGGTCATCCGCGACGCGGGGGCCGAGCCGAACTTCATGCTCGTGCCCGGCTACCGCCACACGATCTGCGCCTCCGTGAACGAGGAGGTCGTGCACGGCATCCCCGGCCCGCGCATCATCCAGGCCGGCGACCTCGTGTCGATCGACTGCGGCGCCCAGCTCGACGGCTGGAACGGCGACTCCGCGTTCAGCGTCGTGGTGCCCGACCCGTCGCGCCCCGAGCTGGTCGCCGAACGGCAGAGGCTTTCGGATGTCACGGAGCAATCGCTCTGGCGCGGAATCGCCGCCCTCGCCAGCGTCAAGCGCCTGAACCAGGTCGGCGCCGCGATCGAGGAATACATCGAATCGCAGGGTGACTTCGGCATCATCGAGGACTACACCGGCCACGGCATCGGCCGATCGATGCACGAGGACCCGCCCGTCTTCAACTACCGCGTGCGCGAGAAGGGTCCGGAGGTGAAGGTCGGACTGGCCGTCGCCATCGAGCCGATGCTCACCGGCGGCACGATCGACACCGTGACCCTCGCCGACGACTGGACCGTAGCGACGGTCGATGGCACGATGGCCGCGCACTGGGAGCATTCCGTAGCGGTGCACGCCGGCGGCATCTGGGTGCTCACCGCGGCCGACGGGGGTGCGGCCGCACTGGCGCCGCTCGGCGTCGTCCCCGTTCCTCTTCGCTGAGCCGCGACATCCGACATCGCGGAGTATAGGCCGGACTTGGCGAAACGCGCGGTAATGACCTAAGCTTGATCTTTGGTGTTTCATGCCGACTTTTGTCGTGCCGCCGTTGCCCTTTCCGGGGCCGGGAAGCGCCACTATCCACGCACGACCATCAAACAATACTTTTAGCGACGAAGAGGCTATGGCCAAAAAAGACGGTGTCATCGAAATCGAAGGCGCAGTAGTCGAAGCTCTGCCCAACGCAATGTTCCGCGTTGAGCTGACCAACGGCCACCGTGTTCTTGCTCACATCTCGGGCAAGATGCGCCAGCACTACATCCGCATCCTCCCCGAGGACCGCGTGATCGTGGAGTTGAGCCCTTACGACCTGACCCGCGGTCGGATCGTTTACAGGTACAAGTAAACCGCCGCTACAAGTAACCGTTTGCTGGAAAGTAACGGCCCCCGGCATCCCGGGAGCACGACGACAGCGACACACAAGGAATCACAATGAAGGTCAACCCCAGCGTCAAGAAGATCTGTGACAAGTGCAAGGTCATCCGCCGTAACGGCAACGTGATGGTCATCTGCGAAAACCCTCGTCACAAGCAGCGCCAGGGCTAAGTAGACCCGCGGGTCTACTAGCGCAACACAGTACAACTACATAGCAACTCCAGATCCCGGTTCGCCGGGGGACACCATCGGTTGGAGGCCGGTGCACAGGAGCTGCTACAGACCTCCAATAGGTAACAGGAGAAGCCACCATGGCACGTCTAGCCGGCGTCGACATCCCGCGCGACAAGCGCGTAGAGGTCGCACTGACTTACATCTACGGTGTTGGCCGCACGAGCGCTCTCAAAACGCTCGCCGACACCCAGGTCAGCGGCGAGATCCGCGTAAAGGATCTCACCGACGATCAGCTCATCGCACTTCGTGACTACATCGAAGTCAACTTCAAGGTAGAAGGTGACCTCCGACGCGAGGTAGCCGCCGACATCCGCCGCAAGGTCGAGATCGGCTCCTACCAGGGCATCCGCCACCGTCGTGGACTTCCGGTCCACGGCCAGCGCACCAAGACCAACGCTCGTACCCGCAAGGGCCCGAAGCGCACCGTAGCCGGCAAGAAGAAGGCGCGCTAGTCCCTGGCCTCGCCAGTGACTACGCCTTCAACGCCCGTACGTACATAAGACTTCGGAGAAAATAATGGCAGCACCAAAAGCCGCGGCTCGTAAGCCTCGCAAGAAGGAAAAGAAGAACATCGCCGTGGGCCAGGCCCACATCAAGTCGACGTTCAACAACACGATCGTGACGATCACCGACCCCACCGGAGCTGTTATCAGCTGGGCGTCGTCGGGAACCGTCGGCTTCAAGGGTTCGCGTAAGTCGACCCCGTTCGCCGCACAGCTTTCGGCGGAGTCCGCCGCTCGCCAGGCGCAGGAGCACGGCATGAAGAAGGTCGACGTTTTCGTCAAGGGACCGGGTTCAGGCCGCGAGACCGCCATCCGTTCGCTTCAGGCCGCTGGCCTCGAGGTCGGACAGATCAGCGACGTCACCCCGCAGGCGCACAACGGTTGCCGCCCGCCCAAGCGTCGCCGCGTCTAATCAGCTTCGCTGGTTGAGTAGGCCGCCGGCGGCCGTATCGAGACTCAGGTTTCGATGCGCCGCAGGCGGCTGCTCAACCATCTAGTTCTTTCACAACTCAACAAACGACCGGCCCGCCACCCGTCGCACCCCAAGTGTCATATAGCGGACACTTTGCCGAAAGGAATCACCAGTGCTGATTGCACAGCGTCCCACTCTTGCCGAAGAGAACATTTCCGAGTTCCGTTCGCGGTTCGTCATCGAGCCGCTCGAACCCGGCTTCGGTTACACCCTCGGCAACTCGCTTCGCCGTACCCTTCTCTCGTCGATCCCCGGCGCTGCTGTCACGAGCATCCGCATCGACGGCGTCCTCCACGAGTTCAGCACCGTTCCCGGTGTCAAGGAAGACGTCACCGAGGTCATCCTCAACATCAAGGGCCTCGTCGTCTCGAGCGAGCACGACGAGCCCATCACGGCGTACCTGCGCAAGCAGGGTGCCGGCCAGGTCACGGCCGCCGACATCTCGGCTCCGGCCGGTGTCGAGATCCACAACCCCGAGCTTCTCATCGCGACGCTGAACGAGAAGGCGAAGTTCGAACTCGAACTCACCATCGAGCGCGGCCGCGGCTACGTCTCCGCTACGCAGAACCGCAGCGAGTTCAGCGAAGCCGGCCAGATCCCGGTCGACTCGATCTACTCGCCCGTTCTCAAGGTCACCTACCGCGTCGAGGCTACTCGTGCCGGTGAGCGCACCGACTTCGACCGCCTGGTCGTCGACGTCGAGACGAAGCCGGCGATCACCCCGCGCGACGCCATCGCTTCGGCCGGTCGCACGCTGACCGAGCTGTTCGGCCTGGCCCGCGAGCTCAACACCGCCGCCGAGGGCATCGAGATCGGCCCCGCGCCGGTCGACGCCGTCCTCTCCAGCGAGCTGAGCATGCCCATTGAAGACCTCGACCTGTCTGTGCGCAGCTACAACTGCCTCAAGCGTGAGGGAATCAACACCGTGAGCGAACTCGTCGCACTGTCGGAGACGCAGCTCATGAACATCCGCAACTTCGGTCAGAAGTCGGTCGACGAGGTCAAGGACAAGCTCGTCGAGATGGGACTGTCCCTCAAGGACTCGGTTCCCGGCTTCGATGGCGCCCACTTCTACGGCGGCTACGACGACGAAGAGCCCACCGCCTAATTCGGCGTTCTCGATTTCGACTTCCTCACCTACTGGAGATTAACTAATGGCAGCACCAACCAAGGGACCCCGCCTCGGCGGCGGACCGGCGCACGAGCGCCTGATGCTCGCGAACCTCGCGGCATCGCTCATCACCCACAAGAGCATCAAGACCACCGAGACGAAGGCCAAGCGCATGCGCCCCCTCGTCGAGCGCATGGTCACCTTCGCCAAGCGCGGAGACCTGCACGCCCGTCGTCGCGTTCTTGCCACCATCGGTGACAAGACCGTCGTGCACGAGCTGTTCACCGAGGTCGCTCCCCTCGTAGCCGACCGCGAGGGTGGCTACACGCGCATCACCAAGCTCGGCTTCCGCAAGGGCGACAACGCTTCGATGGTGCAGATTGAGCTCGTTCTCGAGCCCGTCACCCCGAAGCCGAAGTCGGCCAAGAAGACGGCGAAGGCCAACGCTTCCGACGCTCCCGTCGTGAACGAGACCGTCGTCGACGAGCCCGTACTCGAAGAGGACGCGACCGACGAGAACCTCGTCGACGAGACCGCGACCGACGAGACGACCGAGGCTCCCGCAGCCGAGGACGCCAAGTAGTCCCTCTCTTCATCTGGAACGGCCCCGCTCGTCGAGCGGGGCCGTTCTGTTTAACCCGCGCGGAGCAGCACGAACCCGAGCGGCCAGAGCAGGTAAAGCTGCGATCGACAGCCAGTTGTAGCTGAACGTGGAAGCGCCGAGCAGCTGGCGGCCGATGCCCACGAGCACGTCGCCGCCGATGACGAACGCCGCCGCCGACGAGACCGGCAGTGGGGGTCATGAAGAGAGGGGCGCATTCGATCTGCGCACCCCACAAGCCTAGACTCGCTGAGTGGAAAACCAAGCGACCCGACGAGTGCGACTGGACATTTCCTACGACGGAACGAACTTCTCCGGCTGGGGCAGCCAGCCGAATCTGCGCACCGTCCAGGGCGAACTCGAGCACGCCCTCGCAGTGATCCTGCGCAAGTACGGCGAGCCCCCGGTGCTCACCGTCGCCGGCCGCACGGACGCGGGCGTGCACGCGCGCGGGCAGGTCGCCCACGTCGACCTCAACCCGGCGCAGATCGCGAAACTGCAGAAACACCGCGGCGGCCCCGGCGCGCCGCAGAACCAGGCACCCGCCGCGCTCGCGCGACGCCTCAACGGCCTGGCCGGCCTCGACAGCGACGTCTGGGTCACCGACGCGAGCTGGGCGCCCGAGGGATTCGACGCCCGCTTCTCCGCGATCTGGCGTCGCTACGAATACAGGGTCGCGGATGCCGCGGCTCCCCGAAATCCGCTGGTGCGCAACCACACCGTCTGGCACCACGCCAAGCTCGACCTCGCCGCCATGCAGCTCGCGGCGTTCTCGCTCGTCGGCCTCCACGACTGGGCCTCCTACTGCAAACCGCGCCCGGGATCGACCACCATCCGCGAACTGCAGGAGTTCAGCTGGCAACGCCTCGACGACGGCGTTCTCGTCGCGCACATCAAGGCCGACGCGTTCTGCCACAGCATGGTGCGCGCGCTCGTCGGCGCGTGCGTCGCCGTGGGAGAGGGCAAGCTCGGCATCGAGAGCCTCGCCGTACTGCGCGACCAGCTCGAGCGCACGAGCGACTTCAAGGTGATGCCCGCGAAGGGTCTCATTTTCGCCGAGGTGGGCTATCCCGAGGACCACGAGATGGAGGACCGCGCCGAGCTCACCCGCCGTCGCCGTGGCGTCGTGGTGTGGGACGACCGGATCACCGCGATGCGGCATGCCGAGGGGCAGGCGATACTCGCCGCCCGCGAGAAAGAGGCGGAGGAGTTCGCGCGAGGCGCATCCGAGGGCCTTTTGACTGAACACCCACCCGTGGACTAGTGTTGACCCTTGGTGTCTACGCCCCTGTGCGCGACATCCGATCATGAGCCCTCCACCGGCGTCGTTCCCTCGCATTGCGACGAGAAACGGTCCATCGGAGCGGGATTCACGAACAACTCACTCGATCAAGAAGGCAGCACTACTGTGACTCGTACTTTTTCCCCCACGCCGGAGGATGTCCAGCGCGACTGGCTCATCATCGACGCAGAGAACATCGTTCTCGGCCGTCTCGCCAGCCACGTTGCAGCGCTCCTGCGCGGCAAGCACAAGGCGACGTTCGCTCCCCACATGGACATGGGCGACTTCGTCATCATCATCAACGCGGAGAAGGTCGCCCTCACCGGCTCCAAGCTCCTGCAGAAGAAGGCCTACCGCCACTCGGGTTACCCGGGCGGCCTGACGGCTACCACGTACTCGGAGCTGCTCGAGAAGCACCCGACCCGCGCGGTGGAGAAGGCTGTTCGCGGCATGCTCCCCAAGAACTCGATTGGTCGCGCACAGCTGACCAAGCTCAAGGTCTACACCGGCACCGAGCACCCTCACGCTGCACAGCAGCCGAAGATCTACACCCTTTCCCAGGTCGCTCAGTAGCGCCGGCTTAGAAACTAAGGACGTAACTACCGTGGCCCAGATTTCAGACATCATCGAAGAAGCTCCTCAGAGCTACTCGACCGAGACTCCCGCCGAGGCGGCTGTCAAGGTTCCCCGTGCAGTACTCAACGTTCCCGGCGCAGCCGTCGGCCGTCGCAAGCAGGCCATCGCCCGCGTGCGCATCACGCCCGGCACCGGAACCGCGACCGTCAACGGTCGCGAGCTCGCCGAGTACTTCCCGAACAAGCTGCACCAGCAGCTGATCAACGACCCGTTCAAGGTCCTCGATCTTCTCGGCTCCTACGACGTCGTCGCCAAGATCACCGGCGGCGGCCCCTCGGGCCAGGCGGGCGCACTGCGTCTCGCCATCGCGCGTTCGCTCAACGGCATCGACCGTGAGAACAACCGTGCGGCCCTGAAGAAGGCTGGCTTCCTCACTCGTGACGCTCGCGTCATCGAGCGCAAGAAGGCCGGTCTCAAGAAGGCTCGCAAGGCTTCGCAGTTCTCGAAGCGCTAAAACGCGTTCTATGCCAAGGCTCTTCGGCACAGACGGTGTTCGCGGTCTAGCGAACGAAGACCTGACGGTGGAGCTGGCGCTTGGGCTTGCCCAGGCGGCAGCCGTCGTACTTGGTAAAGGACAACACGCTGACGGTCGGCGCGCTTCGGGGCGCCGGCCGATCGCGGTTGTCGCGAGGGATCCCCGCGTGTCGGGCGAGTTCCTCTCGGCCGCAGTCGCCGCGGGACTCGCGAGCTCGGGAGTCGACGTCTACGACGCCGGCGTCATCCCGACCCCCGCCGCGGCGTTCCTCACCGCGGATTTCAAAGCCGATTTCGGCGTCATGATCTCCGCGTCGCACAACCCGGCGCCCGACAACGGCATCAAGTTCTTCGCCGTCGGTGGCACGAAGCTTCCCGACGTCGTGGAAGACCGCATCGAGCTCGCGCTCGGGGCGAAGAAACTCTCCCCGACCGGCGTCGAGGTCGGGTTCATCCGTCGCTTCGCCGACGCGGAAGACCGCTACGTCGTGCACCTGCTGTCGACGCTTCCGCACCGCCTCGACGGCATCCACGTCGTGCTCGACTGCGCCAACGGTGCAGCGGCCGGCGTCTCGCCCCAGGTCTTCACCGACGCCGGCGCCACGGTCACCGTCATCGGCGCCGAGCCGGACGGCTACAACATCAACGACGGCGTGGGGTCGACCCACCTCGACAACCTGGCACGTGCCGTGCTCGAGCACGGCGCAGACGTCGGAATCGCGCACGACGGCGATGCCGACCGCTGCCTCGCGGTCGACCACCTCGGCAATGTCGTCGACGGCGACCAGATCATGGCCATCATCGCGCTGTCGATGAAAGAGCGCGGGCTGCTGAAGGACGACACCCTCGTCGCGACGGTGATGAGCAATCTCGGCCTGCGGGTCGCCATGGAGGAGAACGGCATCACGGTTCTCCAGACCTCCGTGGGCGACCGCTACGTGCTCGAGGCGCTCAACGAGAAGAGCCTCTCCCTCGGTGGCGAGCAGAGTGGTCACGTGATCATGAGCGAGTACGCCACCACCGGCGACGGAATCCTCACCGGCATGCACCTGCTCGCCGAGATGGCGCGCACGGGCAAGTCGCTCGCCGAGCTCGCCTCGGTGATGACGGTGTACCCGCAGATCATGGTGAACGTGCGCGGCGTCGACCACCACTCGCTGAAGTCGAGCGAAGCCATCGCCCTCGCGGTGAAGGAGGCCGAGGCAGAACTCGGCGACACCGGCCGCGTGCTGCTGCGTCCCTCGGGAACCGAGCCGATGGTGCGCGTGATGGTGGAGGCCGCCGACCAGGCGACCGCCGACCGCATCGCGCACGAGCTCGCCGACATCGTGCTCATGGAGCTGAAGCTCTAACTTCACCGTCGCGTCATCCGGCCCCGCCCGCTTCTTCAACAGGACGCGACGGGCCGACGCTCCGAATCCTTCCTGTTGACGGGCCGTCGCCGCCGATACGTCCTGTCGGGGCGCGCCCCGCTGCCTCCCGGCGACCGTCAGATCTTGCGCAGCAACACGCTGTCGACCGCGTGGTCGGCGTTTTTGCGCAGCACGAGCGACGCTCGGGCCTTCGTGGGGAGGATGTTCTTCTCCAGGTTCGGTTCGTTGATGCTCGTCCAGATGCCCCTGGCACGAGCGCGCGCCTCGTCTTCGCTTAACGACGCGAAGCGGTGGAAGAAGCTGCGCGGGTTCGCGAACGCGCCACGCTGCAGGCTGAGGAAACGCTCCTCGTACCAGGTGGCGATGTCGCTGGTGCGGGCGTCGACGTAGATCGTGAAGTCGAACAGGTCGCTCACGGCCAGGCGGTGGCCGGGAGCGGCGGGCTGCAGCACGTTGAGACCCTCGACGATCAACACGTCCGGCTGGCGCACGACGATCTCGGCGTCGGGCACGATGTCATAGTGCAGGTGCGAATAGAACGGCGACCGCACCTCTGCCACCCCGCTCTTGACCTGGGTGACGAATCGCAGCAGCGCCCGGCGGTCGTACGACTCCGGGAAACCCTTGCGGTCCATGATGCCGCGGCGCTCGAGCTCGGCGTTCGGGTAGAGGAAGCCGTCGGTGGTAACCAGCTCGACCCGGGGAGTGTCGTCCCAGCGGGCCAGCAGTTCGCGCAGCAGGCGGGCCACGGTCGACTTGCCCACGGCGACCGAGCCCGCGACACCGATCACGAACGGGGTGCTGCTGGTGCTCGCGCCCAGGAATTCGGTGGTCTGGTGGTGCAGGTTGCGGGCACCGGAGACGTACAGGTTGAGCAGCCGGCTGAGCGGAACGAAAACCTCGCTGACCTCCTGCATGTCGAGCACCTCGCCCAGGCCACGCAGCTGAACGATCTCGGTCTGGGTGAGCGGCAACCGGGTGTGCGGAGCCAGCGCCGCCCAGTCGTGGCGGTTGATCTCCAGGAACGGGGAGAGGTGGCCGTTGGTGCCAGCGCGGTCAGTCATCCTGTTCAGCCTATCGGGGGTGCGGATGCGGCCCTCGATCACGGCCATACCCACGGTCCGTCACCCCCGGGCATGTCCGCCGACAACCCCGACGCTGCATCGGGTCCACCGGGCACGCGTAGATACCGTAAAATCTTTGCTCATGTGCGGAATCGTGGGTTATGTCGGTGACAACAAGTCTCTTGAAGTGCTCCTGGGCGGGCTGAAGCGACTCGAATATCGGGGCTACGACTCCGCCGGGGTGGCGATCATCGACCCGAGCGGTCACATCGACTCGCGCAAGAAGAGCGGCAAGCTGCAGATGCTCGTCGACGAGCTCGAGCAGCACCCGATCGGAAACGGCGCCACCGGAATCGGCCACACCCGTTGGGCCACCCACGGCGGCCCGACCGACCGCAACGCCCACCCCCAGCTCGGCGACAACGGCAAGCTGGCGCTGATCCACAACGGGATCATCGAGAACTTCTACGACCTCAAGCAGGACCTGCTCGCCAAGGGCGAGACCTTCACGAGCGACACCGACTCCGAGGTCGCGGCCATCCTCGTCGGCCACGCCTACCAGGAGACCGGCAACCTGACCGAGGCCATGCGCGTCGTCGTCGACAAGCTGCACGGCGCCTTCACCCTGCTCGTGATGCACGAGGACGAGCCCGGCGTCGTCGTCGGCGCCCGCCGCAACTCGCCCCTCGTCATCGGACTCGGCGACGGCGAGAACTTCCTCGGATCCGACGTCGCGGCCTTCGTCGAGTTCACGCGACGCGCCGTGGCGATCGGTCAGGACCAAATCGTTACACTCCGTACCGACTCGGTCGAGGTGACCGACTTCTTCGGCAACCCGGTCGAGACCGAGGAGTTCGAAATCGCTTGGGACGCCGCCGCCGCCGAGAAGGGCGGATGGTCGAGCTTCATGGCCAAGGAGATCAGCGAAGAGCCCGAGGCCGTCGCCAAGACGCTGCTCGGCCGCGTCGTCGACCACAAGGTCCGCCTGCCCGAGCTCGAGCCGCTCGGTGACGACGTTCTCGCGAACATCGACCGCATCGTCATCATCGCCTGCGGCACCGCCGCCTACGCCGGAATGCTCGGCAAGTACGCGATCGAGAAGTGGTCGCGAATCCCCGTCGACGTCGAGCTCTCGCACGAGTTCCGCTACCGCGACCCGATCCTGACCGAGCGCACGCTCGTCGTCTCGATCAGCCAGAGCGGCGAGACCATGGACACCCTGATGGCCGTCAAGTACGCAACCGCCGCCGGCGCCCGCGTGCTCTCGGTCTGCAACACGCAGGGCGCCACCATCCCGCGCGAATCGCACGCCGTCATCTACACGCACGCCGGCCCCGAGGTCGCGGTCGCCTCGACCAAGGCGTTCGTCGCCCAGGTCACCGCGCTCTACCTCCTCGGCCTGCACCTCGGCGAGGTGCGCGGCACGCTCACCGAAGAGCAGATCGCCGAGTACTCCGACGAGCTCGTCGCGATCCCCGAGAAGATCGAAGAGGTGCTCGTCGCCTCGCAGTCGATCGGCCAGCTCGCGCACTGGATGACCGACACCCAGTCGGTGCTGTTCCTCGGCCGCAACGTCGGCTTCCCGGTGGCCCTCGAGGGCGCCCTCAAGCTCAAGGAGCTCGCCTACATCCACGCGGAAGGCTTCGCCGCCGGCGAGCTCAAGCACGGCCCGATCGCGCTCATCGAGCCCGGCCAGGTCGTCTTCGTGGTCGTGCCGAGCCCGCGCGACCCCGACTCGTTGCACCCCAAGGTCGTCTCCAACATCCAGGAGATCCGCGCCCGCGGTGCCCGCGTCATCGCGATCGCCGAGAAGGGCGACGCCGCCGTGCTGCCCTTCGCCGACGAGGTCATCCCGATCCCGCTCGCCGGTTCGCTGTTCGAGCCCCTGCTCGCCGTCGTGCCGCTGCACATCTTCGGCATGGAGCTCGCGGCCGCCAAGGGCCTCGACGTCGACCAGCCGCGCAACCTCGCGAAGTCCGTCACGGTGGAGTAACGAAGTGATCGTCGGCATCGGCGTCGACGTGGTCGACCTCGCCAGGTTCGAGCGCGCCCTCAGCCGCACGCCGGCGCTCAAGGCGCGGCTCTTCGCCGACGTCGAGCTGGTCAGTGGCGAGCGCGTGCTCGCCCTGCGCTCGCTCGCCGGCCGTTTCGCCGCGAAGGAGGCGCTCATCAAGGCGCTCGGTGAATCCACCGGCATCAGGTGGCATCACATGCGCGTGGTCTCCGACGCACACGGCAATCCGTCGTTCGAGCTTTCGGATGCCGCGGCTACCGTCGCGCGCAACCGCGGTGTCACCTCGGTGCACCTGTCGATGAGCCACGACGCGGGAGTCGCCGTCGCCTACGTGATCGCCGAGGGGGAGTAGTGGCCGCCCTGCGCGAGGCCCGCATCGACCTCGGGGCGATCAGCCGCAACGTCGAGACCGTCCGCCGTGCGGTCGACGGCGCCGACGTGATGGTCGTGGTGAAGGCCAACGGCTACGGCCACGGCGCCGTCGAGAGCGCGCGTGCCGCGGTCGAGGGCGGTGCCGCCGCGCTCGGCGTCGTCGAGATCGACGAGGCCCTCGCCCTGCGCGCCGCCGGAATCGACGCCCCCCTGCTCGCCTGGCTGCACGGCAGCGACGCCGACTTCGCCTCCGCGACCGCCGCCGGGGTCGAGATCGGGGTCAACCACCTCGAGCAATTGGAGCGTGTCGCCGCGTCATCTGGAACCGCGGTCGTGCACCTCAAGGTCGATTCGGGCCTCGGGCGCAACGGCGCGAGCGAGGCCGACTGCGCTGCCCTCTTCCAGGCGGCGGCCCGCCACGAGGGGGCGGGGCGCATCCGGGTGCGCGGATTCTTCAGCCACCTCGCGAACGCGGGCGAGAGTGCGGATGCCGCGCAGGTGCGGCGATTCACGGCGATGCTCGAACAGGCGGTCGCCGCCGGTCTCGACCCCGAGGTCGTGCACCTCGCCGCGAGCGCCGGTGCCCTGCGACTGCCGGGCGCACGGTTCGGGCTCGTCCGGGTCGGCGTCGCCGCCTACGGGCTGTCGCCGTTCGACGACGCGTCGAGCGCCGACCTGGGCCTCACCCCTGCGATGGAGCTCAGCGCCGAGATCGTGTCGGTCAAGCGGGTCGCGGCGGGCAGCGGCGTCTCGTACGGGCACGACTACGTCACGGCGGGCGAGTCCACCCTCGCGCTCGTGCCCATCGGCTACGCCGACGGGGTGCCGAGGCACGCCTCGGGCGCCGGACCCGTGTCGATCAAAGGGCGACGGTTCACGATCAGCGGCCGTGTGGCCATGGACCAGTTCGTGGTCGACGTCGGCGACCACCCCGTGCGCGTGGGCGACCGCGCCGTGCTGTTCGGCGATCCAGCCACCGGTGTGCCGAGCGCGAGCGACTGGGCGGAAGCCGCGTCCACCATCAACTATGAGATCGTGACCCGCATCGGCGGCCGGGTGAGCCGCAGGTACGTCTGATGCTGCTCACGATCGCCACCCCCGAGGAGATGGGCGCGCTCGGTGCGCTGCTCGCCGCCCAGGTGCGCGCCGGCGACCTCGTCACGCTGAACGGCGAACTCGGCGCGGGCAAGACCACGCTCACGCGCGGGCTCGGGGCGGCGCTCGGCGTGCGCGGCGCGGTGACGAGCCCCACCTTCGTTCTCGCCCGCACGCATCCGCGCGCCGACGGGGCGCCGCTCGTGCACGTCGACGCCTACCGGCTCTCGAGCGCCATCGAACTCGATGACCTCGACATCGACTTCCCGGCGTCGATCGTGGTGGTCGAGTGGGGTGAAGGCCTGCTCGACGGCATCACCGACGAGTGGCTGCAGCTCGACATCGTGCGGCCCGTCGGCGGAGTCGTGAGCGACGACGGGGTCGAGGCACGCACCGTCACCGTCACCGGGCACGGGTCGCGGTGGGCCGACCTCGGCTGGCTCGACGGCTTCGGCGCCTAGCGGGCAGACGGGCGGCACGCCTCGGCAACCCCGCCTAGGCTTGTGGGGTGCTGCTCGCGATCGATACCTCCGCCGGAACCAGCGTCGCCGTCGTCGACCGTGACGCCGGTGTGCTCGCCGAACGCTCGTCGCCCGACACCCGCGGCCACGCCGAGGTCGTCGGCCGGTTCATCCGCGAATGCCTCGACTCCTCGGGCGTCGCCGTAACCGCCCTGTCCGGTGTCGCGGTCGGCATGGGGCCAGGGCCGTTCACCGGACTGCGCGTCGGTATCGCGGCCGCGCGCGCCTTCGCCTTCGGGGCGGGCAAGCCCGTCGTGCCGGTCGTCAGCCACGACGCCATCGCCTTCGGGCTGGTCGAACCCACGCTGATAGTGACGGATGCGCGCCGCCGCGAAATCTACTGGAGCGCCTACGCGGGCAGCGACGAGGTCGGCCTGCCGATCCGCGCCCACGGTCCGGCCCTGTGCAAGCCCGCCGACCTGGCCGACGTCGTGCCGGGGTTCGCCGGGTACAGCCGCCTCGACGCCGTCACCGTCTCCGCAGCATCCGTGGGCCTTCTCGCCGAGAGCCTGTACCTGCACAAGCGCCCGTTCGCCGGCGACGAGGCCCTCTATCTGCGCTCGCCCGACGTCACTATGAGCGCCGGCCCGAAGCGGGTGAGCTGATGGCCTGGCAGCTGCGCTCCGCCACCCCCGACGACCTCGACGCGATCATGGCCATCGAGCACGCGGTCTTCCCGAGCGACGCGTGGTCGCGCGAGTCGATGCTCGCCGAGCTCTCCAACAGGCACACCCACTACCTCGTGGCGTTCGACCTGGCGACGCCCGACGAGTTCGTCGCCTACGCCGGACTGCTCGCCCCGCGCGGGGCGACCCAGGCCGACATCCAGTCGGTCGCCGTCGTCGAGACCGCCCGGCGTCGCGGACTCGCCCGCACCCTCGTGCAGACGCTCATCGCCGAGGCGCGCGACCGCGGAGCCCGTGAGGTCTTCCTCGAGGTGCGCGTCGACAACCCCAACGCCCAGAGTCTCTACGACTCGCTCGGCTTCGAAAGGATCGCGGTGCGCAAGGGCTACTACCAGCCGGACAACGTCGACGGGGCAGTGATGCGCCTCGAGATCCCCGAACCCAAGACCCGGCCGGCGGTGGGACAGTGAGCGCCCGCGAGCCCCTGGTGCTCGGCATCGAGACCAGCTGCGACGAGACCGGCATCGGTATCGTGCGCGGAACCACCCTGCTCGCCAACGTCATCTCGTCGTCGATGGACGAGCACGCCCGCTACGGCGGCGTGGTGCCCGAGGTCGCGGCACGCGCCCACCTCGAGGCGCTCGTGCCCGCGCTGAAGCAGGCGCTCGCCGAATCCGGTGTGACCCTCGACGAGCTCGACGCGATCGCCGTCACCAGCGGGCCCGGCCTCTCCGGCGCGCTCATGGTCGGCGTCGGTGCCGCGAAGGCGCTCGCCGTCTCGCTCGACAAGCCGCTCTACGCCGTCAACCACCTCGTCGGGCACGTCGGCGCCGATGTGCTTCGCGAGGACGACAGCGAGATCGAACTGCCCACCATCGCCCTGCTCGTCTCCGGCGGCCACACCTCGCTGTTGCTCGTGCGCGACCTCGTCTCCGACGTCGAGCTGCTCGGCGAGACGATCGACGACGCCGCGGGCGAGGCCTTCGACAAGGTCGCCCGCCTGCTCGGACTGCCCTACCCCGGCGGCCCCGAGATCGACCGGGTGGCGATCGGCGGCGACCCCAAGGCCATCCGCTTCCCGCGCGGCCTGAGCCAGCAGAAAGACATGGCCGAGCACCGCTACGACTTCTCCTTCTCGGGACTCAAGACCGCTGTGGCCCGCTGGGTCGAGCAGACCCGCGATTCGGGAGCCGAAGTGCCGATGGCGGATGTCGCGGCCAGCTTCCGTGAATCCGTCGCGGACATCCTGCTCACCAAGGCCGTCGCCGCGTGTATCGACCACGGCATCCCGCGGCTGCTGCTCGGCGGCGGCGTCGTCGCGAACGCCCGGGTGCGCGAGCTCGCAGCCGAACGCTGCGCGGCCGCGGGCATCGAGCTGCGCATCCCGCCGCTGAAGCTCTGCACCGACAACGGCGCGATGATCGCGGCTCTCGGTGCACAGCTGATCATGGCGGGCCACGAGCCATCCACCCTCGACTTCGGCGCGGACTCTACGCTCCCCGCAACCGTCATCCAGGCCTGATTGACGCGTGAATGCCGCGGTGGGAGCATGGCTGCCACCGGCACACGCAGGTAGAGGAGAAGCACCATGACCGATCCGACCGTTCCGGAGCCCGCGCCGTACTCGCAGCCGATCCCGCCGCTCGGCGGCACCGACGCCCCGACGCCCACTCTGTCGATCATCTCGATGATCCTCGGCATCCTCGGGCTGCTGATCGGCATCGTCGGCGGCGGCCTGCTGTTCTCGGTCGGCGGCGTCGTGCTCGGTCACCTGGGCCAGCGCAAAGAACCCGCCGCGAAGGGCTTCTGGCTCACCGGCCTCATCACCGGCTACGTGGGCATCCTGCTCAACGTCGTCGTGATCGTCGTGTGGATCATCTTCTTCATCACCGTCGCCGCGACCGGAGACAACTTCTACTACGGCGGCTGACGCGATAGGGGCTCTGGGTAGACTGGGGCCTCACCTGTGAGGAGCAATCAAATGACCAATGCAGACGACCAGACCACCCCGCCGGTCCCCCCGGTCCCGCCCGCGTCGACGACACCGCCCGCCGCGAGCCCCTACGCTCCGTCGGCAGACGCCGCACCGGCCTATTCGGCCGCGCCGCCCACCTACACCCCGGGCGCCCCGCAGAACCCGTACGCCCCCGGCGTCGTCGGCCCGCCGCGCGGTCTCTCGGTCACCTCGATGGTGCTCGGCATCGTCGGCATCCTGTTCGGCGGATTCGGCCTGCTCATCTCGATCGCCGCCGTCATCACGGGCCACATGGGCCAGCGCCGCCAGCCCTACGCGAAGCCGTTCTGGCTCACCGGCCTCATCACCGGCTACATCGGAATCCTGCTCGGCCTCATCGTGTCGGCGTTCATCATCTTCGCCATCATCCTCGCCGCGACGAGCGGCGACAGCGGCGGCTACTACTACGACAGCTAGACCCGCTGGGCCAACAGCGCCACCCGCTTCCCCGCCACCCGCGTGAGGAAGAGGGTGGCTTTGTCGTTTCCCTTGAGCGACAGCTTGGCGCGGAACTGCGCCGGATCGATGTCGACACCGCGCTTCTTGATCTCGAGCGTGCCGATGCCGAGCGTCTGCAGGCGCTTCTTGATCGCCCGTTCGTCGAGGGGAAGCGTCTCGGTGATGCGGAATCCGACGGCGAACGGCGTCTCCACCGCCGCGTCGGTGCTCAGGTAGGCGATCTGATCGCTGATCATTCGGGCGTCGATGCCTCGCGCGAGGTCGCCGATGAGGCGCGCCCTGATCACCGCCCCGTCGGGCTCGTAGAGGTATTCGCCCAGTTCGCCGAGCTCGACGTCGGGGCTGTCGGCCGGGGCGGTGAGTTCGGCGGTGCCGTGGTCGCCGATCACCAGGGCCGAGCGGCCGACGCCGGGACGCGCGGCGGCGCCGAACCACACGCCGAGCTCCACCACGTCGCGGTCCACCGACACCCACTGCGCCTCGACCCCCGCGGGAATCAGGTCGCGGTCGATGCCGGGCCCGAGCTTGACACCCGTAGGCAGTCGCTCGCCGATCGCAAAAGCGAAATCGAGCGAGGGCGACCAGTCGGCGGGATCCGCGAGGCGCCGGGCGTCGTTGCGCCGGGCGGGATCGAGGTAGACGCCCTCGAACCCGTCGAGATCGACAGCCGTGGCATCCGCGTGTTCGATCGTCGCGTTGCCGAACGGTGCCAGGTTGTAGGCGGCGATCGCCGCGGTGACCTCGTCGCGTTCGACGCCGGTCACCCGGATGTCGATCGCCGCGAGGGCGAGGGCGTCAGCGCCGATTCCGCAGCCCAGGTCGGCGACGCGCGTCACGCCGGCGTCGCGGAACCGGCCGGCGTGCAGCGCGGCGACCTTCAGCCGGGTGGCCTGCTCGAGACCCGCCTCGGTGAACAGCATCCGCTCGGCGAACGGCCCGAACTTGGCGACCGCGCGCGCCCGCAGCTTCGACTGGCTGAGCACGGCCGCGACGAGACCGGGGGAGTGCCCCGCCTTGCGCAGTGTCGCGACGGTGCGCACCACATCGGCCTGGGAGTCGAACGGCGGCAGCGAGTCGAGCAGCCCGAGCCCCTCGGTCGACATCAGCTCGCGAAACTCGGTGGCGTCCATGGCCCCATTCTCCCAGCCCCTCGCGCGTGCCCAGACCTGCCAAATGAAGGAGAAACCGGTGTCGAGTCACACATCGGCGCGGATGCGCGGCCCTACGGTGCGAAATCTCCTTCATTTGGCAGGCGGGAGAGGGGCGGATGTTTCGGCGATTGGCACTCGGATTGATCGAGTGCCAGCATCCGACGTATAGTTGCTTTGGCACTCTCACATCGAAAGTGCCAACCCAAGAATTTAGAAAGAAGAGGTCAACTGTGTCGGTCTCCATCAAGCCGCTCGAGGATCGCATCGTGATCAAGCAGGTCGAAGCAGAAACGACGACCGCCTCCGGGCTCGTCATTCCTGACACCGCCAAGGAAAAGCCCCAGGAGGGCGAAGTTGTCGCCGTCGGCCCCGGCCGCATCGACGACAACGGCAACCGCATCCCCCTCGACATCGCCGTCGGCGACAAGGTCATCTACTCCAAGTACGGCGGAACCGAGGTGAAGTACGGCGGAGAAGACCTCCTCGTGCTCTCCGCTCGCGACGTGCTCGCGGTCGTCGTCCGCTAGTCAGCGAACACAGGCAACACCAGTACTACCCGGAACGCCCGGTGGCCCAGCCACCGGGCGTTCCGTCGTTCCACGCGCCGATAGGGTGGACGACGTGCCACCAGCCGTCACCGTCCCCACGTCCACAGCCTCGCCGAGCGACGGCCTGCCCATGGGCCGCGGCCTGCTCTTCGGTATCGCCGCCTACGCGCTCTGGGGCGTGCTTCCCCTCTTCTTCCTGCTGCTCCGCCCGGCGACGGCGTTCGAGATCGTCGCCTGGCGCATCGTGCTCTCCCTCATCTTCTGCGTCTTGCTGCTCACGGTCACCCGCGGCTGGCCGGCGCTCATGGTCATCGTCCGCGACCGCCGCACCACGCTCATCCTCGGCGGGGCCGGCCTGCTCATCCTGGTCAACTGGCTCGTCTACGTGTACGCGACCCTCAGCGGCCACGTCGTCGAGGCCGCCCTCGGCTACTTCACCAACCCGATCGTGACCGTGCTGCTCGGGGTCATCGTCCTGCGCGAACGGCTGCGGCCGCTGCAGTGGGTGGCGATCGGCGTGACCGTGGTCGCCGTGCTCATCCTGGCCCTCAACTACGGGCAGTTCCCCTTCATCGCGCTCGCCCTGGCGTTCTCGTTCGGCTTCTACGGCCTCGTGAAGAAGCAGGTCGGCGGGCGGGTGGACGCGGTGAGCGGGCTCACGATCGAGACCGCTTGGCTCACGATCCCCGCCACCGTGATGCTCGTCGTCCTCGGCGCCAGCGGACTGCTCACGATCGGAACCGAGAGCGTGCTGCAGACCGTGGCGCTCCTGTTCGCGGGTGTCGTCACCGCCGTGCCGCTGTTGTTCTTCGCGGCCGCGGCTCGCCGTCTGCCGCTCACCTACCTCGGGCTCACCCAGTACCTCGCGCCCATCCTGCAGTTCCTCATCGGGGTCTTCGTTTTGCAGGAAGCGATGCCGGCCGCGCGCTGGTGGGGTTTCGGTCTCGTCTGGATCGCACTGATTATTCTCACGATCGACATGTTTCGTTCCCAGCGCGCAACGCAATCCGCAGTTTCCAAGAGGTAACGGAATATAACGATCGACTCGCGTTACATGGTTGTAACACCCATGTATTGTGCCGGTGCGGTTCGCCCAATAGCTTTACACCACGCACACAGCACCGCTGTGTCAGCAATCACAATCACACTTCACTTCATCAAGGAGCAACATGGGTGCATTCTCCCGGGCCAACTCGGCCACTCGCTCGAAGACGGTTAAGGCTGCGCTCAGCGGCATTACCCTTCTCGGCGTGAGCGCGCTGGTTCTCAGCGGCTGTGCCTCGTCGACGGACGCCGATTCCGGTTCCTCCGAAGAACTCGACCTGAAGATCGGCACGATCCTCCCGCAGACCGGAACCCTCGCGGTTCTCGGCCCGCCCGAGTTCGCCGGTGTCGACCTCGCCGTTCAGGACATCAACGACGCCAAAGCCGGCATCACGATCTCCGTAGAGCACAAGGACTCGGGCGACACGACGACCGACCTCGCGACGCAGTCGGCCACCGCCCTTCTCGCGGACGGCGTCAGCGCCATCATCGGTGCGGCATCGTCGGGCGTCTCGAAGACGTTCATCGACCAGGTCACCCAGGCAGGCGTGGTCCAGATCTCGCCCGCCAACACCTCGCCCGACTTCACGGACTACCCGGACGACGGTTTCTACTTCCGTACCGCTCCCTCCGACGTTCTGCAGGGCCGCATCCTCGGCAACAAGATCGTCAACGACGGCAAGACCGACGTTGCGATCCTGTACATGAACGACGCCTACGGCACCGGTCTGTACGACAACCTGAAGACGAGCCTCGAAGACGGCGGAGCATCGGTTGTGGGCGAAGAGATCTTCGAGCCCGCGTCGACCGACTTCACCAGCGCCATCCAGGCTCTGCTGGCCACGAACCCCGACGCGCTCGTCGTGATCTCGTTCGACGAGATCAAGACGATCGCCGAGCAGCTCGCCGGCCAGGGCTTCGACTTCACGAAGCTCTACGGCGTTGACGGCAACTACGGAGTCATCGGAGAGGCCGACACCAACGTCGACATCGCCGGCGCGCAGTTCACCAACCCCGGTGTGCTCGCCCCCGAGGACTTCCAGGCCCGCCTCCAGGAAATGGTCGCCGAGCAGGGTGGCGACGAACTGACCGTCTTCAGCTACGCGGCCGAGTCCTACGACGCCACGACGCTCACCGCTCTCGCGGCTCTCCAGGGCGGCTCCACCGACCCGGCGACCATCAAGGACAACCTCCAGCAGGTTTCCGCCGAGGGCACCGAGTGCGAGACGTTCGCGGACTGCGCCAAGCTGATCGCCGACGGCGAGGACATCGACTACAACGGTGTCTCCGGCCCCATCGAGTGGGACGAGAACGGCGACGAGACCGAGGCCTTCGTCTCGATCTTCGCCTACTCGGCCGGTAACGCTGCCGAGGGCATCGACCAGGTTTCTGGTTCGCTCAAGTAGTCACGAATAACACGAAGGGCCCGGTCGCGAGACCGGGCCCTTTCGCGTGCGTGGAGCGTCACCAGCCGCAGTACGTCCCGACGTAGGCGTAGAGCTGCTCCCGCACCGCGTCGGTCACCCCGACGTACACGGTGCCGGCCTCACCGTCGTCGAGGGTGACGTCGAGCGGGAAGTACGTGCCGCGTTTGTCTTCCGCCACGATGTGCGGGTTGCAGTTGCTCGGGACGATGGCGAGCGACGTGGTCAGGGTCCCGGATGCGGCCGAGGCCGCCCAGCCGAGGTCCCACCCGGTGGAGCGGTCGGCGGGGCCGAGCAGCGTCGTGCGCGCAGCCGTGGCGACGTGCGCGACGCCCTGGGTGCCCGTGGGGCGCGCCGTGAGGTCGAGCAGCGCCACGAGTTCGCCCGCGCGCTGTTCGGTGCGCAGAGCGTCACCGGCGGTGATCTCGGCGATCTGCGACGTGTGCTCGGCGATGCAGTCTTGGGCCGTGACCTTCGCCACGGTATCGAACTGGTCGGCGGGTTCTGCCGACCCGCTGCCGGCCGTGCCATCCGCGGTCTCGAATTCGATCCCGACCACGGGCGCTCTCACCGCCCCGGGCGGATCGCACACCGGCGTGCCGAGCATGACCCGCAGGTCGCGGGTGGCGCCGGCCGGAACCTCGGTGCGGCGCGTCCACGCGGAGGTGCCGTCGAACAGCGGCGAGTCGAACGACGCCCGTGTCACGAAGATCGGCTCGGGCGACTCGTTGCTGACCGATACCTCGAGCGCACGCGGGGCGTAGTCGAGCCGGTACTGCTTGACGCTCACCGTCACGCCCTCGGGCAGGGAGGTGAGCGGGGGAGCCGCGCAAGCAGAAAGGCCTGCCGTGGCACCGATGACGATGCCCAGGCAGGCCCTGCTGATGACGCGGCTGTTCGTGGCTACTCCGCGACCGGCCCCGGCAGCGTGGGAGCGCTCGTGGGCTGGACACCGGCAGACTGCGCCTTCGCGTCGGCGGTGGCCTTCTCCTGACCGGCGGCGAGGGTGCCGAGGTAGAGCTCGATCACCTTCGGGTCGTTCATGAGTTCGCGGCCGGAGCCCGAGTACGCGTCGCGGCCCTGGTCGAGCACGTAGCCGCGGTCGCAGATCTGCAGCGCGCGCCGGGCGTTCTGCTCGACGATCAGCACCGAGACGCCGGCCTTGTTGATGATCGAGATGTTGATGAACGTCTCGTCCTGGCGTACGGGCGACAGGCCCGCGCTCGGCTCGTCGAGCAGCAGGACGCTGGGGTCCATCATGAGGGCCCGCGACATGGCGACCATTTGGCGCTCGCCACCCGAGAGGGCACCGGCACGCTGCTTGAGGCGCTTGCCGAGCTCGGGGAACAGGTCGGTGACGAAGCCGAGGCGCTCCTTGAACATCTTCGGCTTCTGGTACGAGCCCATCTCGAGGTTCTCCTCGATGGTGAGGCTCGGGAAGACGTTGTTGTTCTGCGGAACCATGCCGACGCCGCGGGACACGAGCTTGTCGGCCTTGAGGCCGGTGATGTCGCCGCCGTTCAGGTCGATGTTGCCGCTGCGGATGTTGACCTGGCCGAAGATCGCCTTGAGCAGCGTCGACTTGCCGGCACCGTTCGGGCCGATGATGCCCACGAGCTCGCCCTTGTCGACGTGGATGCTGCACCCGTTGAGGATGTCCACCCCTGGGATGTAGCCGGCGACGAGGTCGGTCGTGCGAAGAACTGTCTCGGTCACTGTGCTGCCTTCTTCGTCGTCGGCTGCGCGATCGCAGCCTCTTCCTCGATCTCGTGCCGCACGAGCTCGGAGTCCATCGTCTCGGCGATCTCCTGCTGGCCCGTGAGCGTGCCGAGGTCGACGTCGTGGTGGGCTCCTAGGTAGGCGTCGATCACGGCGGGGTCGCTCATCACGGTGGAGGGCGGGCCCTCGGCGACGATGCGGCCCTCGGCCATCACGACCACCCAGTCGGCGATCTCGTTGACCATGTGCATGTCGTGCTCGACGAACAGCACGGTCATACCCTGGGTCTTCAGGTCGAGGATGTGGTGCAGCAGCGACTGAGTGAGGGCCGGGTTGACGCCGGCCATCGGCTCGTCGAGCATCACGAGCTCGGGCTCGCTCATCAGGGCGCGCGCCATCTCGAGCAGCTTGCGCTGGCCGCCGGAGAGCGACGACGCGTAGTCGTCGGCCTTCGTGTCGAGCTTGAAGCGCGCGAGCAGGTCCATCGCCTTGACGGTGATCTCGTCTTCGCGCGATCGCCACAGCGGGCGGAAGATCGCGGTGAAGATGTTCTCGCCGCTCTGGCGTCCGGCACCGAGACGCATGTTCTCGAGCACCGTCATGCCGCCGAGGGCCTTCGTGAGCTGGAACGTGCGGATCATGCCGAGGCGGGCCACGCGGAACGCGGGCATCCCGGCGAGGTTCTTTCCGCCGAAGTTCCACGTGCCCGTGTTGGGCTTGTCGAAACCGGTGAGCAGGTTGAAGAACGTCGTCTTGCCGGCTCCGTTGGGGCCGATCAGCGCCGTGATCGATCCGCGCGGGATCTCGAGGTGTTCGACGTCGACCGCGGTGAGTCCGCCGAACTGGCGGCTCACCTTGTCGGCGACGACGATGGGGTCTTTTTTCGCGACTCCGGGAACGATGTTGTTGACATCGGTAACCAGGTCTGCGACGGGAGTCTTATCAGACACTGAAGAACGCCTCCTTCTTCTTGCCGAAGATTCCTTGTGGCCGGAATATGACGAGCAGCATCAGGGTGATGCCGATGATGATGAAGCGGATCGGACCCTGCTGGATGCTCGTGATCGGAAGCAGGTCGTTCGAGACGAGCAGCGACAGGATGCCGTCCGACAGCGACAGGGTGACCCAGAAGATGATCGAGCCGGCGATCGGTCCGAAGACGGTCGCGGCGCCGCCCAGCAGCAGGATCGTGTAGAGGAAGAACGTGAGCTGCGTGCCGTAGTTGTCGGGTTGCAGCGACCGCGGCAGGATGAAGAGCGCACCCGCCACACCGCCCAGGATTCCTCCGAGGATGAGGGCCTGCATCTTGTAGGCGAACACGTTCTTGCCCAGGCTGCGCACGGCATCCTGGTCTTCGCGGATGCCCTTGATGATGCGTCCCCACGGGCTTCGCACGAGCAGGTAGACGAGCAGGCAAGCCAGGCCGACGAGGCCCCAGCCGACGATGCGCACCCACCACTGGTCGGCGGAGTAGGTGAGCACCCCGAACCCGAAGCGGCCCTCGGGCAGCGGGTTGAGTTCGTTGAACGTGCGCGCCGCACCGTTGATGCCCTCCGAGCCGCCGGTGACGCTGGAGAACTCCGGCGTCTTGACCGAGAGCCTGATGATCTCGGCCGCGGCGATCGTCACGATGCTCAGATAGTCGGCGCGCAGACGCAGCGTCGGAATGCCGAGGATGAGGGCGAAGATCGTCGAGGCGATGATCGTGGCGAGGAACGAACCCCACAGCGGCCATTCGAACTTGACCGCGGTGATGGCGAAGGCGTATCCGCCAACCGCCATGAAGCCGGCTTGGCCGAAGTTCAGCAGGCCCGTGAAGCCGAAGTGCACGGCGAGGCCGAGCGCGGCGAGAGCGTACGCCGCGGTGGTCGGAGAGAACAGCTCTCCGAAAGCGAGGGGGATGAAGTTGAATTCCATGTGCTTTCCCTAGCCGATTCTCTCGCGGCGACCCAGGATGCCCTGAGGTCTGAAGAGCAGGATGATGATCATCACGACGAGCGCCGCGACGTACTTCAGGTTCTCGGGCAGCCAAAGCGTCGACACGTTGATGAACACGCCGATGACGAGCGAGCCGACGAGAGCGCCGAACGCGGTGCCGAGGCCGCCGAGGGTGACCGCGGCGAAGACGAGCAGCAGGATCGAGGCTCCCGTGTCCCAGCGCAGCGACTGGTAGTAGCCGATGAAGACGCCGGAGAGGGCCGCGAGGGCCGCGCCGCCGATCCAGACGGTGCGGATGACGCCTTCGACGTCGATACCGGATGCTGCCGCGAGCGATCGGTTATCGGCAACCGCGCGGGTGGCCTTTCCGATCTTCGTGCGGACCAGGATGAACGCGACGGCGAGCAACAGCACGATCGCGACCACTGCCCCCGCGACATCCGTGAACCGCAGGCTCACCGATCCGATGGTGAGGAAGGGCTTCGGGTCGCTCGGCAGCGAGAGGCGGTCGGCGCCCCAGAAGAACGCGAACACGTAGCGCAGCACCAGCGACAGGCCGATCGTGACGATCATGAGCGGGATGAGCCCGAGGCCGCGCTTGCGCAGCGGCTTCCACAGTCCCTTGTTCTGCACGTAGCCGAACACACCACCGAGGATCACCGCGGCGACGATGGCGATGGGCGCCGGCCAGCCGAAGATGCCGCTGAACGTGTAGGCCATCAGCGCGCCGAAGGTCACCAGCTCGCCGTGGGCGAAGTTGTTGAGGCCGGTGGTGCCGTAGATCAGCGAGAGGCCGATCGCGGCGAGGGCCAGCAGCAGGCCGAAGATGAGACCGGTGACGACCTTGGGCCAGAACAGGGTCCAGAACCCGGGACCGGCGGACTGACCGTTGCCCGCGTCGGGTGCCGGTGCGGCGCCCATCTCGGGGTTCTCGGGCGACACGAGGAAGATGCCGGGAGCGCCCTGTTGGCCCGACGACACCGTGATGTCGCGCGGGTTCTTGTTCGGGAACCCCGCCTCGGGGGGAAGGGTCGACTCGTCGATTGTGATCGTGTAGTCGCCGGGCTCTTCGAGGCCGATGATGACCTTGCCGTCTTCGCCGGTCACGACGTCTTCGTCGACGCCCTCGCCCGACACGTTCACGCCGACGTTCGGCATGTTCGACTTGTCGGAGTCGAGGCGGATCCAGACCTGAATGGTCTGGTCGGCGTCTTCGGGAGCTATGACATCGGTCGTGGACGCGTGAGCGGCCACCGGCATCATGGCCAGAAGAGTCACCGCCAGTCCGAATGCTCCAAGCGCGAGTTTTCGGGCTCGGCTTTTCTGCGCGGGCTCTGCCACGGAATGAACCTCCAGGAGTCGGGCACTTCTTGCTGTGTGTGTGTCGAACAACGCCTGTCAGGCGACAACCCCAAAGTACCTTTGGTTTGTGTCGGTCGTGTTTCGACGCTGAAACGCGTAGACGCAATACTTACTGGGGAACAAGACAAGGTCAAGTCGCGTTAACATTGCATACCGGCATCCACAGCTGCATCCGGGCCCAATCTCATACATCTCTACTAGGGGACTCATGGACCAGCCTGATCCTTTCGGTTTTATCGGACTCACCTACGACGACGTCATGCTCCTTCCCGGGCACACCGACGTCATCCCGAGCGAGGCGAACACCGCCACCCGCCTGACGCGCCGCATCTCCGTCGCCTCGCCGCTGCTTTCCGCCGCCATGGACACCGTCACCGAGTCGCGCATGGCCATCGCCATGGCCCGCAACGGCGGCATCGGCGTCCTGCACCGCAACCTCTCGATCGACGACCAGGCCGCCCAGGTCGACAAGGTCAAGCGCAGCGAGAGCGGCATGATCACCAACCCCGTCACGACGACCCCCGACGCCACCGTCGCAGAGGTCGACGCGCTGTGCCGCGAGTTCCGTGTCTCCGGCCTCCCGGTCGTCGAGGCCGACGGCCGTCTCGCCGGCATCATCACGAACCGCGACATGCGCTTCGTCTCCGACTTCGAGATGCAGACGACGCTCGTGCGCGACGTCATGACGACCACGGGGCTCATCACCGCGCCGGTCGGTGTCGGCTCCGACGCCGCCATCGCCCTCTTCGCCCAGCACAAGATCGAGAAGCTGCCCCTCGTCGACGCCGACGGCAAACTGCGCGGCCTCATCACGGTGAAGGACTTCGACAAGAGCGAGAAGTACCCCAACGCCACGAAGGACGACGAGGGCCGCCTGCGCGTGGCCGCGGCGATCGGCTTCTTCGGCGACGCGTGGGACCGCGCGGTCGCACTCAACGAGGCCGGCGTCGACGTCATCGTCGTCGACACCGCCAACGGCGACTCGTCGGGCGTGCTCGACATGATCTCCCGCATGAAGAGCGACGCCGCGTTCGCCCACATCGACGTGATCGGCGGAAACGTCGCCACCCGCTCCGGCGCCCAGTCGCTCATCGACGCGGGTGCCGACGCCATCAAGGTCGGTGTCGGCCCCGGCTCGATCTGCACCACGCGCGTCGTCGCGGGTGTCGGCGTGCCCCAAGTTACCGCCGTCTACGAGGCGTCGCTCGCCGCGCGCGAGGTCGGCATCCCCGTGATCGCCGACGGCGGCCTGCAGTACTCGGGCGACATCGCGAAGGCGCTCGTCGCCGGCGCGGACACCGTCATGCTCGGCTCCCTGCTCGCCGGCTGCGACGAGAGCCCCGGCGACCTCGTCTTCGTCAACGGCAAGCAGTTCAAGAACTACCGCGGCATGGGCTCGCTCGGCGCGCTGCAGACCCGCGGCAAGAAGACCTCGTACTCGCGCGACCGCTACTTCCAGGCCGACGTGCCCAGCGACGAGCAGCTCATCGCCGAGGGCGTCGAGGGCCAGGTGCCCTACCGCGGCCCGCTCTCCGCCGTGGCGTACCAGCTGCTCGGCGGACTTCGCCAGTCGATGTTCTACACCGGCGCACGCACGATCACCGAGCTGAAGCAGAAGGGCAAGTTCGTGCGCATCACGGCTGCCGGGCTCAAGGAGTCGCACCCGCACGACCTGCAGATGGTCGTCGCGGCGCCGAACTACTCGCGCTAACCGCTCTCACCACCCCCGGTTCGCCGCCCCTTTTCACACCCGCGCCCGAATGGTCGTCGGCGCCCGTGAAAAAACGCGGCGAACCCTGAGGGCGCGCTGTCGTTTGGACCGAGCGCGTCCGTGCGCACGGCCGCGCCCGTGCCGAACGGGCGCAGCGCGAACCCGGGGTGCCAACCAGCGGGCCCGCGCACGCCGGTAAGCTTGCCGGGTGAGTGATATCGAGATCGGCCGTTCCAAGCGAGCCCGCCGCGTGTACGCCTTCGACGACATTGCGATCGTGCCCTCCCGGCGCACCCGCGACCCCCGGGACGTGTCGATCTCGTGGACGATCGACGCGTACACCTTCGAGATCCCCGTACTCGCCGCCCCGATGGACTCCGTCGTGAGCCCGGCCACCGCGATCGCGATGGGCCAGCTCGGCGGACTCGGCGTGCTCGACCTCGAGGGCCTCTGGACCCGGTACGACGACCCCACCAACCTGCTCGCCGAGATCGCCACCCTCGCGCCCGAAGACGCCACCGCGCGCATGCAGCAGATCTACTCCGAGCCGATCAAGCCCGAGCTCATGCGCGACCGCCTCGCCGAGATCCGCGCGGCCGGCGTGCCCGTGGCCGGCGCCCTCAGCCCGCAGCGCACCCAGGAGTTCTACGAGACCGTCGTCGCCGCCGGCGTCGACATGTTCGTCATCCGCGGCACGACGGTGAGCGCCGAGCACGTCTCGAAGAGCACCGAGCCCCTCAACCTCAAGAAGTTCATCTACGAACTCGACGTGCCCGTCATCGTGGGCGGCGCGGCGACCTACACGGCGGCGTTGCACCTCATGCGCACGGGAGCCGCGGGCGTACTCGTCGGCTTCGGCGGCGGCGCAGCATCCACGACCCGCGCCAGCCTCGGAATCCACGCTCCCATGGCAACGGCGCTCGCGGATGTCGCGGGCGCACGCCGCGACTACATGGACGAGTCGGGCGGTCGCTACGTACACGTCATCGCCGACGGCGGTCTCGGAACCAGCGGCGACATCGTCAAGGCCATCTCGGTCGGAGCGGACGCCGTCATGCTGGGCAGCACCCTCGCCCGCGCGTCCGACGCCCCCGGCGGCGGCTACCACTGGGGTCCCGAGGCGCACCACTCCGAGCTGCCGCGCGGCAACCGCGTGCACGTCGGCACCCTCGCGCCGCTCGCCGAGATCCTCAACGGGCCGTCCGCTGTGGCCGACGGCCGCGTCAACCTGATGGGCGCGCTGCGTCGCTCGATGGCGACGACGGGTTACTCCGACCTCAAGGAGTTCCAGCGCGTCGAGGTTGTTGTCGCCCCGTACCTGCACAGTTAGCATAAAAGCGGCGCTCGTTATCGCCCCCTGAGCCTGTCGAAGGGCCGGTTCGTCGAAGGGCACCCCTGTACAAGGGCGCCCGACGAGGAGACGAAGATGTCCGCACCGAAGTCAGTCAGCCGCTCATCGAAGCTGGGCCCCGAAGAACGCGACGCCGCGATCGAGGCGCTCAAGACGCGTGAGCTCGACATCCTCGTGGTGGGCGGCGGCATCGTCGGAACCGGCGCCGCGCTCGACGCCGTGACACGTGGACTCAGTGTCGGCATGGTCGAGGCCCGCGACTGGGCGTCCGGAACGAGCAGCCGGTCGTCGAAACTCGTGCACGGTGGCATCCGGTATCTCGAACAGCTCGACTTCCGCCTCGTGCGCGAGGCCCTCATCGAACGCGGCCTGCTTCTGCAGCGCATCGCCCCGCACCTGGTGAAGCCGGTGCGGTTCCTCTACCCGCTCACCAAGCCCGTGTACGAGCGCATCTACGTCGGCGCCGGCATGCTGCTCTACGACATCTTCAGCTACAGCGGCGGACGCCCGCCCGGGGTGCCGCACCACCGACACCTGAGCAAGCGGCAGATGCTGCGGGCCGCGCCGAGCCTCGACAAAGACGCCTTCGTCGGCGGGCTGAGCTACTACGACGCGCAGGTCGACGACGCCCGCTATGTGTCGTCGCTGGCACGCACCGCCTCGTTCTACGGAGCCCATGTGGCATCCAGAGTGCGCGTCGAAGGCTTTCTCAAGGTGGGCCAGCGCGTCGTCGGGGTGAAGGCCCACGACCTCGAGACGGGGGAGCGGTTCGAGATCAAGGCACGCCAGGTGGTCAACGCGACGGGCGTGTGGACGGATGACACGCAGTCGATGGTCGGCGAACGTGGCGGGTTCAAGGTCCGCGCCTCCAAGGGCGTGCACCTCGTCGTGCCGCGCGACAGGTTCCAGTCGAAGATCGGGCTGCTGCTGCGCACCGAGAAGAGCGTGCTGTTCGTGATCCCCTGGGGACGCCACTGGCTCATCGGTACGACCGACACCGACTGGCACCTCGACAAGTCGCACCCCGCGGCGACGGCGGCCGACATCGACTACATCCTCGAGCACGTGAACTCCGTGCTGGCGGTGAAGCTCACCCGCGACGACGTCGAGGGCGTGTTCGCGGGGCTGCGTCCGCTGCTCGCCGGCGAGAGCGAGCAGACGTCGAAGCTGTCGCGCGAGCACATCGTCGCCCACTCGGTGCCGGGGCTCGTCGTGGTGGCCGGCGGCAAATGGACGACCTACCGCATCATGGCCAAGGACGCGATCGACGCGGCGGCCTCGGCGCTCGACGGCAGGGTGCCGCCGTCGACGACCCAGGACATCGCGCTGCTGGGCGCCGAGGGCTATCAGGCCGCGTGGAACAAGCGCTCGAAGATCGCGCACGTGTTCGGGGTGCACAAGGTGCGCATCGAGCACCTGCTCAACCGGTACGGCGTGCTCACCGACGAGCTGCTCGACCTCATCCGCGAGCGCCCCGAACTGCTCGAGCCGCTGCCCGGCGCCGACGACTACATCGGGGCGGAAGTGGTCTACGCGGCCACCCACGAGGGCGCGCTGCACCTCGAAGACGTGCTCGCGCGGCGAACCCGCATCTCGATCGAGGCGTGGGACCGCGGGGTGTCGGCCGCGCCCGTCGCGGCCGCCCTCATGGGCGAGGCCCTCGGCTGGGACCAGGCACGCATCGACAACGAGGTGGGCAACTACCTCAAGCGCGTCGCGGCCGAGATCGACAGCCAGAAACAGCCCGACGACGAGTCCGCCGACCGCGTACGGCTGGAGGCCCCCGACATCGTGGCGAAGTAGGGGGTCGGGCGGCGGCACGCGCCTCACCCGCCGAGGTGGTCTCGCGTAGACTGACGTAACTGCCCGAAACCCCCTGAAGGAGTTCACTCATGGTCGACGTTCGGCGGGTCAAGCTCCCCGGTGTTGGTGTTCTCCACACCTTCGTCACCGACGACGGAGGCAAGGTCGGCGTCATCACCCACCGCTCCGGCCACAGCGACCTCATCTCGTTCGCGGACTCCGACGACGGCGACTCGAGCAAGGTTTCGCTGCGTCTCGACGAGGACGAAGCGCACACGCTCGCCGAGCTGCTCGGCGGCACCCGCATCACCGAATCGCTGTCGAGCCTCGACCAGATTCCCGGACTCTCGATCGACTGGTTCACGGTCGACTACGAAGACCACATAGCCGGGCAGGAGCTCGGCAACCTGGCCAGCCGGGGCGTCGTGGGCCTCACCGTCGTCGCCGTCGTGCGCGGCGAGAGCGCGAACCCCGCGCCCGCCGACGACTTCAAGGTCTTCCCCGGCGACACCCTCGTGGTGGCCGGTTCACCCGAAAAGGTGGCCAAAGCGTTCGCGTTCTATCGCACCGGTGAGTTCAAGGCGAAGACGCCGGTCGATTCCCCGCCAGGAGGCTAGCCGTGCACCTCGGTGAAGAACTCCTGACTCTGGGCCTTCTGTTCATCATCTCGTACGTGTTCGGTCGCCTGGGCAAGCTCATCGGCCTGCCCGCCATCCCGATCTACATGCTGGTCGGTCTCATCGCCAGCCCGTACTTCCACCTGTTCCCGCTGAGCTTCGAGTCGGCCGACGTCGAGCTCATCGCCGTGTTCGGCCTGATCTTCCTGCTGTTCAGCCTCGGGCTGGAGTTCGATCAGGACGAGTTCTACGGCAACGCCGGAAAGCTGCTGATCTCGGGCGGAACCCGCATCGCGATCAACATGGCGGCCGGGTTCGCGCTGGGCATGTGGATCGGCTGGGGAACACGCGAGGCGCTCATCATTGCCGGTATGACGGCGGCGTCGTCGAGCGCCATCATCACGAAACTCTTCATCGAGCTGCGCCGCCTCGCCAACCGTGAGACCCCGATCATCCTGGGCATCATGGTGCTCGAAGACGTCTTCATCGCGATCTACCTCGCGATCGTCGCGGTCGTGATCGGCGGCGAGGCCGACGTCTGGGCCGTCACCGTGCAGCTCGCCATCTCGTTCACCTTCCTCATCGTGATGTTCGTGGTGGCGCGGTACGGCGGCAAGGTCGTCTCCCGGCTCGTGCGCACGAAAGACGACGAGTTGTTCACGATCCTGTTCTTCGGCCTCGCGGTCGCCTTCGGCGGCATCGGCGAGCTGCTCGGGGTCTCCGACGCGATCGGCGCCTTCCTCATCGGCCTCGTGCTCGGCGCCACCCGGTTCCGTGGCCGCATCGAACAGCTCGCGCTGCCGCTGCGCGACGTGTTCGGCGCGTTCTTCTTCCTCAACTTCGGCCTCGCGCTCGACCCGTCCACCTTCGGAGCAGTGCTCATCCCTGTCGGTCTCGCCGTGCTGATGACCCTCGTGATCAACACCGCCGGTGGGCAGCTCATCGCCTGGCAGAACAAGCTCACGCCCGCCCAGGGCCTCAACGCGAGCGCGATGCTGCAGAACCGCGGCGAGTTCGCGCTCATCCTGGCGACGCTCGCGGTCTCGGCCGGGCTCGACGACCGTCTCACGCCGTTCGCGGGACTCTACGTGCTGTCGATGGCGATCATCGGGCCGATCCTCGCCGTCAACTCTGAGAAGATCGGGGCGCGGATCTTCCGGTCGCGCAAGACGGTCGCAAAGTCGGAGCACGACCGGATGGCGGAAGAGAACATCGCCCTGGTCGAGGCCGCGATGGCGGGCAACCAGCTTCCCGCGAGCGACGACGACCTGTTCGACGACGTGGACGGCGACCGCGCGCAGAACGACCCGATAGTGGAGCAGGCAATGCAGCAGTCCGACGCCGAGAAGCCCGGTCGCCAGCGCGACCCGGAGTACTAGACCGTGTGGGAGCTCGCGCGCAGGCCGCGCTGGATCGCCGCACTCGTGCTGTGCCTCGCCATCGCGTTCGGATTCGCCGCGCTCGGCCAGTGGCAGCTCTCGCGCAGCGTCGACGCCGGGGTTCCGGTCGACGAGACGACGGAGACGCCGGTGCCGCTCGCCGAGCTCGCCGTCGCGCAGCAGCCCCTCACCGCCGAGGCGGCCGGGCGACGCGTCACGATCGAGGGCACCCTCGTGCCGGGCGACTTCACCGTGCTGAGCGGGCGGCTCAACGACCGCACCCCCGGCTACTGGGTGGTCGGACACCTGGTCGCGACCGACGACGCCACGAACGAGGCGAGCGCCGGGGCGTCGCTGGCCGTGGCACTGGGCTGGGCCGCGACCGAAGCGGACGCGACATCCGCGATCTCCGACCTGCACGACGAGGCGCCCACGGAATTCGGCGGCCGCTACCTGCCCAGCGAAGCGCCGCAGGAAGACGACTTCGAGAACGGCGAGCAGAACTCGCTGTCGACGGCGGCCCTCGTGAACCAGTGGGCCGAGGCGCCCACGACCGTCTATGCCGGTTACCTGGTGACCGACGCGGCGACGCCGGGACTCGACCTCATCGACGCGCCGGCGCCGAGCACCGAGATCTCGATCAACTGGCTGAACATCTTCTACGCCGTCGAGTGGGCGGTGTTCGCGGGCTTCGCGGTGTTCCTGTGGTTCCGCCTCGTGAAGGACGCGTGGGAGCGCGAACAGGAAGAAGCCGAAGAACAGCGGCTTGTAAACTAGAGCAATGGCCCTCAAACCGAAGCTCTCCAACCTGCCGCGAATCCGGAGCGCGCTTCGCCTCTACCGCGTGACCTCGGTTGTCACCGGAGTGTTCCTGCTGCTGCTCGTGCTGATGATGGTGACGCGCTACGGGTTCGGCGTCGACATCGAGCTGAACGGTCCAGAGGGCTTCCTCGCGCTCACGCCGAAAGACCTGATCATCGGCGTGAACCTGTCGACGATCATCCTGATCCTGCACGGCTGGTTCTACGTCGTGTACCTGTACAGCGACTTCCGGCTGTGGAGCTTCATGCGCTGGACCTTCCCGAAGTTCATCCTCATCGCCCTCGGCGGCGTGATCCCCTTCCTCTCCTTCATCGTCGAGCGCCGAGTACACGCGCAGACGGTGGCGGAGCTCGATGCCCTGCAGTCCGCACAGCCTCTGCATTCAGAACAGAACGAGGAGACGACCCCATTAGCGAAGTAACCCCGACACAGGCGAACAGCACCGCCGCACAGCCGGTACTCGTCGTCGACTTCGGCGCGCAGTACGCGCAGCTGATCGCGCGCCGTGTGCGCGAGGCCAATGTCTACTCCGAGATCGTGCCGCACACCATCACCGCGGCCGAGGTCGCGGCCAAGAACCCGATCGGCATCGTGCTGAGCGGCGGACCCTCGAGCGTCTACGACGCCGGCTCGCCCTCGCTCGACCCGGGCATCCTCGAACTGGGCGTTCCGACGCTCGGCATTTGCTACGGCTTCCAGGTGATGGCGCAGCAGCTCGGCGGCGAGGTCGCGAACACCGGCCTGCGCGAGTACGGCTCGACCGCCGTCACCCTGGCGCCCGGCACGTCGACCCTGCTCGGCGACCAGCCGGCCGACCAGACCACGTGGATGAGCCACGGCGACTCCGTCTCGAAGGCGCCCGAGGGCTTCACCGTTCTCGCGTCGAGCGCCTCGACCCCCGTCGCCGCCTTCGCGAGCGACGAGAAGAAGATGTACGGCGTGCAGTGGCACCCCGAGGTGAAGCATTCCGAGTACGGCCAGCGCGTGCTCGAGAACTTCCTGCACGACGCCGCCGGCATTCCGGCCGACTGGAACAGCTCGAACGTCATCGACGAGCAGGTCGCCCGCATCCGCGAGCAGGTCGGCACCGGCAAGGTCATCGTCGGCCTCTCCGGCGGAGTCGACTCGGCCGTGGCCGCCGCGATCGTGCACAAGGCCGTCGGCGACCAGCTCACCGCGATCTTCGTCGACCACGGCCTGCTGCGCCAGGACGAGCGCCGCCAGGTCGAAGAGGACTACGTCGCCTCGACCGGCGTGCGGCTCATCACCGTCGACGCCGTCGACCAGTTCCTCGACGCCCTCGCCGGAGTCACCGACCCCGAGCAGAAGCGCAAGATCATCGGCCGCGAATTCATCCGCAGCTTCGAGGGAGCCGCCGAGGCGCTCGTTCTCGAGGCGCAGGGCGACGGCGCCACCATCGACTTCCTAGTGCAGGGCACCCTGTACCCCGACGTCGTCGAGTCGGGTGGCGGAAGCGGCACGGCCAACATCAAGAGCCACCACAACGTGGGCGGCCTGCCCGAAGACCTGCAGTTCAAGCTCGTCGAACCGCTGCGCACCCTGTTCAAGGACGAGGTGCGTGCCATCGGCCGTGAGCTCGGGCTGCCCGAGGTCATCGTGAGTCGCCAGCCGTTTCCGGGGCCTGGCCTGGGGATCCGCATCGTGGGCGAGGTTACCCGTGAGCGTCTCGAGCTGCTCCGCAAGGCGGATGCGATCGCCCGCGAGGAGCTGACGGCCGCCGGACTCGACAACGAGATCTGGCAGTGCCCGGTCGTGCTGTTGGCCGACGTGCGGTCGGTCGGCGTGCAGGGAGACGGTCGCACCTACGGTCATCCGATCGTCTTGCGTCCCGTCTCTTCGGAAGACGCGATGACCGCCGACTGGACCCGCCTGCCCTACGACGTGCTCGCCCGCATCTCCAACCGCATCACCAACGAGGTGTCCGGAGTGAACCGCGTGGTGCTCGATGTCACGTCGAAGCCGCCGGGAACCATCGAGTGGGAGTGATCCCCTGAACGACGGCCGCGCCCCTCGGGGTGCGGCCGCCGTCGTTTAAGGGCGCTTGCGCAGCCGGATCGGGCCGCGCGCGGTGGACGGGTCGACCACGCTGCCGCCCTGCGTGATGTCGATCTCGCCGCTCGCGACGAGGCGGCGCGCGGCCCGGCGGGCGGGCTCCATGAGGTCACGCCAAGACTCACCGCCGACCGCACGGGCGGCCTCGGACGGGCACGCCGTCGCGGTCACGGCGCGGGTCGCGAGCAGGCCGAGGATGCTGGCCTCGAGCTCGCGATCGGTGGCGCTCACCTTGCGCGCCCGGCAGGCATCGGAGCAGTAGCGTACGTCGTCCCAGTCCTTCGCCCAGGCGGCCCGCCATTCGATGCGCCGGCCGCACGACGCGCACGTCTTCTCGGCGGCGGCGGCATCGGCCTCGTCGAGATCGGAGGCGCGCTGGCGATGGGGCATATCACCACGGTAGCCGGGCGCGATCGGCGCGGCAGGGCCTTGCCTTCGCCGACCGCGGCGCCTAGTCGGCCGTCTTGGGTAGCGAGCGCTTCACCAGCAGCCAGCCGATCGGGCCGAAGACGGGCACGAAGAGCACGATGGCGAGCCAGACGAACAATTCGGTGAGCGAGCGGTGTGCGGTGCGGCTGATACTGACGAGTGCGACGACCGTGAGCGCCAGCGCGAGCACGGGCCCGACGACCCAGAAAACGTCGTACACCGGTGGAATCAGAGGATCCTTCGATACATCCATGGGCCCACCATAGTGCCAGGACCGGCCACGTCCGAGGGCACGAAAAAGCCCCCGGCCGCTCGGCCGGGGGCTTTCTCAGCTTGCGACTAGTCGCGGAAGATCGCGAGGAAGCGCAGGATCTCGGTGTACAGCCACACGACGGTGACCATGATGCCGAACGCGGCCTGCCATCCGTAGATGCGGGGCGCGCCCTGCTCGACGCCGCGCTTGATCGACGTGAAGTCCATCACGAGCGAGTACGAGGCGAGCAGCACCACGAAGATGCCGATGGCGATGTTGATCAGCGGGTTCATGCCCTGCAGGCCGAACTGGGGGAGGACGCCGGTCCAGACCAGCACGAGGTTGACGAGCTGGAACGCCATGTAGCCGAAGATCGCGACGGTGAAGATCTGCGTAGCGCGCTTCGACTCGCGGATCTTGCCGGTAGCGAAGAGGGCGAGCGTGACGCCGACGACGCCGAGGGTGCCGAAGACCGCCTGCGGAACGATGCCACCCCACTGCGACTCGAAGATCGCCGAGATGCCACCGACGAACAGACCCTCGAACGCCGCGTAGGCGAGCACGAGGCCGCGCGACGGCTTCTTCTTGAAGATGTTGACGAGCGCCAGCACCAGACCGATGATCGCGCCGGGGATGGCGAGTGCCGGAATCATCCAGCCGACGACCGCGCCGACGAGCAGCACGGCGAAGGCGATCACGATCTTGACGATCGTGTCTTCGTAGGTCATGCGGTCGGTGTCGGTGGGCGTAGCGGAGGGGCGGCCGTACAGCTCGTCGAGCTGGGCGGGGGTCATCTCCCTGCCGTTGACGGTGGTCGAGTTCACGACGGCCTTGGTTGTGAACACGGGCGAGTTATTAAACGCGGGGTTCGACATTGTTTCTTCCTTGAGTATGTGCGGGAGATTTTCTCCCGTGCCCGATTTTAGCTCAGCACGCCTGAGTATTGGGGGTGATCGCCCAGAGCGTAGCTACAGGTTGAGCACCACGACCGCGACGACGGTGATCGCGGCGAGGAGGCCGCCGAGTCCCCAGCCGAAGAGGGCGAGTGCGGTGACGTGCCCGCGGGGTGCATCCTCCGTGACATCCGGTCTGATCGCGGCGGGAACTGCCTCGACCTTCTGACCGCAGTAGATGCAGAATTTCCACGCCGGTTGAAGTTCTGCTGAACAACTGATGCACCGGGCCATGCTGAAAATCCTATGCGGGTAGCGTTGGGCGGGTGACCATCATCTCGCCCCTCGTCATCGCTCACCGGGGGGCCAGCGGGTACCGCCCCGAGCACACCCGCTCGGCCTACGAACTCGCCTTCGCGCTCGGCGCCGACGCGGTGGAGCCCGATATCGTGGCCACGAAAGACGGCGTGCTCGTCTTGCGTCACGAAAACGAGATTTCAGGAACCACGGATGTCGCGGCTCACGCCGAGTTCGCGTCCCGTAAGACCACCAAGGTGATCGACGGCGTCTCGCTCACCGGATGGTTCACCGAAGACTTCACGTGGGATGAGCTGTCGACCTTGCGTGCGGTGGAGCGGATCCCGCTGCTGCGCCAGTCGAGCTCGAGCTTCGACCGCAGCGAGGGTATCCTGCGGCTGGTCGACCTGCTCGCGATCATCGACACGGCCGCGGTCACCACCGGACGGCACCTCGTGCTGGTCGCGGAGATCAAGCACGCGACCTACTTCGAGTCGATCGGGCTGCCGTTGGACCAGCTGTTCGCCGAGGTCGTGCGCGACTGGGCGACCCCCGCCAACCTGATCGTCGAGAGCTTCGAGCAGTCGGTGCTGATGAAGATCCGCGACCGCGGCATCCCGGGCAAGCTGGTGTTCCTCGCCGAGCACAAGGGTGTGCCCGCCGACCTCGCGGCCGCGTCGGGCAACAAGGCGCGCAGCTACGCCGACCACCTCGGGCAGGCCGGGCTGACCCGGCTGCGCACGGAGGTCGACGGGGTGAGCGTCAGCCGCAAGCTGATGCTGCGCCTCGACCTCGGCAAGAACGCGATCGGCGTGACGGACATCGTGGCGCGGTCGCACGCGGCCGGGCTCCTGGTTTTCTGCTGGACGCTTCGGGCCGAGAACAAGTTCCTCGCCAAGAACAACCGGGTGCGTGGCGAGGCTCGGGACTTCGGCAACTGGCGCCGCGAATTCGAGCTGGTCATGTCGAGCGGCATCGACGGCGTCTTCGCCGACCAGCCCGACCTGGCGGTGGCGGTGCGCGCCGGCCTGCCTGCGCGTTCGGCTCCTGCTGCCGTGCCCGTACCAAATGCAGGAGATCCTTCGTTCTAGGCCGCGCGATCCGCGCGAACGTGTGACTCGGCGCGATTTTTCCTGCATTCGGTACGCGCGGTCTGCCGTGGTCTAGGGCGCCGCGCGGTCAGAGGTGATCGCCTCGCAGGAGGGCACCGACGAGCGCGGCTTCCACCTCATCCCACGCGAACAGCACCTGGAAGTAGCTGAACCGGAGGACGCGATAGCCGAGCCGGCTCAGAACCGCGTCCCGGCGACGATCGGCCTCGAACTTCGCGGGATCGGTGTGATACTCGGCGCCATCGACCTCGATGATGAGCTTCTCGCCAATGCGGAAGTCGACACGACCGACACCGGGTATCGACACCTGGCGTCGGATGGGCAGCCCGAGCGGCGATATTCGGAACATAAAGATCGACTCCGTGCCCGACTCGCACACGCCGTCGATCGACGCCAGGAACGATCGGTGACAACCCGCAGAGCGACTGACCAGGTCGGTCCACTGTGGATAGAGCTGTGGGCTCTTGTGCAGCACCGACCCGGCAACCGCCGCGACCACTTCGTCGGGTTGACACGCGATCAGGTCGGAAAGGCAGGCTACGGGGGAGAGGATGAAACGCCCACCGCCCTCACGGTCGTCACGCCAGTGCACCCTCGTTCGCGCATCGTCGACCGTGGACAGTCGTGTCACCTTGCTGCGCCGTGTGCGCAGTCGGCAGGAACGTGGATCGACCGCGACGTGCAGATCCATCGTCGGGTAGCTCCAGTAGCCGTGAAAGTCGAGCGCCGAGAGGCAGGTGAGCCGGCCGCCGACGCGGGCGGCTTCGAGGAACACGGGATGGATGTCGGGGGTCGCGTACCAGCCCTGACGCACACGGATGATGGTGCCGCTCGCTGCTGCGGCCGAGAGTCGGGCCCGCGTGTGCCCGTCGGCGTAGAGCTCGAAGGTGGCGGCGAGGCCGCCGCGACGTCGGATAGAGCGGGAGAGTGAGTCCATGCGCACAGACTGACGATTTTCGGATGACGCGCGGACGCCGCATCCGCAATCTGTGTACTCCCGCCCCACTTCTGCCAAATGAAGGAGAAGTTGCTGTCTAACCACACGTTTATGCGGCTCGACCGGCCTCGCCGCGTAAATCTCCTTCATTTGGCAGCAGGAGCGGCAGGAGCGGCGGCGGCCGCACGGGGCGGCGTCGGCGGCGGCGCGTAGAATTGCGGGCAAATGTCTTTCGTCCCCAACATCATCGAGCCCGAGCCCGCCGTCGACGGTTCCTTCGACGACGCCCTGCTGCGCGGGCTCAACCCGCAGCAGCGCGAGGCCGTCGAATACCGCGGGCAGTCGCTGCTCATCGTGGCCGGCGCCGGGTCGGGCAAGACCAGCGTGCTCACCCGCCGCATCGCCGGGCTGCTGCAGAGCCGCGAGGCGTTCCCGAGCCAGATCCTCGCGATCACCTTCACCAACAAGGCCGCGGCCGAGATGCGCGAACGCGTGCACCAGATCGTCGGCAACGAGGCCGAGGGCATGTGGATCTCGACCTTCCACTCCGCGTGCGTGCGCATCCTGCGGCGCGAGGCCGAGCACTTCGGCTTCACCAAGAGCTTCACCATCTACGACTCCGCCGACAGCCGCGCCCTGCTGAAGCGCATCCTGAAGGAGCTCGACGCCGACCAGTACGGCTTCACCGTCTCGAGCGCGTCGGGCAAGATCTCGAAACTCAAGAACGAGCTTCAGGATGTCGAGAGCTACGCGCGCGGTGCGAATTTCTCCGACCCCGCCGAGGTCATGTTCCTCGAGATCTTCCGCCGGTACACGCAGGCGCTCAGCCAGGCGAACGCGTTCGACTTCGACGACCTCATCGGACAGACGGTCTACCTCTTCCGCGCCTTCCCCGTCGTGGCAGCGCACTACCGGCGCCGGTTCCGCCACATCCTGGTCGACGAGTACCAGGACACGAACCACGCCCAGTACTCGCTCATCCACGAGCTCACCCGCTCGGTGCGCCCTGACATCGCCGACGAGGTCGAGGCGGCGGGCGGCCTGGTCAAGACCAAGCGCGACGCGGTCGGGGCCATCCCCGGCGCCTCGCTCACCGTGGTCGGCGACAGCGACCAGTCGATCTACGCCTTCCGCGGCGCCGACATCCGCAACATCGTCGAGTTCGAACGCGACTTCCCGAACTCCAAGGTGATCCTGCTCGAGCAGAACTACCGCTCGACCCAGAACATCCTCGACGCGGCGAACGCCGTGATCTCGAACAACTTCGACCGCAAAGACAAGAAGCTGTTCACCGACATCGGCGAGGGCCACAAGATCGTCGGCTTCACGGGCTATTCGGGACACGACGAGGCCCAGTTCATCGCCGACGAGATCACGAAGATGCACGACGAGGGCATCGCCTACAAAGACATCGCCGTCTTCTACCGCACCAACGCGCAGACACGCGCGCTCGAAGAGATCTTCATCCGGTCGGCCCTGCCCTATCGCGTGCTCGGCGGCACCAAGTTCTACGAGCGCGCCGAGATCAAGGATGCCATGGCGTATCTGATCGCCGTGGCCAACCCCGCCGACCCGCTCGCGCTGCGGCGCATCATGAACGTGCCGAAGCGCGGCATCGGGCCGGCCACCGAGACCGCGCTGCAGTCGTGGGCCGACGCGCACGAGACCAGCCTGCGCGACGCCGTGCGCAACGCCGGCGAGCTCGGCCTCGGACCGAAGGTCACCGGCGAGATCCTCGAGTTCGGCAGCGTGCTCGACGAGGTCATGGCCAAGGTGTACCCGCCCGAGGGGTCCGAGGCCCGCCCGGCCCCGGTCGCCGACGTGCTCGTCGAACTCCTCGAGAGGACGAAGTTCGTCGAGACCCTGCGCGCCAGCCGCGACGCCCAAGACGAGGCGCGCGCCGAGAACGTCGAAGAGCTCGTCGCCGTGACCAAGGAGTTCCAGAAGAACAATCCGGATGGCACGCTTCTCGACTTCCTCACCGAGGTCTCGCTCGTCGCCGCCGCAGACGACCTCGACGACCTCAGTGGCACCGTCTCGCTCATGACCCTGCACACGGCGAAGGGGCTCGAGTACGAGGCAGTGTTCCTCACCGGCGTCGAAGAAGACCTGCTGCCGCACCGCATGTCGGCCGGCGAGCCCGGCGGCCCCGCCGAGGAGCGCCGCCTGTTCTACGTCGGCATCACGCGCGCGCGCAAGCGCCTGTTCATCTCGCTCGCGATGACGCGCGCCGCCTACGGCAACGTGAACGTGGCGATGCCCAGCCGGTACCTGCAGGAGATCCCCGCCGACCTGATCGACTGGCGCCAGTCGCCCGGCATGGCCAACTCCCGCAACGGCACCGAGCCGCGCGCCCTCAACGCGCGCCGCGACGGCTCGTCGTGGGGCTCGTCGCTGCGCGAGGCCGCGGCCCTGCCCCCGGGCAAGCCGAAAGAAAAGACGCAGTGGGCCAACATGGTCACAAACGTCGTGCGCGACAACAGCACGCTCGAGCTTTCCGCCGGCGACCGCATCAAGCACAACGACTTCGGCGAGGGCCGTGTCACGGCCGTCACCGGCGAGGGCAAGAAGCGCGTCGCCGAAGTGCAGTTCGACACCGCGGGCCGTAAGCGCCTGCTCATCCAGATTGCTCCCATCGAGAAGGTCGAGTAGTGCCAGTGCAAGCAGAAGCGCCCGACGAAGACACCGCCACCGTCCTGTTCATCGGTGACAGCGTCACCGACTGCGGACGTCGCGACGACGCCGACCGCAACCTCGGCCACGGCTACGTGCGCCTGATCGACGAGGCCTTCGCCGCCGGCGGCACCCCGGTGAACATCGTCAACCGCGGCATCAGCGGCAACCGCGTGCGCGACCTCGAGGCGCGGTGGCAGACAGACGCCGTCGATGTCGCCCCGATCCTGGTCTCGGTGCTGATCGGCATCAACGACACCTGGCGTCGCTACAGCGAGAACGACCCGACGAGCGTCGATGACTTCGAAGCCGACTACCGCGCCATCCTCTCGGCCCTTCCTCCCCGTGACGAGACGGCGCTCGTGCTGATCGAGCCGTTCCTGCTGCCGGTCACCGCCGAGAAAGCGAAATGGCGCGCGGACCTCGAGCCGAAGATCGCCGTCGTGCACGCGCTCGCCGCCGAGTTCGGCGCGGTGCTCGTGCCCGCCGACAGCTACCTCAACGGCCTCGACGACGAGCCGGCCGAGATCGCGGCCGACGGAATCCACCCCACCGAGTACGGGCACGAACTGCTCGCGAAGCTGTGGCTCGACACCATCGAGGCCGCGTCGAGCTAGCCGGTCACCAGGTGCCGTCGGGCGACTTCACCACGGGCACCTCGCGCGACGACCAGTGGGCGCCGTTCGCGTAGTGGCTGGTCGCCCACGGGGACGCCCAGATGGCCTGTTCGATCTGGGCGGTGGGGGCGGATGATTCGAACCCGGCGACGATCGCGGCGTAGCCGGGGTTTCCGTGCAGGGCTTTGGCCGCGTTCTGGGCCGCGATGTCGAGGTTGGCGTAGCTGCCGAGTCCCGATCCCCCGCCGGAACCCCAGCCGTTGTTGAGCGGGTTGTTGCGGTTCCACCAGTTGTCGGTGCCGTTCTCCTGGCGCATCCAGCGGGTGAAGACGGTGACGTTGCTCTCGCTCAGCGGGAACTTCGCGTAGAGCAGCACGAGCTTCGCCCAGTCGTGGTTGGTGCCGCCGGCCGAGAGCGACTTGTATCCCGCCGTCGCCGAGAACGCGTCGCGCGACACCACCGAGCCGGCAAGACCCTCCGGCACCGCGACCGACTGCGCGTTCTTGAGCAGGAACGCGTCCGCCTGTTCGCCGCGCGTGGGCGGAGCCGGGGGAGCGACCACCGTGAGCGCCACGAGCGAGACGGCGGCGACGCCGGCGCCGACCGCGAGCACGGTGCGGTGGCGCGAGTAGATCTGCCGCCGGCTCACGCGGGCACCGCGGAGGGCCGGGACGCCGACGCCCGGAACGCCGCGAGGTAGTGGCGGGCCGGCCAGTGCCGCAGCCAGCCGGGCAGGCGCGGGTAGACCGTGCCGAGTACGCGAACGGTGCGGTCGAACAGGCGCTGCCGCCGGGCGTTCCACGGCAGGTCGAAGGATGCGCGGATGGACGGGTCGAGGAACCCCGCCGTCAGGAATCGGACGGTCGGCATCAGCGCTCGGATCCACAGCGGCGCCACCGCGGGGTGCAGGAGGGCCCGGCCCACCCGTTTCACCTCGGCGTCGACGCGCAGCTCGCGGAGGCTCTGCGCCCAGTAGCGGGAGAACGCCGCGCGGTCCTCCGGCCACAGTTCGGCCGGCATCTGCAGCGCGGTGCCGAGAACCGCGTATTGCCGGTACAGCGACTCCGCGTCATCCGGAGCCAAGTCTCCGAAGACGGCCGTGTAGACGGTGAGCGCCGAGTCGTAGAGCGTCGCCGCGACCCAGAGCTGCTGCCGCGGGTCGAACGCGTCGTAGGCGGGAGCGGTCGCCCCGGGCGCCGAGTGCACGGGAGTGTGGGCGCGGTTGACGTGGCCGGTGATGCGGGTGATCTCGTCGTCGGTCCCGTAGACGAGCACGTAGAGATAGGTGAGGGTGTGCCGCAGGCGGCGCAGCGGATCGGAGGCGAAGTCGCTGTGGTTCGCCACGCCGCGACCGACGGCGGGCATGGCCAGCTGCAAGAGGATGGCGCGCGCGCCGCCGCCCAGCAGGATCGCCTCGTTCGAGATGTCGCTCAATCGCATCGGCACAACTCCACTCTCGCAAAACGGAGCCTACTCGCGAGTACTGTGCCCCCAGCGAAGTGACCAACGTCGAGACGACCAGCGAGTAGCGGACTTTTCTCGGCAGTGTGCACGCCACCTCGCGTTAACTATGCGTCTGTATCTTCCTGAACGATCGGCACTGCCGGTCGAATACTAAAGGGGATATGTCATGGTCGGTGGGGGCCGGTTTGTAGTGTCGACGGTCGCGGCGTTGGCCGTCGTGCTGTCCCTGGGGGCGTGTGCCGGCGAGGTGGAGGCGCCGACGTCGGTCGCCGAGCGGCAGGTCACGCTCGCGCAGTCGAAGTCGTACGCGCAGCTGCTTCGCAACGAGGCGTCGTCGCGCCTTCCCGAGATCGTGCTCAAACAGGTGGCCGAGTCGACCGATGTGTCGATCGCGTGCGACGCCGACCCCGCCGGACTGCTCAGGTCGTGGACCTCGACGATGAAGATTCTCGTCACCAACTCGACGGCCGCGCGGGTGCAACAGGTCGCAGACGATCTGGCTGCCACCTTCGTCGAGCAGGGCTGGAAGGCCGACCTGGCGGAGGAGTCCACGGACACCCTCGTGGTGACCCGCCTGCGCAGCGCCACCTCGTTGGCCGACATGGCCATCACGGCGACCTCCAAGGCGACCGACCAGGTGCCGTCGATCCAGGTGACCGCGACCGGTGTCTGTGCGCTGACCGGCGGGCCGGAATCCGACGAGGTCACCAAGCTCGAACAGGACGCGGCAAACGCCGGCTGACCCTGCTGGTAGAGTTCGTGATGGTCAAAGTCTCTTGACATCGAACTATCTCACAGTCGAGATGACCCGGCCTTCCAGCTCACTTTCGACGCGCGATTGGATAAGCCCCGTGGATCTTTTCGAGTATCAGGCAAGGGACCTTTTTGAGTCCTACGGAGTGCCTGTACTTGCCGGCATCATTGCCGACAGCCCAGCAGAAGCCCAAGCAGCAGCCGAGAAGATCGGCGGCACGGTCGTCGTCAAGGCCCAGGTAAAGGCCGGTGGTCGCGGCAAGGCCGGCGGCGTGAAGGTCGTGCACACCCCCGAAGACGCGTTCGCCGCGGCATCCGCGATTCTCGGCCTCGATATCAAGGGACACACCGTCAAGCGCGTGATGGTGGCCGCCGGTGCCCGCATCGCCCAGGAGTTCTACTTCTCGGTGCTGCTCGACCGCGCCAACCGCAGCTACCTCTCGCTCTGCAGCGTCGAGGGCGGCATGGAGATCGAGGAGCTCGCGGTCGAGCGTCCCGACGCCCTCGCCCGCATCGAGATCGACCCCGGCGCCGGCGTCGACCTGGCCAAGGCCACCGAGATCGCGATCGCCGGCGGATTCCCCGCCGAGCTGGTCGACAAGGTCGCGCCGGTTCTCGTAAAGCTCTACGAGGTCTATAAGGGTGAGGATGCCACGCTGGTCGAGGTCAACCCGCTCGTGCTCACCGAGGACGGCGACATCGTGGCCCTCGACGGCAAGGTCTCGCTCGACGAGAACGCCGGATTTCGTCACCCCGCGCACGCCGAGCTGGAAGACGCCGAAGCGGCCGACCCGCTCGAGGCCAAGGCCAAGCTGCACGACCTCAACTACGTGAAGCTCGACGGCGAGGTCGGCATCATCGGCAACGGCGCGGGCCTTGTCATGTCGACCCTCGACGTCGTCGCCTACGCGGGAGAGCGTCACGGCGGTGTGAAACCGGCCAACTTCCTCGACATCGGCGGCGGAGCATCGGCCGAGGTCATGGCGGCCGGGCTGGACGTCATCCTCGGTGACGAGCAGGTGAAGAGCGTCTTCGTCAACGTCTTCGGCGGCATCACCGCGTGCGACGCGGTGGCCAACGGCATCGTCGGCGCGCTGGAGGTCCTCGGCGACGCCGCGAGCAAGCCGCTCGTCGTCCGACTCGACGGCAACAAGGTCGAGGAGGGCCGCGCGATCCTGGTCGCCGCCGCCCACCCGCTGGTCACACTCGCGACCACCATGGACGAGGGCGCCGACAAGGCCGCCGAACTGGCTTCTAAGTAAGGGCACCGAAGAACATGTCGATTTACCTCAACAAAGACTCCAAGGTCATCGTGCAGGGCATCACCGGCGGCGAGGGCACCAAGCACACGGCGCTGATGCTCAAGGCCGGCACCCAGGTCGTCGGCGGTGTCAACGCGCGCAAGGCCGGCACCACCGTCACCCACGACGGCGGCATCGAGCTGCCCGTGTTCGGCTCCGTCGCCGAGGCGATGACCGAGACCGGCGCCGACGTGTCGATCGTCTTCGTGCCGCCGGTGTTCGCGAAGGACGCCGTCGTCGAAGCCATCGAGGCGGGCATCCCGCTCGTCGTCGTGATCACCGAGGGCATCCCGGTTCAGGACTCGGCCGAGTTCTGGGCGCTCGCGAAGGCAAAGGGCGGTACGACCCGCATCATCGGCCCGAACTGCCCCGGCATCATCACCCCGGGCGAGGCGCTCGTGGGCATCACCCCCGCGAACATCACCGGCAAGGGCCCGATCGGCCTCGTCTCGAAGTCGGGCACGCTCACGTACCAGATGATGTACGAACTGCGCGATCTGGGCTTCTCGACCGCGATCGGCATCGGCGGCGACCCCATCATCGGCACGACGCACATCGACACGCTCGAGGCGTTCGAGGCCGACCCCGAGACCAAGGCGATCGTGATGATCGGCGAGATCGGCGGAGACGCCGAAGAACGCGCCGCCGACTACATCAAGGCGAACGTCACCAAGCCGGTCGTCGCCTACGTCGCCGGATTCACGGCGCCCGAGGGTAAGACTATGGGCCACGCTGGGGCGATCGTCTCCGCCGGTGCTGGCACCGCGCAGGGCAAGAAGGAGGCCCTCGAGGCCGCCGGAGTCAAGGTCGGCAAGACGCCGAGCGAGACCGCCGCTCTGATGCGCGAGGTAATGGCGTCGCTGTAGCCGTTCCCCCCTGATGGCCCGTCTCCCGGAGGCGGGCCATCCGCGGTTAACGCGCCCCGTGGCATCCGACGTCTGCCAAATGAAGGAGAAACCGGGTGCGAGTCACACGTTCACGGCGATGCGCGCCCCTTCGCCGCGAATTCTCCTTCATTTGGCAGACGCATCGGCAGACGCGGCGGTCAGGGCAGGGGCTCGTAGGCGTAGCTGAAGGTGCCGGCGTAGCGGAAGATCTCGCCGAAGAGCGGATGTCGCATCCGCACGTCGACCCGCTGCCGCCCGTCCGCCCGGCTCTCGTGGAGGAACACGCGCGCGGAGAGCAGTGCGGGCAGCGGCAGGCGCAGCCCGCGCAGGTGCAGCCAGGCCGCATCGGACGCCATGCGAAGGGCGCCGTCGGTGCCGACGGTCACCGCGAGGCGCACCTCGAGTCCGCCGCGCCTGCCGAGGAAGTCGTGCAGCCGGCCGTCGATCACGTGCATCGTGTCGTGCATCACCCGGTCGCGTCCGGGGAAGTGGAACTCCCGTCGCGAGCTCAGCCCGTCGCCCGGCCCCGGGATGTTGGTGACGGTGAACGGCACGTCGGTGGCGTACTCGGGGAAGAGGATCCGCCGCCGGGCGAGCAGCGTGAAAACCGGGGCCAACCAGCGCGTCCGCGAACCCGCGGTCTCGAACACGCCGTGGCCGCGACCGACCGATCCGGCGGGCGGGGCGGAGAAGTAGTCGCGCAGCTCCGGCGCGAGCCGGGCGAAGTCGTCGCCGAGCAGGCGTTGGTAGACGGATTGTGGCACGCGCCAGTCTAGAGCGGGCGCAGTAGGCTCCATTGCAATGAGAAACGTACAGCGCAGGGTCCTGGCCGTCGTCGCGAGCGCGGCCACCGCGGCCCTGCTCGCCGGTTGCACGGTGACCGCGCCGCCGAAGACGCCCGTCGAGTCACCCGCCGGGCTGGAGGAGTTCTACCAGCAGCAACTCGACTGGAACGACTGCGAGCCCCGGGGCATGGAGTGCACCACCGTCACGGCCCCGGTCGACTGGGAGAACCCCGACGGCGGCGACATCGACCTGGCGGTGGTGCGGCTCGTGACCGACGGCGGCGACCGGGTGGGGTCGCTGCTGATGAACCCGGGCGGTCCGGGCGGTTCGGGGGTGGAGCTGGTGCAACAGGCCGCCGAGTTCGTGACATCCGATGCTCTTCGCGACAGCTTCGACATCGTCGGCTGGGACCCGCGGGGCGTCGGCCAATCCACCGGCGTCGCCTGCTACGACGATGCCGAGATGGACGCGTTCCTGTACGGCGTGCCCGCGAACCCGACCGGCTCCGACGCCTGGTTCGCGCAGCAGGTCGAGGTCGAGAAGGCGTTCGCCGCCGCGTGTGCCGAGAACACCGGGGCGCTGCTCGGCTCCATCGACGTCGAGAGCAACGCGCGCGACATGGACCTGCTGCGCGCCGTGCTGGGCGACGAGAAGCTCAACTACCTCGGATTCTCCTACGGGACCTCGTTCGGCGCCCACTATGCCGAGCTCTTCCCGCGGAACGTCGGCCGGCTCGTGCTCGACGGCGCGATCGACCCGTCGCTCGGCTCGGCCGAGACCTTCACGGTGCAGATGGGCGGTTTCGAGAACGCCTTCCGCGCCTATGTCACCGACTGCCTGGCCGGCTCGGCGTGCCCGTTCACCGGCACGCTCGACGAGGCGCTCGCCCAGGCGAGCGCGCTGTTCGCCGGGGTAGAGGGACGCGCGCTCACGGGCGACGACGGCCGCCAGCTCACCGCCTCCACCCTCGGTACGGCGCTCAGCTATCCGCTCTACGACGAGGCGTCGTGGCCCGCGCTCAGCCAGATGCTCACCGAGCTCGGCGCGAGCGACGGTGACGCGACCATGGCGCTGCAGTTCGCCGACTCCTACAACAGCCGCACCCCCGACGGCGGCTACGCCGACCAGTCGATGGCCGTGTACACCGCGGCGACCTGTCTCGACAGCCAGTTCGTCGGAGGGCTCGATTCGACGAAGGCCACCCTGGCCGCCATCGAGGCCGCCGCGCCGACGATCGGCAGGTACGTCGCCTACGCCGACTGGGTGCACATCGACATCGCCTGCCAGAACTGGGCCTACCCCTCGGCGATCACCCCGCACGCGATCACCGCAGACGGCGCCGACCCGATCCTCGTACTCGGCACCACCAACGACCCGGCCACGCCGTACGCGTGGGCGCAGGCGATGGCCGACCAGCTGGCCAGCGGCGTGCTCGTCACCCGCGCGGGCGAGGGCCACACGGCCTACGGGCAGGGCAACACCTGCATCGACGCGACGGTCGACGACTACCTGATCGACGGAACCGTGCCGGCCACCGACCCGCTCTGCTGAAAGCGCGAAGTGGGGCGCGGCAGCCCGGCAGAGTCGGCGACCCCGGGTACGCTCGCACCGGTATGAATCGCTCGCTCACCGCCCTCTTCGCCGCCTTCGAGGCGGCCCTCGTCGTGGCGATCGGCGTCGGCATCTCGCTCGCCCCGCTCACCATCCTCTGGGGGGTGCAGTTCGGGTTCCAGGTCGACTGGATCGTGTTCTGGCGCGCGTCCGCCGACATCTGGCTGGTCGGCCACGGCGTCGACATGATCTTCGCACTCGACCCGGCGACCGCCGCGACCCTCGGACTCGCCGGGGCGGATGCCGCGTTCCCCGTGCGCATCGCCGCCCTCGGCTTCGCCATGCTCACGGTTCTCCTCGGCGTGCGCGCCGGACGCCGCGTGGCCGAGACCAACTTCCTCCTGCTCGGCGAACTGGTGGCGGTCGGCACGTTCGGCCTGCTATCCCTCGCGGTGACGCTCAGCGCGTTGCATCCGCTTGCCCGCCCCTCGATCGTTCAGGGTGCCATCGTGCCCACCCTCATTTTCGGGGCAGCCGTTTTCGTCGGATCGTTGCGTTCCCATCGTCCGTCGACGGATGCCACGATCCAGCCGATCCGCGCGGCGATCACGAAACAGCTGCTGAGGATGCCGCGCGGCCTGCGGGTGTCCGCCGCGACAGCGCTGCGCGGCGGGCTGGCCTCGGCCACCGCGGTCATCGCCGTCGCCGCCGTGCTGCTCGCCGTGCTCGTCGCCGTGAATTACGCGCAGATCGTGGGACTGTACGAGGGCCTGCACACCGAGGTGCTCGGCGGCGCCGCTCTCACCCTCGCGCAGCTCGCGTTCATCCCCACCTTCGTGATCTGGGCCGCCTCGTGGCTCGTCGGCCCCGGCTTCGCCATCGGCGTGGGCTCGTCGGTGTCGCCGCTCGGCACGTCGCTCGGCCCGATCCCTGCCATCCCCGTGTTCGGCGCGCTGCCGACCGGCGACCTGTCGTTCGGGTTCGTCGGGCTGCTGGTGCCGGTCGTCGCCGCCTTCCTCGCGGCCGCCCTGCTGCGCCCGAAATTCTCGGCGGCGATCGGCGACTCCTCGCGCATCGGTTGGACCGTCGCGACCGGGCTCGGCATGGGCCTCGTCGGGGGAGTGGCCCTCGGACTGCTCGCCTCGTTCGCGTCGGGTGCCGCCGGACCCGGCAGGCTCTCGCAGGTCGGGCCAGACCCGCTGAGTGTCGGCCTGTGGGCCGGGGTCGAGATCGGGCTCGCCGCGCTGCTCGGGCTGCTGGCCGCCCCGCGTCGGTCGGCGTCGGACGACAAGGCCGCGCCCGCCTCCTCCTCGAGCGCCGCGTCCTCCTCGACGTCCGCGTCCTCCTCCGGCACCGCGTCCTCCTCTGGCGAGACCGAGGTCCTGACCGCCCCGCGCTAGGCTGTCTCTCGTGCTCTCGCTGGTTGTTCTCATCTCTGGCGGAGGCTCGAACCTGCGCGTGTTGCTCGAAGCCGCCCAGGACGCCGAGTTTCCCGCCCGCGTCGTCGCGGTCGGCGCCGACCGCGACGCTGAAGGGCTCGAGCACGCCGAGGAGTTCGGCATTCCTACCTTCTCCGTCGCCCTGTCGAACTTCGACAGCCGCGAGGCGTGGGGCAAGTCGCTGCTCGACCAGATCCAGGTCTGGCAGCCCGACCTCGTGGTACTCAGCGGCTTTATGAAGCTGCTGCCGCCCAGTGTCGTGAGCGCGCTCAGCCCCAACATCATCAACACCCACCCGGCGTACCTGCCCGAGTTTCCCGGGGCGCACGGCGTGCGCGACGCGATCGCGGCCGGCGTCGACCAGTCGGGTGCATCCGTCATCGTCGTCGACACCGGCGTCGATTCGGGGCCGATCATCGCGCAGGAGCGCGTTCCCGTGCTGCCCGGCGACACCGAGCACACGCTGCACGACCGGATCAAGATCGTCGAGAGGCAACTGCTCGTGCAGGCCGTTCTCGACATCGCCAATGGACACATCGACCTGAAGGAGCTGTCACTCGCATGAGCGGCCCCACGCACGACCCAGCCCTGTACCGTGAGCGCGACCTCGTCGCGATCAAGCGCGCCCTCGTCTCGGTGAGCGACAAGACCGGTCTCGTCGAGCTCGCGACCGCGCTCGCCGCGGCCGGCGTCGAGATCGTGTCGACCGGAGGTTCTGCCGCCGCCATCGCGGCTGCCGGCATCCGGGTCACCCAGGTCGGCGACGTCACCGGCTATCCCGAGTCGCTCGACGGCCGCGTGCGCACCCTGCACCCCGTCATCCACTCCGGCCTGCTGGCCGACCTGCGCCTCGAGTCGCACGAGCGCGAGCTGGCGAGCCAGGGCATCGCGCCGTTCGAGCTCGTCGTCTCCAACCTGTACCCCTTCGTCGCGACCATCGCCGCGGGCATCACCGGCGACGCCGCGATCGAGCAGATCGACATCGGGGGCCCCGCCATGGTGCGCGCCTCGGCGAAGAACCACGCCAACGTCGCCATCGTCACCTCGCCCGCCTCGTACCCGGCGATCGTCGCCGCGCTCGCCGCGGGCGGCACCACTCTCGCGCAGCGTCGCGACCTCGCGGCCGAGGCCTTCGCGCACACCGCCGCGTACGACGCGGCCGTGTCGACGTGGTTCGCGTCGAACGTCGCGACCGCTTCGACAGGCTCAGCGACCGAGGGAGGGGAGGCGTCGGAGGTCGCCGACACCTTCACGGTCAGCGCCTCGCTCAAAAACGTGCTGCGCTACGGCGAGAACTCGCACCAGACCGCGGCCCTCTACGTGAGCGAGAACGGCACGGGCATCGCCCAGGCCGAGCAGCTGCACGGAAAAGAGATGTCCTACAACAACTTCGTCGACGCGGATGCGGCCGTCCGCGCGGCGTGGGACTTCGACGAGCCCGCCGTCGCGATCATCAAGCACGCGAACCCTTGCGGCATCGCCGTCGCGCGCGGATCGGGCGACCCGATCGCCTCCGCCCACCTGCGCGCCCACGAGTGCGACCCGCTCTCGGCCTTCGGCGGCGTCATCGCCGCCAACCGCACACTCACCCTCGCCGCGGCCGAGTCGATCGTCGGAATCTTCACCGAGGTCGTCGTCGCTCCCGACTTCGAGCCGGCCGCCCTCGAGCTGCTGTCGACCAAGAAGAACCTGCGCCTGCTCAAGCTGCCCGCCGACTTCACCCGGCCGACGACCGAGTTCAAGCAGATCTCGGGCGGACTGCTCGTGCAGTCCGTCGACAACTACGACGACTTCGACTCGAGCACCTGGACGCTCGTCGCGGGCGACGAGGCCGACGACGCCACCCGCTCCGACCTCGAGTTCGCGTGGCGCTCGGTGCGCTCGGTCAAGTCGAACGCCATCCTGCTCGCCGACGACGGGGCCTCGGTCGGCGTCGGCATGGGCCAGGTAAACCGGGTCGACTCCTGCGAGCTCGCCGTCAGCCGCGCGGGCGACCGCGCCGTCGGGTCGGTCGCCGCGAGCGACGCGTTCTTCCCGTTCGCCGACGGTCTCGAGGTGCTGCTCAGCGCCGGAGTGCGCGCGGTCGTGCAGCCCGGCGGATCGATCCGCGACGAAGACGTGATCGCCGCCGCGAAGAAGGCCGGCGTCACCATGTACTTCACCGGAGAGCGCCACTTCTTCCACTGACCCGTCGCCGGGTTGGCGCAAGTCCGGACGCCGTGTTCGTGATTCAGGATGATTCGACGCCGGCACTCCGCCCGGCCGAGTGTTGGCGGGCCGCGGTACGGCGGCGGCCGCGTCGGTCCTGAATGACGAACGCCCCCCGACCTCGTCGCGCAACTCAGGCAGTTGCGCGACGTGAGCCGTGGTCGCCCCGCCGTCGGGCGGCTGCAGCCGTGGCATCCGCGGTTCTGCCTGAGTTGCGAGAGGGTGCCGTATTCGTGATTCAGGATGATTCGACGCCGGCACTCCGCCCGGCCGCGTGTTGGCGGGCCCCGGTGCGGCGGCGGCCGCGTCGGTCCTGAATGACGAACGCGGCCCGACCTCGTCGCGCAACTCAGGCAGTTGCGCGGCGGGAGCCGTGGTCGCCCCGCCATCGCGCGGCTGCAGCCGTGGCATCCGCGGTTCTGCCTGAGTTGCGCGAACAGTAGGGGCGCGCGGCGAGAAAAACCTTGCCTCCCAGCGAGTTCACTGTCTATTCTGGAGGGCTGTGCAGGTAGCGCGGCCGCTGAGATCCGGGAGGACGACATGCTAGAGACACCCATCCCGACACCGTGGCTCGTCGCGCCGGAATCCGCCGCGACCGCTTAGCGTTCCACCCAGGGCGGGCTGCTTCTCCCCGCCATCCACACCGCACATTCTTCGACCGTCTTTGCACGGTCGCGCTCTAACCCGGGGACCACACCAATGCCCGCAACACCGACCGGAACTGGTCACACCACCACGCGCGGGGGTACCTTCGCCTCGATCAGGCGGCTCTACCCCTACGCGAAGCCCGCGCTGCCGCGCATCTACCTGGGCATGGCGTCGGCGCTCGTCGCCGGCATCGTCGCCCTGCTGATCCCGCAGGTGCTGCGCCAGCTCGTCGACGGCCCGCTCTCGACCGGCGACTCCGAGCAGATCTGGCCCGCCTTCGCCGTCGTGCTCGCGCTCGGCGTGCTCGAGGCGGTGCTCATCGCGCTGCGCCGCTGGTTCGTGCTCACCCCCGGAACGCACATCGAGGCGCGCATGCGCAACGCCCTCTACGCGAAGCTGCAGGATCTGCCGGTGAGCTTCCACGACCGCTGGCCGAGCGGGCAGCTGCTGTCGCGCGCCGTGAGCGACCTCGGACTCATCCGTCGCTGGATCTCGTTCGGCCTGGTGCTGCTCGTCGTCAACATCGTCACGATCCTCATCGGCTTCGTCTTCCTCGTGAACATCTCCTGGGTGCTCGGCGTGACCTTCATGGTCTGCTCGATCCCGATGTGGATCTACGGCTACCTGTTCGAGAACAAGTACTCGCGGGTCACCCGCCGCAGCCAGGACCAGTCGGGCGACCTCGCCACGACGGTCGAGGAGTCGGTGCACGGCATCCGCGTGCTCAAGGCGTTCGGCCGCGGCAAGTACGCGCTGAAGAACTTCGCCGCCCAGGCCGAAGACCTGCGCGGCACCGAGATCGAGAAGGCCCGCGCGATCGCCGGCATCTGGCTCTGGCTGCTGCTGGTTCCCGACGTGACCTTCGCGCTCTGCCTGCTCGGCGGCGTCTGGCTCGCGGCCGACGGCCAGATCAGCGTCGGCGAGCTGGTGGCGTTCTTCGCCACGGCGACCGTGCTGCGCTTCCCGGTCGAGTCGATCGGCTTCCTGCTCTCGATGACTTTCGACACGCGCACGGCCACCGACCGCTTCTTCGAGGTGCTCGACAGCGAGAACAGCATCACCGACCCGGAGAACCCGAAGACGGTCACCGACCCCAAGGGGCGACTCGTCTTCGACGACGTCCACTTCAGATATCAGGATGCACCGCTCGACCGCGCCGACATCCTCGACGGCATCCGGCTCGAGCTCGAGCCCGGCGAGACGATGGCCGTCGTCGGCATCACGGGCAGCGGCAAGTCGACGCTGACCGCGCTCACCACCCGGCTGTACGACGTGACGGGCGGGGCGATCACGATCGACGGCGTCGACGTGCGCGACCTCACCCGCACCGAGCTGCGCACCCACATCGCCATGGCGTTCGAAGACGCCACCCTGTTCTCGGCGTCGGTGCGCGACAACGTGCTGCTCGGCCGGCCCGAGTCGACCGAGCAGGAGCTCGCCGAGGCGCTGCAGATCGCGCAGGCCGGTTTCGTCTACGACCTTCCGCTCGGCCTCGACACGATGGTCGGCGAGGAGGGTCTCAGCCTGTCCGGCGGCCAGCGGCAACGGCTCGCGCTCGCCCGTGCGGTGGCCGCGAAGCCCGCGGTGTTGGTTCTGGATGATCCGCTGTCGGCCCTCGACGTCGACACCGAGGCCCTCGTGGAGCAGGCGCTGCGCAAGGTGCTGGTGAGCACGACAGCGCTCATCGTGGCGCACCGGCCGTCGACCGTGACGCTCGCCGACCGGGTGGCGCTGCTCGAGAACGGGCGGGTGACGGCCGTCGGCACGCACTCGCACCTGCTCGCGACGAACGACCACTACCGGTTCGTGATCTCGAGCCTCGAAGACGAAGAGCGGCGAGAACGGGCCGAAGAACAGTTCGACAAGGACCAGCAGGACGAGGAGGTGGGCGCATGAGCATCGTCGGCGTAGAGGGTGTCGAGGGCGAAGAGCGCAACGACTTCACCAAGGCGGAGAGCAAGCAGATCAGGGAGCGTTCGCTGCGGCTGCTCGGTTCGCTGCTGCGACCCGAGCGCGCCCGCGTCATCCTGACCATGATCGTCGTGATCATCTCGACTGCCGCCCAGGTGGCCGGCCCCGCGCTCGTCGCCTACGGGATCGACACGGGACTGCCCGCCCTGCTGAACGACCGCGACTGGATGCCGATCGGGTTCATCGTGGGCGCCTACCTCGTGGCGGGTGTCGTCGGGGCGGTGTTGATCGCCTGGTACACGGTGCTCACCGCGAAGATCAGCCAGGCGATCCTGTTCGACCTGCGCACGCGGGTGTTCCTGCACACCCAGCAGCTCAGCCTCGAGTTCCACGAGAGCTACACGTCGGGCCGCATCATCGCGCGCCAGACGAGCGACCTCGACTCGATCAAGGAGCTGCTCGACTCGGGCATCAACCAGCTGATCCAGGGCGCGCTGTACATGGTGTTCATCGCCGGGGCGATGTTTTTCGTCGACGGTGTGAGCGGACTCATCCTGCTCGGCGCCCTCGTGCCGCTCGCCTTCCTCACGCGCTGGTTCCAGAAGCGGTCGCAACAGCTGTTCCGGCGCACCCGCGTGGCATCCGCGCGGCTCATCGTGCAGTTCGTCGAGACGATGACCGGCATCCGCGCGGTCAAGGCGTTCCGCAAGGAGAAGCGCAACGAGGCCGAGTTCGGCGAGCTCGTCGAGGACTACCGCGACGTCAACTCGAAGGTCATTCAGCTGTTCGGCATCTTCGACCCCGGCCTCGTGCTGATCGGAAACGTGGCCCTGGCCGTCGTGCTGGTCGCCGGCGGACTGCGTGTCGCGGGCGGCAGCCTGGCGATCGGCGCGCTGCTCGCGGCGCTGCTCTACACCCGGCAGTTCTTCGGGCCGGCGCAGGAAATGGCGATGTTCTACAACTCCTACCAGTCGGCCGCCGCCGCCCTGGAGAAGATTTCGGGCGTGCTCGAGGAGAAGCCAGGCGTCGCCGACCCGACCACCCCCATCGACCTCTGGAGCGCCGACGGTGCCGTGAACTTCGAGGGTGTCGAGTTCGCCTACAAGAAGGACCGGGTGATCCTGCCCGACTTCGACCTGCAGATCCCCGCGGGGCAGACCATCGCCCTCGTGGGGTCGACCGGCGCCGGAAAGTCGACGCTCGCCAAACTCATGGCGCGGTTCTACGACCCGACGAAGGGCGTCGTGACGCTCGACGGCATCGATCTGCGCGACCTGCACCCGAAAGACCTGCGCCGCGCCATCGTGATGGTGACGCAGGAGGCGTACCTGTTCTCCGGTTCTGTGGCCGAGAACATCGCGCTGGGCAAGCCGGACGCGACCCGCGACGAGATCGTGCACGCGGCCAAGGCGGTCGGGGCGCACGAGTTCATCGAGTCGCTGCCCGGCGGCTACGACACCGACGTGAACAAGCGCGGCGGCCGCGTCTCGGCCGGCCAGCGGCAGCTGCTGTCGTTCGCCCGCGCGTTCCTCGCCGACCCCGTCGTGCTCATCCTCGACGAGGCGACCGCGAGCCTCGACATCCCGAGCGAGCGGCTCGTGCAGGAGGGTCTCACCACCCTGCTCGCCGACCGCACGGCCATCATCATCGCCCACCGCCTGTCGACGGTCGCCATCGCCGACCGGGTGCTGGTGATGGAGCACGGGCGCATCGTCGAAGACGGCACGCCGCGCGACCTCATCGCCGGCACGGGCCGCTTCGCCCAGCTGCACGCGGCCTGGCGGGATTCGCTGGTGTGACGCGCTAGCTGGTTGAGTAGGTCGCTCAGCGACCGTATCGAAACCATCGGGGGGTTTCGATACAGGCCGTAGACGGCCCTACTCAACCGGCGTGATGGCGGGCCTTCGCAAGGTCGACGCGGAACACCCCGTTGCTCCACTTAACGGGGGTGCTCTCGGCGCGGTAGTACTCGAGCGCCCGCGACTCGTGGTCGACCGGGGGATGCCCGCTCGCGCGGATGACCCGCCACCACGCGACATCCGAACCGTAATGCGACATGACCGTTCCGACGGCGCGGGCCGCGCGCGAACCGATCGCGGCGGCGACGTCGCCGTAGGTCATCACGCGACCCTCGGGGATCGACTCGACCACCTCGAGCACGCGCGACACGAAGTCGTCGCCGAGAGTCTGGGCCACCCGGGTTCTCGGCGGCTCAGAGGTCGAGCGCGCCGATGTGTTCGCCGTACTGGGTCTCGCCGATGATGCGGAAGCCCACGGCCTTGAAGAACTCTTCGGGGCCCTCTTCGCCGGGTTCCCAGATCACGGTGAGCTGGGGGAAACCGCGGTTGCGGGCCTCGTCGGCGAGTCCCTCGACGGCGAACTTGCCCACACCGAGGCCCTGGGCGTCGGCCGCGACGTTGATGCGCCAGAGGCAGCTGCGGAACTCCTCCTGAGGGTTGTCGGGGTCGAAATTGCCCCGGATGAACCCGACCACCGTGTCGCCGTCGAGCACGACGCGCGGCCACGAGGTCAGCGGATCGATGTAGGCGTCGGCGATCGCGTACGACGTGGGGGTGACGAACTGCTCCTGCCCGGGACGCAGAGTGAGCCCGTTAGCGGCCACGATCGTCTTGGCCGACAACTCTTCAAGTCTCAACTCAGGCATGCGAACAGGCTAACCCGCCCGCCCTCAAGTGCGCACCACTTTGTTACCCTGATCGCGTGAGCGACGACGCCGAGACCAGAACCGCCATAGTGACCGGGGCCGCGAGGGGCATCGGGGCCGCGATCGCCCTGCGGCTCGCGCGATCCGGACACCGCGTCGCCGTGGTCGATCTGCACGCGCACGAGACCGTCGGCACGGTCGACGAGATCGTCGCCGCGGGCGGGCAGGCGATCGGCATCGGGGCGGATGTCGCGAGTACGGATGACGCGGAGAACGCCGTATCCCGTGTCGTGGAGGAGCTCGGCGCCCCCACCATCCTGATCAACAATGCCGGCATCCTGCGCGACAACCTGCTGTTCAGGATGAGCGACGCCGACTGGGACGCGGTCATCGGGGTGCACCTGCGCGGAGCGTTCGTGATGAGCCGGGCGGTCCAGTCGCACCAGGTGTCGGCCGGCTGGGGTCGCACCGTCAACCTGTCGAGCACCTCGGCGCTCGGCAACCGCGGCCAGGCCAACTACGCCGCGGCCAAGGCCGGAGTGCAGGGCTTCACCAAGACGCTCGCGATCGAGCTCGGCCCGTTCGGCGTGACGGTGAACGCGATCGCCCCCGGGTTCATCGCGACCGACATGCTGCGCGAGACGGCGGAGCGCATCGGGGTTACCTTCGAGGACTTCCTCGCGGGCGCCGCCAAAGACATCCCCGTCGGGCGCACCGGCCTCCCGGCCGACATCGCCGCGGCCGCCGCGTTCTTCGTGAGTGAGGAGGCGTCGTTCGTGTCGGGGCAGGTGTTGTACGTCGCGGGCGGTCCCAAGGCGTGAGCCGCGACATCCGGCGCCCGCTCGTCGGTATCTATCTCGATGTCGAGATACTTTACCGAGCGAGTAGGCTTGTCCACGTTTCCAGCTCGGCTCATCAATGAGGAGAATCGTTTGTCCAAGATCAAGGTAGAAGGCACCGTCGTAGAACTCGACGGTGACGAAATGACTCGCATCATCTGGCAGGCGATCAAGGACACATTGATCCACCCCTACCTCGACATCAACCTCGAGTACTACGACCTCGGCATCGAGCACCGCGACGCGACCGACGACCAGGTCACCATCGACGCGGCGCACGCCATCCAGAAGCACGGCGTCGGCGTCAAGTGCGCGACGATCACCCCCGACGAGGCCCGCGTCGAAGAGTTCGGCCTCAAGAAGATGTGGAAGAGCCCGAACGGCACCATCCGCAACATCCTCGGCGGCGTCATCTTCCGCGAGCCGATCATCATCTCGAACATCCCGCGTCTCGTGCCCGGCTGGAACAAGCCGATCATCATCGGCCGCCACGCGTTCGGCGACCAGTACCGCGCCACCGACTTCGTCTTCAAGGGCAAGGGCAAGCTCACCGTAGAGTTCACGCCGGAAGACGGCTCGGAGCCGATGAAGTTCGAGGTCTACGACGCTCCCGACGACGGCATCGCGCAGGTGCAGTACAACCAGGACGCCTCGATCCGCGACTTCGCGCGCAGCTCGCTCAACTACGGCCTGACCCGCAACTACCCCGTGTACCTGTCGACCAAGAACACGATCCTCAAGGCCTACGACGGCCGGTTCAAGGACATCTTCGAGGAGATCTTCGAGAGCGAGTTCAAGGAGAAGTTCGAGGCGGCGGGACTCACCTACGAGCACCGTCTCATCGACGACATGGTCGCGTCGGCCATGAAGTGGGAGGGCGGCTACGTCTGGGCCTGCAAGAACTACGACGGCGACGTGCAGTCGGACACCGTGGCGCAGGGCTTCGGCTCGCTCGGCCTGATGACCTCCGTGCTGTCCGTGCCCGACGGCTCGGTCGTCGAGGCGGAGGCCGCCCACGGCACCGTGACCCGCCACTACCGCCAGCACCAGGCCGGCAAGCCCACGTCGACCAACCCGATCGCCTCGATCTACGCGTGGACCCGCGGACTCTCGCACCGCGCCAAGCTCGACGACAACCCGGCGCTCGCCGAGTTCGCCGCCACCCTCGAAGACGTCGTGATCAAGAGCGTCGAGGCCGGACACATGACGAAGGACCTCGCGTTGCTCGTCGGACCCGACCAGAAGTGGGAGACCACCGAGGAGTTCCTGGCGACGCTCGACAAGAACCTCGCGGCACGCCTGGCGTAGTCGCCCACGCGGATTGAGCCTGTCGAAATCCCTTTGTGGTTCCGACAGGCTCTTTCCGTTTAACGCGGCGTACGCTCGAACCATGATCATCACCGTCACGGGCGCCGCCGGCCAGATCGGGTACGCCCTGCTTTTCCGCATCGCGTCCGGCGCCATGTTCGGCCCCGACATCCCGGTGAGCCTGCGCCTGCTCGAACTGCCGCAGGCTCTCGACGCGGCCGAGGGTGTCGCCATGGAGCTCGACGACTGCGCCTTCCCGCTGCTCGGCGACATCGAGATCACCGACGACGCCGACGTGGCCTTCGAGGGCGCCAACGTCGCCCTCCTGGTCGGCTCGCGTCCGCGCACGGCCGGCATGGAACGCGGCGACCTGCTGGCGGCGAACGGCGCGATCTTCGCGCCGCAGGGCCGGGCCATCAACGACAACGCGGCCGACGACGTGCGCGTGCTCGTGGTCGGCAACCCCGCGAACACCAACGCCCTCATCGCGAGCGCGAATGCCCCGGATGTCCCGTCCGCGCGTTTCTCCGCCATGACCCGCCTCGACCACAACCGCGCGCTCGCCCAGCTCTCGGGTGCGACGGGAGCCCCCGTCTCGGCGATCTCCCGCGTGACGATCTGGGGCAACCACTCGGCGACCCAGTACCCCGACCTGTCGAACGCGCGCATCGAGGGCGAACGCTTCGAGATCGACCGCACGTGGGTCGAGCAGGACTTCATCCCCACGGTCGCGGGCCGCGGCGCCGCGATCATCGCCGCCCGCGGGGTGTCGTCCGCGGCATCCGCGGCCAGCGCCGCCGTCGACCACCTGCGCGACTGGGTGCTCGGCACCCCGGTCGGCGACTGGACCTCGGCCGCGATCGTGTCCGACGGATCGTACGGTGTCGCGGCCGGGCTGGTGAGCTCGTTCCCCGTTACGAGCGACGGGGGCGACTGGCAGATCGTCGAGGGGCTCGAGATCGACGAGTTCTCGCGCGGCCGCATCGACGCGTCGGTCGCCGAACTCGCCGAGGAGCGCGCCGCCGTCGAGGCGCTCGGGCTGCTCTAGCCCACCTTCGCCGACTCGCGGCCGGCGGCGCGGGCGCTGATCACTCCGCTGAGCAGCACGGCCCGTCTGCGGGTGGTGAACCTGGTGACCCCGGCGGTGAGCGAGTTCAGCCGACCCGACAGCACGCTTGGTCGACGCCCGCCGCGGTCGAGCACGCGCATCGCGGTCTGCACGACCTGCTCGGGAGTCTGGTAGCTGCCGTTGTAGCTGCCGCCCGCCAGTTCGTCGAAGAACTCGGTCCGCGTGAGTCCCGGCGCGAGGCTGAGCACGCGCAGGCCCGTGCCCCTGGCCTCGAACCAGAGCGCCTCGGTGAAGCTGAGCACGAACGCCTTGCAGGCCGCGTAGACCGCCATGCCGGGGCTCGGCGCGTAGGCGGCGAGGCTCGCGACGTTGACGAGGATGCCCGTCCCCGCCGCGCGCAGCGGCTCGATGAACGCCCGCGTGATGTCGACGAGGTTCGCGACATCCACATTGATCTCCTCGGTCAGGCGCTCGGGATCTTCGTCGTGGAACGGGCCGTCGGTTCCGAAGCCCGCGTTGTTCACGAGACCCGTGATCGAGAGGCCGCGGTCCGCGATCTGGGCGGCAAGCGCTCGGCCGGCCCGGGGAGCGCTGAGGTCGAGCGCGATGGCGGTGACCCGGATGCCATGGGCCGATTCGAGTTCGGACGCGAGAGCCTGCAGGCGGTCGAGCCGCCGGGCGACGAGCACGAGGTCGGAGCCGCGGCCCGCGAGCTCGCGGGCGAAGGCGGCGCCGATGCCGGAGCTGGCGCCAGTGACGATGGTGGTCTGGTGGGAGAAGTCGATGGGAGTCATGCCTGCACTATACGCAATTGCTTGCACACGGTGCAAGATGCTGCGTAATGGGCAGAAACGGTACGCTGTGACGATGACCGTTCCCCCCACCCTGCGCGAGCGCACGCGGCGAGCCGTGCACGCGGAGATCACGGCGACCGCCATGCGGCTCTTCGCGGAGAACGGGTTCGACGCGACGACCGTCGACCAGATCGCGCGCGAGGCGGGAATCTCGCGGCGCTCGTTCTTCCACTACTTCGGCAGCAAGGAAGACCTGGTTCTCGGCGATACCGTCGCGCTCGGCGAACGCGTGCGCGTCGCCCTCGAGGCGCGTCCCGCGGGGGAGTCCGCGTGGACGGCCCTGCGTGAGGCGTTCCTGGTACTGCAGACCGACGGGCTGCCGAACGCCGACGAGCTCGCGCTCGCCCGGCTCTATCACGACGCTCCGTCACTGCGGGCGCGGCACCTCGAGAAGCACCTCCGCTGGCAGGAGCTGCTGGCGCCCGACGTGCAGCGCCGGCTCGGCCTGCCCGACACCCCGCACCCCGACCCGCGCGCGCGGGCCGTCGTTGCCGCGGCTCTCGCCTGCCTCGACGCCGCCGTCGACGCCTGGTATGAGTCCGGCGGCACCCTCGACCCCGTGCGGCTGTTCGACGAGGCGATCGCGACGATCCGCGCCTAGCCCGACAGCCCGGCGATCAGGTTGATCGTGGTGGCCAGCACGAACGATCCGAACAGGAACGACAGCAGCGCGTGCCCCAGCGCCGCGCGACGGATGTCGGACCGGCCGATGTTCGTGTCCGACACCTGGTAGGTCATGCCGAGGGTGAAGGCGAGATAGGCGAAGTCGGTGTACCGCGGCGGCTCGTCCTGGTTGAACGAGATGCCGCCCGAATGCGCGTAGTACAGCCGCGCATACCGCAGCGAGTACAGGGTGTGCAGCAGGATCCACGACAGCGCGACGCTCGCCACCGCGAGGCCGGCGAGCGCGACCTGCTCGCCGCCGTGGGCCATCGACGCCTGGACGAGCACGAAGCCGACCGCGAACAGGCTCGCCACGCTGATCATCAGGATGAGCACGTCGGTGACGGCACGCTCCGGGTCCTCGCGACTGGCATGCTCGCGGGTGGCCGTGGCATCGAATCGCCCGATGTGCAGCCACACGCGCAGCGAGTAGGCGAGGGCTGCGACCGCCCAACCGACTGTCGGCGCGTACTCCCACCAGCCCGCCGCGCCGGTGGCCAGAGCAGCGACCGTACCGACGGCGAGCATCTCGACGAAGCGGGCGGCGGTCACGTGACGACGGATCATGCTCTGATTACACCACTGGCTGCGGCCCGCCTAGTGTTGAGGGGCAAAGATCCGACATTCCCGGCACGGCCGAAGGTCGAAAGCTTGCCCCACCGCTCTTCGAGAGGCACCACCATGACTATCCGCGCCGCTGCAGACGGTTCCGCGCTCGGCAACCCCGGCCCGGCCGGCTGGGCCTGGTACGTCGACGACTCGAGCTGGGCCGCCGGGGGCTGGAAGCACGCCACCAACAACCAGGGCGAGCTCATGGCCGTGCTGCAGTTCTTCCGCGCGACGGCGCACCTGGACGACGATCTGCTCATCCTCTGCGACAGCCAGTACGTGATCAACTGCGTCACCAAGTGGATGCCGGGTTGGAAGAAGAAGGGCTGGCGCAAGGCCGACGGCAAGCCGGTCATGAACGTAGAACTGCTCAAGGAGATCGACGAGGCCCTCGTGGGCCGCACCTACCGCTTCGAATGGGTGAAGGGGCACGCCAACCACCCGCTCAACGAGGCGGCCGACGCCCGCGCGAGGGCCGCATCCGAGGCATTTATGCGCGGACGTCCCGTTCCCTCGGGCCCCGGCTTCACGCGCGAAGGCGATGCGGATGCCGCGGCTCCCGTCATCTCCTGGACCCCCGACGCCGATGCGGCGCCCGCCCCCGCCCCGTCGCTGTTCGATTTCGACGACACCGCCGAAGAGCCGGCGACGGCGGTCGTCGAGGTGACCGCGCGGCTCACCCCCGCACAGCACGAACGCCTGCTCGCCGCCGCTTCCCGCAGGGGAGTCAGCGTCGAACAGGCGCTCGCAGATCTCGTCGGCTAGGGCCTACGGGCAGGTGGTGCCGAGCTTCGTCATCGCCGTCTGCACGGCTCCCGCGGAGTCGGTGACCGCGGTCTGATCGGCCGCTTCGGGGTTCGCCGCGTAGGCGGTGATCTGCTCGCTGAAGTTGTTCAGCGCCGTGGTCGCATCGTCGGTGACGGTGCGCACGTCTTCGTTCGTGACGTCGCTGGCGGTGTCCTCGAACGCGGCGGCGAGCGTCTCGACGGCCTCGGCGGCCTTGCCGGGGTCGGTCGAGAGTTCGCTCAATCCGGCCTGCAGGTCGGTGAGGGTGTCTTCGACGCCGGCCTTGAGCACGGTGCAGGCCTCTTCGGTCGTCTGGCTGGACCCGGCCGAGCCGGAGTTGCCGCCCTCGGAAATGCCGGAGCCCGAGCCGGAGCCGCCCGCGTCGGATCCACCCGCGGCGCATCCGGTGAGAAGCAGTCCCGCGAACGCGAGACCGGTGAGCGTGCTGGCGATGGTGCGGCGTGAAGTGCGCAAGATTCTCCCCTGATTGGTTGTCCGACCAACCTATCGTCCGGGCGCGGCTCCCCCAAACGGGTCACAAAAAAGCTCGGGCCGTCAGTGCGTGCTGTCGATGAGGCGTTTGCGGCCGAATGAGCCAGCCGCGGACACCTCATTCAGCCGGAAAAGGCTCATTCCCGGATTCGGCAGCCCGGATCCGGCATGCGGGATCAGTACCCGCTGAAGTAGTCGGCCGAGACCCGCTTGACGCCGATTCCCTTGAGCGCCGCGCGAAGGTCGGCCACCATTCCCGGAGGGCCTGAAACGAAGGCCCGCCGGTCGGTCAGGTCGGGAACGGCCGATCGCAGCAGGTCGGGTGTGATGCGCCCGGCACCCGCCCACACCCAGTTCGGCGGCAGCTCGTCGGGCCGGGCCGGGCTCACCAGCACCACGGGCACCCGCGATTTCTCGAGCAGGTCGGCGTAGCCGAGTTCGGCGTTGTCTCGCACGGCGTAGACGACCACGACGTCGCGATCGTGGCCGAGCTCGTGGTCGTGCGCGAGCTGACTGGCGAACGGGGTGATGCCGATTCCGCCGGCGAGCAGCACCACGGGCGTCGCGGTGTCCCTCGGCAGCATGAAGTCGCCGCCGATACCGGTCGCCATGACCTTCGCCCCCGGTTCGAGCGCGAGGAACGCCCGCTTGAAACTCGACGGCCTCTCGGGAACGCTCAGCGCGACCGTCAGCGGGCCATCCGTCGTCGGGGCGGAGGAGATGCTGAAGATCCGGCGGCTGCCGCGGAAGTCGGCGCGGTGCGGAACGGACAGTTCCAGATACTGACCGGGCCGGAAGCGCACGGAACCGGCGGGCTGGAACGAGAGTTCCCACGAACTCGGGGTGAGCCTGCGCTTGCCGAGATAGGTGAGACGGATGCCGCGGCGCTGGCCGAAGGCGAAGGCGACGAGGTTGCCCACCAGCAGTGCCAGCTCCGGGGTGTTGGTGATCGGCCCGAAGCCGAAGACCGTCGAGAACACGACGGCGGCGATCGCGGCCACGGTGAGCTGCTGCCAGCGGCGCGGCGGGAGGGTCAAGGGCTCGCTGAGCATAAAGCCGGCGAGGAACACGATGGGGAACTGGGTGAACGCCGACACGAGAGCCTCGCCCACGTCCTGACCGGACGAGACGAGTCGCACGGTCACCAGCAGGGCCGCGATGGCGACGAACGTCAGACCGACCGGCAGCCGCCGCGAACGGTAGAGCACGAGGAACGCGCCGACCGCCGTGAGCGGGAGCAGGAGCCCCGTGGCCACCCACCACACGGCGAAGTTCAGCCCCAGCAGCGAGACCACGAACGCGCCGATAGCGGCCGGGTTGAAGATGTGCCTGGCGCGAATGGCGAGCAGGTATTTCGAGGCGCTCGCGATGACGGCCGCCAGGGCGACGCTCGACAGATCGGCGAGTGCCGTGCTCGGGTAGAACAGGAAGAACAGCAGGAAGCCGGTGATGAGCGACGATTCCGGATGCGCTTTCGTGCGGAAGAGCAGGGCGAAGATCCAACTCGACGCGAAGCTGGCGCCCACCGCTACGGCGCCGGTCGCGAGCAGGTCGGTGACCGGGAACGCGAGCTGGCCGACGAGCGAGAGCAGCACCGCGGCAGCGCCGATGACCATCAGGGCGATCAGCACGAGTCGGTACATGGTCACGCGGCCCGTGACCCTATCCAGCCAGCGTCTCATACGAAAAGTTCTCCATTCAGGTGGGGGGAACGCTCGACGCGACCCGTGGCGAACATACGCACGAAGTCGAAGTCGAAGGTGTGCGCGAGCCGCGCCGGCTCGGCGAGGAAGAGAGCCGTGGCGAGGCCGTCGGCCTCGAGGCCGGTCTTCGCCATGGCCCAGGTCGCGATGACGCGGTCGGCGGGGAGCCCGGTGGTCGCGTCGATGATGTGGTGCAGGCCGTCGCCCCAGGCCCGCCGGTTCGACGCCGAGGCGCAGAGCGAACCGTTGGCGAGCTCGACCACCCCGACGGCCTTTGTGCCGTCGAGCGGGTGCTCGAGCGCCACCCGGATCGGCGCGGGGCCGGCGTGCACGATGTCGCCGCTCGCGTCGACCACGAACTCGTGGAGGCCCGCCGCCACGAGCAGCCGCCCCACGATGTCGACGAGGTAGCCCTTGCCGGCGGCACCGACGTCGAGCACGAGGGGGCGAAGCGTGGTCAGCGCGCCGTCGTGCCAGGCGATCGAGTCCTCCCAGCGGGGAACCGGCGCGCGCTGCTCGAGCGCTCGCAGGCTGTAGCCGCGGTCGTAGCCCATGGTCTCCAGCGTGCGGCCGACGAGCGGGCTGACGGCGGCGTCCGTCGCCTCGTACAGACGGCGGTAGAGCTCGAACAGCTCGCCCGCGTCGTCGGGGAACGGGTAGCTGCCGGGCGTTCTCGCGATAGCCGACACGAGCGAGTCGTCGCGGAAGCGCGAGTAGGTGCGGTCGAAGGCCTCGACGCGGGCGGCGATCTGTTCGACGAGACCGGCGGGAAGCGGGTCGACGGTGTCGACCTGCCAACGCGTGCCGATCGCGTCGAAGCGGTGGCTAGCTGGCAGCGTCGGCCTTGATCTCTTCGATGGCGGCGTTGAAACCGTCGCTCGTCAGCGACGAGCCGGCGACCTTGTCGACCGAGATGTCGTCGATGTTCTTGCCGACCACGACGTCGCCGATGCCGTCGGCGAACTCGGTCTGGTAGCGCTTCGAGTTGGGGTTGTCGCCGTCGCCCACCGCTTCGACGGCCGTGATGACGCCGTCGGCGAGAGTGACCGTTACGGTGACCTCCTCGGTGCCGTTCGGCGACTCGTACTCGGCGCTCTCGGTGTATTCGCCGTCGGTGTAGCTGCCCGTGGTCGGTGTCGAGTCGCTCGCCTCCGGCGCTGTCGTCGAGGTGTCGGTGCCCGAATCGGAGGTGGTGTCGCCGTCGGCGGCGGTGCTGCAACCGGCCAGGGCTCCGACGAGCGTCAGTCCGGTGAGGATGGCGAACGGGTACTTTGCGCGTTGTGTATTCATGATTCTGCTTTCTGCGTGGCGTTCGTCGACAGATAAGTTGTCGCTTCAAGCATGTCTGTGGGGCTGATGAATTCGCTATGCGTGAGCACAAAAGCCAGCGCATGCTCAGGAACACGAAATATGAAATTCTCATTTCGCCCCTGTTCGGGGGTGGTTTTGCGGGTTAGGGTGAGCGAGTGCGCAGGCCCGACTGCCTCATACGTGTCCACTTCGTGTAAAAGAAGGATTTCACCTGTGAGCAATCCGCCCCGCGGCCGTCAGGCCACCCCGTCCATCCGCCAATTGCTGTCCACCATCGCGACGGCGGGGCTTCTGGCCTCGGCGCTCGCCGTGGGCAGCGCGACCGGGGCGTCCGCGGCCCCCGTCGCGCCGGGCGGAGCGGGCCAGACGTCGTTCGAACCCGGCAGGTACATCGTGACCCTCGCCGAGAACGCGGTCGCGACCTACGAGGGCGGCATCTCCGGATTCGAGGCAACGGCACCCGACACGGGCGACCAGCTCAACGCCCGCAAGGCGCCGGCGCAGAGCTACAGCGACTACCTCGAGACCAAGCAAAAGGATGTCGCCTCCGAAGTGGGCGCCGACATCGACTATTCCTACACGATGGCGCTCAACGCGTTCAGCGCCGACCTGACCGCCGAGCAGGCCGCGAAGCTCGCCGCGAACAAGAACGTGGTCGCGGTCACCCCCGACGAGCTGAAGCACATCACCGCGACCCCGTCGACGGAGTTCCTCGGTCTCGAGGGAGACGACGGCGTGTGGGCCGCCGTCGGCGGCGCGGACGAGGCGGGCAAGGGTGTCGTGGTCGGCGTGCTCGACACCGGCATCGCTCCCGAGAACCCCGCGTTCGCGGGCGAGCCTCTCGGCACGACGGCCGGCGCCGAGCCCTACCTGTCGGGCGACAACGCGATCAGCTTCGTCAAGGGCGACGGCGACACGTTCACCGGTACCTGCCAGACCGGCGAGCAGTTCGGCGTCGACGACTGCAGCACCAAGATCGTGGGCGCGCGCTACTTCCTCACCGGCTTCGGCGAGGCCAATCTCGGCGACGCCACCACCGGCACCGGCGAGTTCGTCTCCCCGCGCGACGGCGACGGCCACGGTTCACACACCGGCTCGACCGCCGTCGGCAACTTCGGCACCGAGGCCGACGTTCTCGGCCGCGATTTCGGCACCATCTCCGGGGTGGCGCCGGCCGCCAAGATCGCCGCCTACAAGGTGTGCTGGTCGGGACCGGACGACGGTGCGACCACCGACGACGGCTGCACGACGACCGACATGCTGGCCGCGATCAACCAGGCGGTGCTCGACGGAGTCGACGTTCTCAACTTCTCGATCGGCGGCGGAGCGGCCGAGACCACCTACTCGGCGACGGATGACGCGTTCCTCGGCGCTGCCGCAGCGGGCATCTTCGTGGCGGCCTCCGCGGGTAACTCCGGCCCGGGTGCCTCGACGCTCGACAACGCCTCCCCGTGGATCACGACCGTGGCCGCGAGCACGATCCCGAGCTACTACGGCACCGTAACCCTCGGTGACGGACAGTCGTTCGTCGGCGCGAGCATCACGGTGACCGACCCGGTCACCGGCGGTCTCGTCAACTCCACCGCCGTGGCCGCTGCCGGGGCCGCGGGCGCCCAAGCAGGACTGTGCGCCCCTGGCAGCCTCGATCCCGCGCTCGTTCCCGCGCAGTCGGTCGTCGTCTGCGACCGCGGCGTGGTCGACCGCACCGCGAAATCGGCCGAAGTCGCCCGCGTGGGTGGAATCGGCATGGTACTGACGAACCCGACGCCGAGCTCGATCGACCCGGACGCCCACACCATCCCGACCGTGCACGTCGACGCGCGCTTCCGCGAGCCGATCGTGGCCTACGCCGCCACACCCGGCGCGACCGTCACGCTGACCAACGGAAACTCGACGACCTACGAGCCGCCGACGCCGGCGCTCGCCGGGTTCTCGTCGCGCGGTCCGGTGTTGGCCGACGGCAGCGACATCCTGAAGCCCGACATCACGGCTCCGGGAGTCGCCATCCTCGCGGCCGGTCCGAACCAGGAGGGCGGCGCACCGACCTTCGAGTTCCTCAGCGGCACGTCGATGTCGAGCCCGCACATCGCGGGCGCAGCGGCGCTGTACCTCGGCGAGCGTCCCACCGCGACCCCGGCCGAGATCAAGTCGGCGATGATGACGACCGCCTACAACACGGTCGACGGCGAGGGAGTCGCGATCACCGACCCGTTCGCGCAGGGTGCCGGGCACGTCGACCCGACCCGGTTCTTCGAGCCGGGCCTGCTCTACCTCAACGGTCCGAGCGACTGGGCGGCATACCTGCAGGGCATCGGCTACGACTTCGGGGTCGAACCCGTCGACGCGAGCAACCTCAACCTGGCGTCGATCGCGATCGGCACGCTCACCGCACCGGAGACGATCACGCGCACCGTGACATCCACCCAGGCCGGCGACTTCACGGCGTCGATCGAGGGCCTGACCGGCATCACCGCCGTCGTCGAACCCTCGGTACTCAGCTTCGCGGCGGCGGCGGAGAAGAAATCGTTCACGGTGACGCTGTCGAGAACGGATGCACCGCTGGACGAGTTCACCTCGGGTGCGCTCACCTGGACCTCGGGTGACACGACGGTGCGCAGTCCCATCGCCGTGCGGCCCGCGACGATCGTGGCTCCCGCGGACGTCGAAGGCACCGGGGTCACCGGTTCGGTCGACGTGACCGTCACGCCGGGTGGCACCGGCGATATCCCGCTCGCCACGAGCGGACTCAGCCGGGGTGCGCTGCTCGCCGACCCGACGGGAACCGCTCCCGGCCACTCGGGCTCGGGCGTCAAGAACGACGAGGTCGTCTACGAGGTCGCGGTGCCCGAGGGCGCCGAACTGGCACGGTTCGACCTCGACGCCGTCGACGACCTCTCCGACCTCGACCTCGTGGTCTACCGGCTGAACGCGGCCGGAGAACCCGTGGCCGGCTGGCAGTCGGCCACCGGTTCGGCGGACGAACGTGTCGACCTCGTCGCCCCCGAGGCGGGGAACTACCGAGTCATCGCCAGCGTCTTCTCGGCGAACCCGTCGACCGCGTGGGACCTCACGGTCACCTCGGTCGTGCCGGGCGGTTCCGCGCTGACGCTCGACCCGCCGGTGATTTCCGGCCAGCAGGGCGTCCCGTCTACCTACACCGCGTCTTGGGCGGGCCTCGAGCCGACGTCCACCTACGTCGGAGTCGTGACCTACGGCGACACGGGCGCGGCCACGGTCGTGCAGGTGGCGACCGGCGACGCCGAGGTGCCCGACCCGGAGGCGCCGGTCAACACGGCACCGCCGACCATCTCGGGCACGCCCGCCGTGGGTAAGTCGCTCACCGCCACCCCCGGCGAGTGGGACACCGAGGGGCTGACCTTCGCCTACCAGTGGCAGTCCGACGGTGCCGACATCGCCGGCGCGACCGGTTCGACGTACCGGGTGCGTTCCGCCGACCAGGGCAGGGCGATCACGGTCGTCGTGACCGCCACCGCCGAGGGGCTGCCCCCGGCGACGGCGACATCGGCAGCCGTCACGGTGCCCTTCGCCTCGACGACGACGCTGTCGCTCAACCGGCACGTCGGATTCTCGTGGCAGAAGACGACCGCGACAGTGCGGGTGGCGACCGGATCATCCGCTCCCCCCACCGGAACCGTGACGGTGACCGTGAACGGCAAGCCCGTCGACGTGGCGCTCGCCGCGTCGGACAACGGCCGCATCAGCTACACGCTGCCGAAGCTCAAGGCGGGCTTCTACACCGTGAAGGCGAGCTACAGCGGCAGCGATACGGTCAGCGGTTCGAAGAGTTCGAGCACCGTCGTCTGGATCCTCTTCTAGGCGGCCCTGCGAGACAAGATCCCCGCTCTGGCGGGCGGCGCCTTCCCAGTACGCGCCGCCCGCCGGAGCGGGCCTTTTTGTGCGCTCGCGCGGAGGCATAATTCGGGCCGGTTACCGGATGTAACGGATTTGTAAACAGTCCTAACGAATTTCGCGAAAGTCTTGCGGCCGATCGGGTTCGTAAGGTTCACTAACAAACAGATCTTCACCGGATGTTCGGCCGAGATCCCTTGTGTCAGCGTCGACCCGGCGCTCGACAGCACCTAGAAACGACATTCTCGGCCGCTGCATCCGGCAACCGGGATCCCCGCCACGACAAGAGGACACCATGACAAAGTCGATCCGGATGGGCGTGGTCATTGCCACCGCGGCCGTCGCCACCTTGGCTCTCAGCTCCTGCGGTTTCAGCGACAGTTCGGGCGGGGGAGGCGACAGCAAGTCGATCGACCTGCTCGTGCCCTCGTACTCCGACGGCACGCAGGCGCTGTGGGAAGACGTCATCGCCGGCTTCGAGGAGGAGAACCCCGACATCAGCGTCAACCTCGAGGTGCAGTCGTGGGACAACCTCAACGACGTGGTCACCACCAAGGTGCAGGGCGGCAAGGCCCCCGACATCATGAACGGCGGACCGTTCGCGGGCTTCGCCGCCGACGACCTGCTGTATCCCGTCTCGGAGGTCACCTCCGACGAGACACGCGCCGACTTCCAGGAGTCCTTCGTCGAGAGTGCCTCCGTGGGCGACACCCAGTACGGGCTTCCGCTCATCGCCTCCTCGCGCACGCTGTTCGTCAACAACGACCTGCTCGAGCAGGCGGGTGTCGAGGCGCCGACGACGTGGGACGAGCTGCTCGCGGCGGGCAAGGCGATCAACGCGCTCGGCCTGCCGTCCACCTACGGCTATGGGTTGCCGCTCGGCTCGGAAGAGGCGCAGGCCGAGTCCGCGATCTGGTTCCTCGGCGGCGGCGGCACGTTCGGCGACGCGGAGAAGATCGCGATCGATACTCCCGAGAACCTCGAGGCCGCCACCTTCATGCAGAAGATGGTCGACGAGAACGCCACGCAGCCCGACGCGGGAGCGACCGACCGCACCCCGCTGATCGACGTGTTCATCCAGGGCAACATCGGCATGATCGAGGGACTGCCGCCCACGGTCGGCCAGATCGAAGAGAAGAACCCCGACCTCGACTACTCGATGGTGCCGATCCCCACCAAGGACGGTCAACCGTTCACGCTCGGCGTAGCCGACCACCTGATGGCGTTCACGAACGACGGCGACAAGCAGGATTCGATCACCAAGTTCTTCGACTACTTCTACACGCCGGAGGTCTACGTGAACTGGGTCACCACCGAGGGCTTCCTGCCCACGACGGTGTCCGGGGGAGAACAGCTCGCCGACGACCCGAAGCTCAAGGTCTTCCTCGACGCCCTGCCGAGCGCCCAGTTCTACCCGAACACCAACCCGAACTGGTCGGCCACGGATGCCGCGTTCAAGAGCCTCGTCGGACAGCTCGCCCAGGGCAAAGACCCGCAGGCGGTTCTGACCGAGATCCAGGCGAAGTCCGACGAAGGCTAGCTCGACGCTGAACGGCGGCCCGCGACATCCGAACGACACCGAAATGAGCACGATGACCAACGCACCACTAGCGCCGGGGACGACCACGGGTCGGCCCCGGCGGGCCGCGGGCCGGTCGTCGAAAGACCTGGTCCACGCCCTGCCGTGGATCGCCCCGGCCCTCGTGCTCATCTTCGGTGTCGTGCTGTTCCCCGCCGTGGTGATGTTCTACAACTCCACGCGGGACATCAGCCAGTCGGGAGTGGACCGCGGTCCCGCCGGCTTCGAGAACTACCAGGCGCTGCTCGACTTCGATCCGATCTGGGGCGTGCTCGCGCGCACCCTCGTCTGGGTCGTAGCCGTCGTCGTGCTCACCGTGCTCATTTCGCTGGCCCTGGCCCAACTGCTCAACAAGGCCTTCCCCGGGCGCCAGCTGGTGCGCATGGCGGTCATCGTCCCGTGGGCGGCGAGCGTCGTGATGACGACGCTCGTCGTCTACTACGGGCTCGACCCGTTCTACGGCCTCATCAACGAGGCGCTCGTGCAGACCGGCATCCTCGACAAGCCCTACGGTTTCACCAAGAACCCCGTGTCGGCGTTCACCTGGTCGATCGGCATCGCGGTGTTCGTGTCGCTGCCGTTCACGACGTATACGATCCTCGCCGGGCTGCAGACGATCGCCGCCGACGTCTTCGAGGCGGCGAAGATCGACGGTGCGGGGCGCAGGCACACCTACTTCGCGATCGTGCTGCCGCAGCTGCGCAGTGCGCTCGCCGTCGCCATCCTCATCAACATCATCAACGTCTTCAACTCGCTGCCGATCCTCAAGGTGATGACCGGCTCGATACCCGGCTACGACGCCGACACCGTGATGACGCTCATCTTCAAATACATCCAGACCGACCACAAGATCGACGTCGCCAGCGCGCTCAGCGTCGTCGGATTCGTGATCGTGCTCGTGATCGTGGCGATCTACGTCAAGGTCGTCAAGCCGATGAAGGAGGTGTGAGATGACCGCGACTCTGAATGCCCCGCGCCGCCGCCGGTTCACCGCCGACCAGGTCAGCGCCGCTTCCGTCGCCTGGCGCATGGTCGCCGGTCTGGTCGTGCTGCTCGTCTTCGTCGCCCCCTACGTGCTGATGTTCGTCAGCTCGCTCAAGTCGAAGAGCGAGATCCTGCAGGTGCCGCCCACCTTCCTGCCGACCGAGTGGCACCCCGAGAACTACCTGACGATGTGGTCGACTCCCGAGACCCCGCTCGTGCAGAACCTCGTCTCCACGATCGTCATCGCCGTGTTCGCGACACTGCTCGTGCTCGCGGTGGCGCTCCCGGCCGCGTACTACACGGCGCGGTTCCGATTCCCCGGTCGGCTCGTGTTCCTTTTCCTCGTCATCATCACGCAGATGCTGCAGCCCGCGGTGCTCACGTCGGGACTCTTCCGCGAGTTCCAGTTTCTCGGCATCAGCGACACCTGGCTCGCGATGATCCTGATCAACGCCGCGTTCAACCTCTCGTTCGCGGTCTGGATCATGCACAGCTTCTTCGCCGGCGTGCCGAAGGAGATCGACGAGGCGGCGCAGCTCGACGGCGCGGGCCGCTGGGCGGTGCTGTTCAGGATCAACCTGCCGCTCGTCTGGCCCGGCATCGTCACCGCGATCGTGTTCACCTTCGTCTCCTGCTGGAACGAATTCGCCGCCTCGCTCGTGATCCTCTCCACCGCCGGCAACCAGCCGCTCTCGGTCGCGCTCACCAAGTTCGTCGGCCAGTACGCCACGAGCTGGCAGTACGTCTTCGGGGTCTCGATCGTGGCGATCGTGCCGGTCGTCATCCTGTTTATGCTCATCGAGAAGCGCCTCGTCGGCGGTCTCACGGCCGGGAGCGTGAAGTAATGACCACCCAGAAATCACCGCAGGCGGGCCAGCGGAGCCACGGTCTCGCGAGCAGCCGAGCGTTGCGCCCGAGCGGGAAGGTCCTGCCGGAGCACGCCCGCGGCCACAACCGCTCGCTCGTGCTGCAGGCGCTCTACCTCGGCGGCCAGAAGAGCCGCGCCGACATCGCGCGCGAGACCGGGCTCACCCGCGTCACCATCTCCGACCTCGTCGCCGAACTGCTCGTCGAGGGGCTCGTGCTCGAGATGGGCCAGCGCGAAGACGCCCGCCCTGGCAAGCCGGCGACGCTGCTCGAGCTGAACGGCCGGGCCTTCCAGATCATCGGGATCGACCTGAGCGAGGCGGCCATCTTCCGCGGCGCCGTGCTCGATCTGCGCGGACGGGTGATCTCGCGTGCCGAGGTGTCCCTCGATTCCAGCACGGGGGCGGATGCCACGGCGAAGGTCGTGGCGCTGGTGGGGTCGCTCGTCGACGCGGCCACGCTGCCGGTGCTGGGCATCGGCGTCGGGTCGCCCGGTGTCGTCGACCTCGCCGGGGTAGTGCTCAGCGCGCCCAACCTCGGCTGGGTCGGCGAACCGCTGCACGACGGGCTGGCCGAGCGCTACGGCCTGCCCGTCGTTGTGATCAACGACGCCAATGCCGCCGCGCTCGCCGAGCACAGCTTCGGTGGCGCGGAGAGCGACATGATGGTCGTCAAGGTCGGGCACGGTGTGGGCGCCGGCCTGCTGCTCGGCGGCAGCCCGCTCTTCGGCAGCCGGTTTGCGGCCGGCGAGATCGGTCACGTCGTGGTCGGCACGGACGGCGGTGCGGAGTGCGCCTGCGGCAAACACGGCTGCCTCGAGACCTGGCTGGCGACGCCGAGGCTCGACGCCGCCCTGGCGTTGGCCGCGACATCCGAAGACAAAATCGCCGTGCTGCGCGCCGCGGGGCAACGCCTCGGGATCGCCCTGGCACCCGTAGTCGGAGCCCTGAACCTCAGCGAGGTCGTGCTGAGCGGACCGACCGACCTGCTCGACGGACCGCTCGCCGAGGCGGTCATCGAGACCCTCCGCGCGCGCACGATGGCCGAATTCCACGGCGATCTGACGCTGCGGATGACAACACTCGGGGAGGACATCGTCATGCGCGGCGCCGCCGTCATGGTGCTCTCCGGCCAACTCGGGGTCTCCTAGAGCCACCGGGATTTCACACAGCACCATCCATGCAGACACAAGGGAGTACGAGATGAAGAAAAGGATCGCAGCGGTCGCAGCAGCCACCGCTGCAGCTCTCATCCTGGCGGGGTGTTCGTCGAACGACGCACCCGCCGAGTCGGGCGGCACGGACATCACGCTCTGGCTGAACGGCGGTGACACCCCGGACGAGCTGCGCGACTTCCTTAAGACAGAGTACGCAGACGCGACCGGGGGCACTCTTACCATCGAAGAGCAGTCGTGGAGCGATGCTCTCGCAAAGCTGACCACGGCACTGCCCGATGCCGAGAATACCCCGGATGTCGTGGAGATCGGCAACACGTGGGCGCCGACGTTCACCAACGCGGGCGCGTTCACCGACCTCAGCAACATGTACGACGAGCTGGGCGGCGACAAGCTGCTTCCCTCGTTCGTCGAGGTGGGCTCGGTCGACGGTGCCCAGTTCGCGCTGCCCTACTACTTCGGGTCGCGCTACATGTTCTACCGCAAGGACGTGTGGGAGAAGGCCGGGATCACGGTGCCGGCGACGCTCGCGGAATTCAACGAGGCCGCGGCCGCGCTGAAGACCGACGGCCAGAGCGGCTTCTACATCGGCGGCGAAGACTGGCGCAACGGCGTCTCCTGGGTGTTCGCCAACGGCGGCGAGCTCGCGGTGAAGGACGGCGACGAGTGGGCGTCGAGCCTCTCCGACCCGAAGACGGTCGAGGGACTGACGCAGCTGCAGACGCTGTTCGCCGACGCCTCGCTCGCGCCCGTCACCGAGGCCGACAGCACCCCGTGGGTCAACATCAACAACAACGAGACCACGGGAGCGCCCGAGGCCGCGACGATCATCGCGCCCGGCTGGGCGCACTGGTCGATCGGCGACCTGGCACCCGACCCCGAGGACGCCACCAAGACGGTGGCGACCTGGAACGACGCCGTGTTCGGCACCTTCGTGCTGCCCGGTATCGACGGCGGGGTCGCCCCGGTGTTCGCCGGCGGCTCGAATATCGCCATCTCGGCGGCGAGCCAGAACCAGGACGCCTCGAAGGAGCTGATGAAGATCATCTTCTCGGAGGACTACCAGAAGATGCTCGGCGAGAACGGCCTCGGTCCGGCGAACCTCGACTACGCGTCGTCGCTCGGTGACGACCAGTTCGCGACCGCGCTCATCGACTCGGCCGCCGAGTCGAAGCTCACCCCCGCGGCGCCCGGCTGGGCGGCCGTCGAGGGATCGGGCCTGCTCGAGGAGTTCTTCGGCAAAGTCAACGGCGGAGGCGACGTCGAAGCGTTGGCCGAGGAGTACGACGAGAAGATCAACGAGCTGATCAACGGGTAGAACCGCTCATCGCGGGTCGGTCCCTGAGCCTGTCGAAGGGGCCGACCCGTTTCCGCCCTGCCCTTCGACAAGCTCAGGGACCGTTCCAAAAGAAAGGAGGAAGCCCCATGACCGCCACCGTCGACCGACGACGCACGAACCGCGCGCCGTACCTTCTTCTCATCCCCGCCGTCGGCATCCTCCTCGTCGGCATGGGCTACCCGCTGATCTGGCAGGTCGTCACCTCGCTGCAGGAGTACGGCCTCAAGCAGCAGTTCGGCCAGCCGGCGCCGTTCGTGCTCTTCGACAACTACGTCGAACTGGCGACCGACGCGCAGTTCTGGACGGTCGTCGCGAAGTCGATCGCCTTCTGCCTCGTGACCGCCGTCATCACCCTCGCGGTCGGCGTGCTCTTTGCGCTCCTTATGAACGCCGTGGGCAGGGCGCCGCGCATCATCCTGCAGATCGCACTGCTGCTCGCCTGGTCGATGCCGGTCGTCGCCGCGATGACCGTGTGGATCTGGCTCTTCGACCGCCGCCGCGGCGCGGTCAACTACCTGCTCGACATGATTCCCGGCGTCGACATCAACCGCTTCAACTGGCTCGAGACGCCGACCACGTTCTTCATCGTGGCGAGCGTCATCGTGATCTGGATGTCGGTGCCGTTCGTGGCGTTCTCGTCGTTCGCCGGACTCACCCAGGTCTCCGACGAGGTGCTCGAGGCCGCCGCGCTCGACGGCGCGAACGGTCGGCAGCGTTTCTTCGGCATCATCCTGCCGATGATCAAGCCGGTCATCGCGATCGTCTTCCTGCTGCAGATCATCTGGGACCTGCGGGTGTTCACCCAGATCACAATGCTGCAGGACGCCGGATCGAAGTCGAGCGAGTTCGACCTGCTCGGCACCTACATCTACAAGCTCGGCACCAAGTCGCAAGACTTCGGCATGGCCTCGGCGGTCTCGATCCTCGTGCTCGCGATCACCATCCTGCTCAGCTGGTTCTACATCCGCAGTCTGCTCAAGGAGGACGAGTCATGAGAGCCCGCACCGCCCGCACCCTGCTCGGCGCGCTCGCGATCGTCATTGCGCTCGTCTGGGTCTTCCCCGTCTACTGGATGGTCAACTCGTCGCTGCTGCCCAACGTGACGCTGCAATCGTTCGTGCCCACCTTCGTTCCGCTCGGCGGCTCGTTCGAGAACTTCGCCTCCGCGCTCGCCGACGGCGAGTTCTTCGCGGCGCTCGGCATGAGCGTCTCGATCACGCTCATCGCCGTGTTCTTCTGCATCATCTTCGCCTTCCTCGGCGCCGTGGCGATCAGCCGGTTCCGCTTCCGCGGCCGCACGAGCTTCATCATCGCGGTGCTCGTGGTGCAGATGCTTCCGGCCGAGGGCCTGTTCATCGCCCAGTACAAGATGGTCGCGGGCGCCCACCTGCTCGACTCCGTCATCGGGGTCAGCATCATCTACATCGCGGCCGTCGTGCCGTTCACGATCTGGATGCTGCGGGGGTTCGTGGCGGGCGTGCCGGCCGACCTCGAGGAGGCCGCCATGGTCGACGGCCTCAGCCGGTTCGGCGCGTTTATGCGCATAACGTTCCCGTTGCTGGCACCCGGGCTCGTGGCATCCGGTGTCTACGCGTTCCTTCAGGCCTGGAACGAGTTCACCGTGGCCCTCGTGCTGCTGCCCTCCGAGTCGGTGCAGACGCTGCCGCTCTGGCTGCGCGGATTCGTCCAGGCGAGCGCCACCCGGGCGACCGACTGGGGCCAGGTGATGGCCGCATCGACGCTCGTCGCCGTGCCGGTGATCGTGTTCTTCCTCATCGTGCAGGGCCGGCTCACGTCGGGTCTCGTGAGCGGGGCGGTGAAGGGATGACCGCCGCACGCGTGCTGTTGCCGGGCTTCGTCGGCACCACCCTGCCGCTGTGGCTCGAGACGCGCCTGCGCAACGGGTTGGGCGGCGTCTGCCTCTTCGGCGACAACGTCGAGTCGGGCGAGCAGGTGCGCGCGCTGACCGCCGCGATCATCGCCGCCAACCCGAACGCCCTCATCGCCATCGACGAGGAGGGCGGCGACGTCACCCGCCTGTACCAGTCGACGGGGGCGCCCTTTCCCGGCAACGCGCTGCTCGGGCGCATCAACGACCTCGACTACACGGCGAGCGTCGCGACCGCGGTCGGACTGGAGTTGCGCGCCATGGGGGTGAACCTCAATTTTGCTCCGGATGTCGACATCAATTCGAACGCGGACAATCCGGTGATCGGGGTGCGCAGCTTCGGCAGCGACCCCGAGCTCGTGGCCCTGCACAGTGGTGCCTGGGTCGCCGCGCACGAGGCGACGGGAGTCGCGGTGAGCGCGAAACACTTTCCCGGCCACGGCGACACCGCGCAGGACTCGCACCTCGCGCTGCCCGTCGTCGACCTGCCGCTCGACGCGCTGCGGGCGCGCGAGCTGCTGCCGTTCGAGGCGGCGGTCGCGGCGGGGGCGAGCACAGTGATGAGTTCGCACATCCTGATGCCCCGGATCGATGCCGAGAACCCCGCCACTTTCTCGCGGGCGGTGCTGCACGACCTGCTGCGCGGCGACCTCGGTTTCCGCGGGGTGATCGTGAGCGACGCGCTCGACATGGTGGGTGCGAGCGGCGACATCGGGATCGCGGAGGCGGCCGTGCGGGCGATCACGGCCGGCTGCGACCTGCTCTGCATCGGCACGGAGAACACCGACGAGCAGCTCGGGCAGATCGAAGACGCGCTCGACGCGGCCGTCGCGTCCGGGCGGCTCGACGCCGAACGGTTGCGCGAGGCGGGCGACCGCAACGTGGCACTCGCCACCAGGCTGGCCCGCGCCGGGTCGTTTCCCGCCGCCGACACCGGGTTCTCGCCACGTAGGGCGATCGGCGGGTTCGCCGTGAAGCCCGGCGTGGTGGTCTCGGCGGAGCGCACGGTCGTCGCGATCGAGACCGAGGCGAACATCGCCGTCGGCGTCTCGCCGTGGGGTCCGCCGGTCTCGGCGCGACTCGCCGAGGGCGACCCGTTGCCGGAAGTGAGCGGCCAGCTCGTTCTGGTCGGCAAGAATAACCACAGGCACCCGTGGGTGCGCGAGCTCGTCGACTCGGCGCGCGTCGCCCACCCTGGCGTGATCGTGATCGACATGGGGTGGCCTGACCAGAGTCAGAACTACTCGGACGTCGCGACGTTCGGGGCATCACGGCACGTCGGCGAGGCGCTCGCCGCCTGGCTCGAGGGGGAACAACCATGAGGATGGGCGTCGATATCGGCGGCACGAAGACCGAGGCCGTCGCCGTCGCCGACGACGGCAGCGTCGTCGAGAGCGTGCGGCTCGCGACCGGTTTCGGCCCGCGCGCCGTGGTGGCCTCGACCGTCGACGCGGCCGCGTCCCTCGCCGCGGCGACCGGCCTGCGCCTCTCCGACTTCGCGACGATTGGCGTGGGCATCCCCGGAGCGGTAGACGCCGCGACCGGCCGGGTGTCCCACGCGATCAACCTCGGCCTCGACCACCTCCCGCTCGGCGCCGAACTGGCCGAGCGACTCGGCGCACCCGTGCGCGTGGAGAACGACGTGAATGCCGCGGCTCTCGGGGCGTTCCACCTCTTCGAACAGCCGGCCACGGCATCCATGGGCTATCTCAACCTCGGAACCGGCCTCGCCGCCGGCCTCGTGCTGCGCGGCGAACTGTGGCGCGGCGCGCGCGGGGGAGCAGGCGAGATCGGCCACATCCTCGTCGACCCCGCCGGGCCGCTCGATCTCGACGGCCAGCACGGCGGACTCGAGGTGGTCGCGTCGGGGTCGGGAATCGCCCGCCAGTGGGGCCGCGGAAACGGCAACGCGGTGAGCGCGGTTCTGGATGCCGCGGACTCCGGCGACGCCGAAGCGCTCGAGATCAGGCGGCGACTGTACGAGGGCGTGGCCGCGGCCGTGCGCATCCTCGTGCTCACCGTCGACGTCGACCTGGTCGTGATCGGCGGCGGCATCAGCAGTCTCGGCGACCGGGTCATGGGCGGCGTGGGCGAGATCTTCGCCGCCTGGGGCGCGCAGTCGCCCTTCATCTTCTCGCTCGGCATCGCCGACCGCGTGCGGCTGCTGCCCGAGGGCGCGCCCGTCGCGGCGCTCGGCGCCGCACACCTGGGAGGCATCTCGTGGCCGAAGTAGTCATCGTCCCGTCGGCGGACGAGGCCGGTTCGATAGCGGCCGCCGCGATCGCCGCCCTCGTCGCGTCGCGGCCGGACGCGGTGCTCGGCCTCGCCACCGGTTCGACCCCGCTCACCACCTGGGCCGCGCTCGCGACCCGCGGACCCGACCTGTCACGCGTGCGCGGGTTCGCCCTCGACGAATACGTCGGGCTGCCGGCCGCACACCCCGAAAGCTACCGGGCCGTGATCACGCGCGAGGTCGTCGAACCGCTCGGGCTCACACCCGAGCTCGTGCGGGTGCCCGGCGACGACGGCGGGCCGCTGGCGGGGGCCGGCGAGCGGTACGAGCGCGACATCCGCGCGGCGGGCGGCGTCGACCTGCAGGTGCTCGGCATCGGCCGCACGGGACACATCGGATTCAACGAACCCGGCTCGTCGCTCGCCTCGCTCACCCGTGTGAAGACGCTCGCCGAGCAGACCCGCGCCGACAACGCCCGCTTCTTCGCCTCCGTCGACGACGTGCCCACCCACTGCATCACGCAGGGACTCGGCACGATCCTGCGGGCGCGTCACCTCGTGCTGCTCGCCTTCGGGTCGGCGAAGGCCGCGGCGGTAGCGGCGGCGCTCGAGGGCCCGGTCTCGGCGTCGACTCCGGGATCGGTGGTGCAGTTGCATCCGAAAGTCACGGTCATCGTCGACGAGCCGGCGGCCGTGCACCTCGCGCACGCCGACTACTACCGCCACGCCTGGGCGAACCGCTTCGACTGGGAGAGATTCGAGTAGCGCCGCCCGTCTGCCCTCGAGTTGTCACAAAACGGGGTACCGCGGCGGTAGCTCCGCCGCTTTGTGACAACTCGGGTGCCCCGTACCAAATGCAGGAGATTTCCGGCTCGAGGTCCGTGCATCGGCGTCAACGTGTGACTCGACGCGAAATCTCCTGCATTTGGTACGCGCGGCGACTAGATGCGCCGCCCGTCAGCCCAGACCTCGGTGACCTTCCAGTCGTGGTCGAGCAGCACGGCGTCGGCGGCGAACCCGGCGGCGAGCAGTCCGTGTCTGTGCTGCAGGTTGAGCGCGCGGGCGGGCGTGAGCGTCAACGCCTCGACGGCGCGCGCCGGCGTGATGCCCGAGCGCTGGATCGCGACGCGCAGCGCCTGATCCAGCGTCAGGGTCGAGCCGGCGATCGTGGGGGTGCCGCGCAGGCGGGCGATTCCCTTGTGCACCGTGACGGTGAGCGAGCCGAGCGAGTAGTCGCCGTCGTGCGAGCCGGCTGCCGCCATCGCGTCGGTGACGAGAGCGACCCGACCCGGGGCGGACGCGAAGACCATGGCCGCGACATCCGGATGCACGTGCTCGCCATCCAGAATCAGTTCGAGACAGACGCGCTCGTCTTCGAATGCCGCGACCACCGGTCCCGGTGCGCGGTGATGGATGCCGGGCATCGCGTTGAACACGTGGGTGATGATGCGGGCACCGCGATCGAAGGCCTCGCGCGCCAGTTCGAAGGTCGCCTCGGTGTGGCCGATCGCCACGGTCACGCCGGCCTCGACGAGGACGTCGATGGCCTCCATGGCGTTCGGCAGCTCGGGCGCGATCGTGATCTGGCGTAGCGTGCCCCGCGCGGCGCCGAGCAGCTCTTCCACCTCGTAGGGCGCGGGGTCGCGCAGAAACTCGCCGTTATGGGCACCCCGACGGTTCTGCGCGAGGAACGGCCCCTCGAGGTGCGCGCCCAACACGAGCGGGTCGGCGTCGGCGATGTCGGCGATCTCGTTGAGGCTCGTGCGCAGGCTCGCGAGCGGGTTGGCGACGAGGCTGATCACCGAACGGGTCGTGCCGTGCGCGCGGTGGGTCGCGAGCGCGGCCTCCATCTCGCCGGGGCCGTCGTCGAACGAGTGGCCGCCGCCGCCGTGGCCGTGCAGGTCCATGAACCCCGGCACGAGCCAGTGCCCACCGACATCGACGCGAGTCGTGGCATCCGGACCCGCACCATGCCCCGTCGACAGGATGGTGTCGCCCTCGACGAGCATCCAGAAATCGTCGACCTGCCCGTGGGCGTCGAGCTTGCGGGCGTGTTCAAAAAGCGTGCTCATGCGCTCAGCTTAGGGAGCGATCACCCCGGCGGGCAGTAGGGCGGACTACTTGAAGATGATGGTGCGCGCCCGGTCGAGCAGCACCCGGTGCTCGGCAAACCACTTCACGGCCTGCGTGAGCGTGCGGCTCTCCTCGTCCTGTCCGATCGAGACGAGTTCGGCGGCCGTGCGCGAGTGGTCGACGCGCACGACGTTCTGTTCGACGATCGGACCCTCGTCGAGGTCGCTCGTCACAAAGTGCGCCGTCGCGCCGATGAGCTTCACACCGCGGGCGTGCGCCTGCTTGTAGGGGTTCGCGCCCTTGAAACCGGGGAGGAAGGAGTGGTGGATGTTTATGGCCCGGCCGGCGAGGGAGGCGCACAGTTCGGGGGAGAGGATCTGCATGTACCGCGCCAGTACGACGAGTTCGATGTCGTGCTGCTCGACGACCTCGAGCACGCGGTCCTCGAAGGCGAGCTTCTGGCCCGGGCTCGTCACGGGGTGCTGTTCGAACGGCACACCGTAGAACGACGCGAGGTTTTCGAGGTCGGAGTGGTTGCTCATGACCAGCGGCATCTCGATCGGCAGCTGCCCGGCGCGCTGGCGGTAGAGCAGGTCGTTGAGGCAGTGGCCGGCCTTCGACACGAGCACGAGGGTGCGCAGCGGGCGACCGACCACGTCGAGCTGCCAGGTCATCGCGTACCGGCTCGTGACCGGGGCGAGCGCCGCCTCGAACTCGTCGCGCGACGCCGCCGACTCGACCTGCAGTCGCATGAAGAACGTGCCGGTGTCGTCGCTCGAGAACTGCTGGGACTCGGTGATGTTGCCGCCCGCCGTCACGATCGCGCCGCTGATCGCGTGCACGATCCCCGGGCGGTCTTCGCAGACGAGGGTGAGGATCCAGTGCGTCGAGGTGTCAGTCACCGGTCAAGAGTATTCTGGAATCGAAGTCGCGCTCGTACGCGGCTTCCCGCGGCTCGCTTCGCGCCATCATCTTCCGAACGGAATCCTGCCGTTGTCTTCCAACAGCACCACCACCGCGCCCGCTTTCCCCTGGGTCGGCCTGCTCGTTCTCGCCGGGGCGATCTTCGTCTCCGTCACCAGCGAGTTCCTCCCCACCGGCCTCCTGCCCGACATGGCGAGCGAACTCGAGGTCTCCGAGTCGCGCATCGGCCTGCTCGTCACCATCTTCGCCGGCACGGTCGTCGTCTCGACCACCCCGCTCGCCGCCCTCACCCGGCGCTACTCGCGCAAATACCTCGTGGTCATCGTGCTGCTCGTGGTGGCGACCGGCAACGTGCTCGCCGCCCTCGCGCCGACCTACGAGATCCTCGTCGGCGCGCGCATCATCGGCGGCCTCGCGCACGGACTGTTCTGGGCTGTCGTCGGCGCCTACGCCGCGCACCTCGTGCCGAAGCATCAGATCGGCCGGGCCGTCGCGATCACGAGCGGCGGCGGCACCGCCGCGTTCGTGCTCGGTGTGCCGCTCGGCACAGCCCTCGGCCACGCGCTCGGCTGGCGGCTCGCCTTCGCCACGATAGGCGTGATCGTGATCGTGCTCGCGATCCTGGTGCTGCGCTTCCTGCCGGCCGTCGACCACCGGGTCCCCCTCGCCACCGGCGAGATCCCGATGCCGCTGCGCAAAGACCGCAGCATCCCGGGCGTGATCGTGCTCTGCTTCGTGATCATCGTGGTGATGACCGGCCACAACCTCTTCTACACCTACATCGCGCCGTGGCTCATCTCGGTCGGCGGGTTCGGCGAAGATTCGATCGCGATCCTGCTCTTCCTCTTCGGCGGCGCCGGCGCGGTCGGCCTCGTGCTGGCCGGTCTGGTGAGCGACCGCTTCCCGCGTGGCGGCATGATCGTGGCCACCACGGTCGTCGCCGTGTCGGTACTCGTGATGGCCCTGTGGTCCGGCTCTCAGGTGGTCATCGTCGCGTCGCTCGTGGTGTGGGGCATCGCGTTCGGCGGTCTGCCGGCCATGCTGCAGACGCGCATGCTGCACACGGCATCCGCCCGCATGCGCGACCTCGCGGCCGCGCTGTTCACGACGTCGTTCAACTTCGCGATCGGCTTCGGCGCCCTCGTCGGCGGTCTGCTGCTCGACCAGGCCGGCATCATCACGCTGCCGTTCGTCGACGTCGTGATCATCGCCGTCGGTGTGGTCTTTATGGTCGTGAGCAACCTGTGGTTGTCGGCGCGCGCCAAGCGTGCCCGCATCGCCTAGGTCGCGAAAACAGGATGACCCGGGCGACACCGCCGAATTCGTCCTGTTCGGCGGGCACCCGGGCCAGTGCGTCCTGTCGACGCGCGCGGTGAAGCGGGGCGACTAGCCCATGTGCACCGCGGCCGCGTTCTTCAGCAGGTCTTCTCGCGAGGGCCGGATGAGGAAGAACGAGATGGGCGCGGCGACGAGCATCAGCGCGCCGGCACAGATGAACGCCACCGAGTAGCCGTCGACGAACGCCTCGAGCTGCGCCGTGGGCGACGGTGGGTTGTTAGCGAGGTAGGTCGCGATGGCCGAGGTGTAGAGCGCGGTGAACAGGGCGGTTCCGATCGAGCCGCCGATCTGCTGGGTCGCCGAGACCGCGGCGCTGGCCACGCCGGCGTCGTGCTCTTCGACTCCGGCGAGGGCCACATTCTGCAGTGGCACGAAGACCGAGGCGAGGCCGACGCCGAGCAGGATGAGGCCGGGAAGCACCTGCACGACGTAGTCACCCTCGACCGTGATGAACGACAGGTAGAACAGTCCGGCGGCGGCGAGGATCGGGCCGACGGTCATGGGGAGTCGTACGCCGACCCGCGGGAGAATCTGCGAGAGCAGCGTCGCGCAGATCATGATGACAGCGGTCATCGGCAGCGACGCGAGGCCGGACTGCAGGGGCGAGTAGCCGAGCACGATCTGGAAGTAGAACGTGAGGAAGAGCAGGCCGCCCAGGAGCGCGGCCCCGGTGAGGGTGGACACGAGGAACGCGCCGCCGCGCACCTTGTTCACGATCACGCGCAGCGGCAGCAGCGGGTTGGAGACGCGCGACTCGACAACCACGAAGACGGCGAGCAGGATCACGCCGGCCACGAGGAAGCCGATCGTGTCGACCCGGCCCCAGCCCTCCTCGGCGCGTGAGAAGCCGAGCACGAGCGCCGCGAGTCCGGCGACGACGAGCAGCGTTCCGGGGATGTCGTAGCGGGTGTTGCCGTGCGCCCGGCTCTCCTTCATAAAGAGCACCGCGCCGACGATCGCGAGGGCGGCGATCGGCACGTTGACGAGCAGGCACCACTGCCAGCTGGCGAACTCGGTGAGCACACCGCCGAGCAGCAGTCCGACGGCCGCGCCGCCGCCACCGATAGCGCCGTAGACGGCGAACGCCTTGATGCGCTCCTTGCCGCTGGGGAACGTGATGGTGAGGATGGCGAGCGAGGCGGGGGCGAGCAGGGCCGCGAAGGCGCCCTGCAGTGCGCGCGCGGCGAGCAGCATCTCGGTATTGACGGCGAGACCGCCGATGGCCGAGGCGATGGCGAAGCCGATCATGCCGACCATGAAGGACCGCTTGCGGCCCCAGTAGTCGGCGATGCGGCCGCCGAGCAGCAGCAGCGAGCCGAAGGCGAGCGCGTAGATCGTGACGACCCAGGTGCGGTCGCCGTCGCTCATCTCGAGGTCGATCTGCGCGTCGGGGAGCGCGATGTTGACGATGGTGCCGTCGAGGATGACCATCAGCTGGGCGAGTGCCAAAACGGCGAGAAGCCACCAGCGGTGGTTCGGGGAGGTGGAGGGTGAAGACATTGAGAGAGCGGGATCCTGTCAAACGAACTAGTTGGTTGGGTTATGTAAGATCATACCCATGAGAATCGACGGCGAAGCGACCAAGGAACGAATTCTTGTGGCGGCGGGCAGCGAATTCGCGGAGTTCGGCCTGGCCGGCGCCCGAGTCGACCGCATCGCGGCGGCCGCGAACGCGAGCAAGGAGCGGCTCTACGCCTACTTCGGCGACAAGCGCGCCCTGTTCGTCGCCGTGTTGAACCACCACATGGACGAGGTGATGGCGTCGATCCCCGTCGACTCGGGCGACCTCCCCGGATTCGTCGGCACCATCTTCGACTTCGCCCACGCGCACCCCGAGCACTTCCGCATGATGGACTGGGCCCGGCTGGGCGGCGACTTCGACCTCGTCCCCGCGGTGCCGGCATCCGTCATCGAACGCGACTCGGCGGCCATCGTCGAGGCGCAGGCGCGGGGCCTCGTCGACCCCGAGTGGGACGCCCACGAACTCTTCACCCTGCTCTTCACCATCGCCACCTCCTCTATGCGGCTCGAGGGCGTCAGCCAGATTGCGGATGACGCGGACGAAGCCGTCGCGCGGCGTCGCGCCTCGGCCGTGCGCGCGGCGACCAAACTGATCGCCCCCTGACCCCCCCGAACGGGGCTCGGCGCGAGACGTGACGAAAGTTACTATCCGTATCGGTTCTCTAGTACTGTGCTGATAGACCGTCACGCGAGACTTTGTAACGTGTGCTCGGAGCCATCCCACGACTCTTGAGGAGCACACATGCGCGCCCTTTCCCCTGTCCGCACGGCAACCCGATCGGCGGCGATCTCCCGCCGCGTCGGTGTCGTCGTCCTCGCAACCGCACTCGTCGCAGCGCCGCTCGTCGCGGCCGTCCCGGCTTCGGCCGCCGTCGCCGACACGATCACCTCGGTCGCCTTCCCGACCGCCACCCTCTCCGGCGGCCAGCAGACCTTCGGCTACTTCAACGGCGACCCCGCGTTGACCGAGGTCGCCGGCGACGGAATCTGCAGTGCAACGTACCTCGACGGCGCGGTTCTCGACAGCACCTACATCTCGCCGCTGAGCGCCTCGCTGACCTACGACTTCCTCGTGAGCGAGTACCAGGCCGCCCCCGGACAGACCGTGTCCGTCGGCTTCTACGACCAGGACAGCAGCCGCGAAGACGGACTCGATTCGTGCACCGCTCCCGCCCTCGCCTCGACCATCAGCGCGAGCGTCGTGCTCGGGCAGCCCACGCCGGCTCCTGTCGAGACCCCCTACGTCGAGGTGCCCCTCACCGCCCCCGACCTCAAGCTCACGCGCGGCGTTGCCGTCGACCAGGACATCCCCTTCACCACCGCGGGCCTCGACTTCACCGCGACCGGCGGCTCCATCGGCTACGGCCAGCAGTCCGGCGACGAGCCGGCGCCCGGCTACGTCAACCCGCAGGAAGGTCTCACCGTGACCATCCTCGACGAGCAGATCCCGGGCAAGGCGCCCCGTCTCCACATCTCCGGCACGCCCAAGTACAGCAACGTCATCGACACCGGCTTCTTCGTCACCGATGGCACCAACACCGGTATCGCGGCACTGAAGATCATCATCGCCGACAAGGACGGTTCGGTCACGCCCATCACGATCGACGCCGCCAAGGGAGCTGCCGTCGCCGGTGCGAAGGTCGCACTCATCGCGTCGGGCCTGCAGCCGGGCTCCGGCTGGAACGCCACCGTGCGGTCGACCCCGATCGTCGTCGGTTCCGGCGTGATCGACCCCAGCACCATGCTGTCGACCACCGTCGCACTCCCGTCCGGCCTCGAGCCCGGACTGCACTCCATAACCCTGGCGAGCACCAACGTCGACGGCACGCCGTTCAGCGCGGTGCTGTACTTCGCCGTCAGCCCCACGGGCACCCTGCTCGCGGTGTCGGCCGTGCGTGCCACCGCGCTCGCCGCCCTGCCACAGCTCGCCGCGACCGGCCAGGACATCGCGCCGAGCCTCTTCGTCGCGGGCGGCCTGCTGCTCGCCGGAGCGGCCTTCGCCGGCGTCACGGTGATCCGTCGCCGTCGCAGCGTCTAGTCACACCGTCGAGGCCCCCGCGCGCGAGCGCGGGGGCCTTTTCGTTTGCCCGCTTCCTTCGCTACACTGAGCGGGTCGCAACTGGCGTTGAGATGGGTAACCATCAGGGAGCGAGATACACGATTCGGCCGTACGCCTGGGCTGAACGGATACCTTAGTTACATCCGTTCGCTTTCAAGGAGTCGCTCGTGTCCTCTACCTTCAATTCGCCGCTGTCCGAAGTCGATCCCGAGATCGCGGCCGTCCTCGAACAGGAACTCGGCCGCCAGCGCGGCACGCTGGAGATGATCGCGAGCGAGAACTTCGTTCCGCGCGCCGTTCTCGAGGCCCAGGGTTCCGTGCTCACCAACAAGTACGCCGAGGGCTACCCCGGACGCCGCTACTACGGCGGCTGCGAATTTGTGGATGTCGCGGAGACCCTCGCCATCTCGCGCGCGAAGAGCCTCTTCGGCGCGGCCTACGCCAACGTGCAGCCTCACTCCGGTGCATCCGCCAACGCGGCCGTGCTCGCGGCGATCGCGAGCCCCGGCGACCGCATCCTCGGACTCGAGCTCGCGCACGGCGGGCACCTCACCCACGGCATGAAGCTCAACTTCTCGGGCAAGCTCTACGAGGCCCACGCCTACGGTGTCGACCCCGACACCTTCCTCGTCGACATGGACGTCGTGCGCGAGAAGGCGCTCGAGACCCGCCCCCAGGTGCTCATCGCCGGGTGGAGCGCCTACCCGCGCCAGCTCGACTTCGAGGCGTTCCGCGCGATCGCCGACGAGGTGGGCGCGAAGCTCTGGGTCGACATGGCGCATTTCGCCGGCCTCGTCGCCGCCGGACTGCACCCCAACCCGGTGCCCTTCGCCGACGTCACCTCGTCGACCGTGCACAAGACCATCGGCGGACCGCGCTCGGGCTTCATCCTGAACAACGACCTCGAGATCCAGAAGAAGATCAACTCCAACGTCTTCCCCGGCCAGCAGGGCGGGCCGCTCATGCACGTCATCGCGGCGAAGGCCACGGCGTTCAAGCTCGCCGCCGAGCCCGAGTTCAAGGACCGCCAGGAGCGCACCATCCGTGGCGCACAGATCCTCGCCGAGCGTCTGATGGCGGCCGACACGGTCGCCGCCGGCATCGACGTGCTTACCGGCGGAACCGACGTGCACCTCGTGCTGGTCGACCTGCGGGGCGCCGCCATCCACGGCCAGGACGCCGAAGACATCCTGCACTCGGTCGGCATCACGGTGAACCGCAACGCCGTGCCGTTCGACCCCCGCCCGCCGATGACCCCGTCGGGCGTGCGCATCGGAACGCCCGCGCTCGCCACGCGCGGCTTCGGAGACGCCGAGTTCACCGAGGTCGCGGACATCATCGCGACGGCCCTCAAGCCGACCCCGGATGTCGCGGCTCTCCGCGCCCGTGTGCTGAAGCTGACCGACGGCTTCCCGCTGTACGAGGGCCTCACGAGCCCGGGCAGCTGGGCGTAACAACTTTCCGCCCTTCGACAGGCTCAGGGACTGCACGGTCGCTGAGCCTATCGAAGCGTCCCGACGACATAAGGACCCGCTAATGACCGCAATCACCCTCGACGGCGTCGCCACCGCGTCCGCCGTCAAGAACGAACTGAAGGCGCGCATCGACGCGCTCAAGGCCAAGGGCATCACCCCCGGCCTGGGAACCCTGCTGGTCGGCAGCGACCCGGGCTCGCTCTCCTACGTCGCGGGCAAGCACCGCGACTGCGCCGAGGTGGGCATCGAGTCGATCCGCGTCGACCTGCCCGAGACGGCGACCGCCGACGAGGTGCGGGCCGCGATCGTCGGGCTGAACGAGAACCCGGCCGTCACCGGCTACATCATCCAGCTCCCGCTCCCGGCCGGCCTCGACGAGAACGCCATGCTCGAGCTGATGGACCCCGACAAGGACGCCGACGGCCTGCACCCGACCAACCTCGGGCGACTGGTGCTGGGAGTGAGCGGCCCGCTCGACTCCCCGCTGCCCTGCACTCCGGCCGGCATCGTCGAGATGCTGGAGCGCTACGACGTTCCCATCTCGGGCAAACACGTCGTCGTGATCGGTCGCGGCCTCACGGTCGGCCGCCCGCTCGGACTCCTGCTCACCCGCAAGGGCCTCGACGCCACCGTCACCCTCACGCACTCGCGTACCGTCGACCTCGCCAGCTACGTGCGCCAGGCCGACATCGTGGTCGCGGCGGTCGGCGTCGCCGGCCTCGTGCAGCCAGACTGGCTGAAGCCGGGCGCGGCCGTGCTCGACGTCGGCATCACCCGCGTGGTCAACCCCGAGACCGGCAAAGCGAAGTTGGTCGGCGACGTCGACCCGGCATCCGCGGACGTCGCAGGCTACCTGTCCCCGGTCCCCGGCGGAGTCGGCCCGATGACGCGCGCGATGCTGCTCGTGAATGTCGTCGACGCGGCGGAACGCCTTGCCTGAGCATCCCGCGGTCGTTCGTGTCGAGGCAGCGCTGGCCGAGGCCGGCGTCGTGACGCAGGTCGTCTGGCTCGACGGCGCCGCCAAGACCGCGGCCGAGGCCGCCGCCGCTCTGGGAATCGAGGTGGGCGCGATCGCCAACTCGCTCGTCTTTCTGCTCGACGGCGAGCCCGTGCTCGTGATGACCTCGGGAGCCCACCGCGTCGATACCGCGTGGCTCGGTAAACAGGTCGGGGGCACGTTCGCACGGGCCGATGCGGCGACGGTGAAGGATGCCACGGGTCAGGTCATCGGCGGGATCGCACCCGTCGGCCATCCCGCACCCCTGCGCACCTTCGTCGACGCCGATCTCGCCGGCTACCCGGAGATCTGGGCGGCCGCGGGGCACGCGCACACGGTTTTCCCGCTGAGCTACGGCCAGCTGGTGTCGATCACCGCGGGCACCGAGACCCCGGTGGTGCCGCCCGCCGCAGCATGACGCCGCCGGGCTAGGGTGGAGTCATGAGTTTCTCCAGTGGCAAGTTCTTGGTCGGCCTCGCTGCCGTGCTCGCGATCGTTCTCGCCGTCGGCTTCATCGCCGTGGCGATTTTCGACGTCAACCTCTTCGGCGCCGTGCGCTGACACCCGCATGGCGGGCGCCGCTCGTTGAATAGCGCCCTCTGCGCACGCGCTGGTTGAGTAGCGCCCTCTGGGGCGCGTATGGAAACCCCCTGCGCCCCCCTCGAGTTGCGCCATATGGGGCAGCCGGGCGAGATAACTGCCCCAATCGCCGCAATCGGATGTCACGTGGCGCGGCCCGCGCGCCGGTGGGGTTTCGATACGGTCGCTGGGCGACCTACTCAACCGGCGTGACCGGCCAACAGGATGCCGCGGCTCCCGCCCCGGCAAACCGTCCTGTCGAGCGTGCGCCGAGGCCATCTCGTCCTGTCGAACGACCCCGGCCCCGGCCCAGGGGAACGGCTAGCTCTCGCGCACGGCCCCGTCGGCGGCGCTCACCGTGAACGTCACCGGCTGGCCGAACCCGTGCTCGGCGAAGGCGCCGTCGATGGCGACCTGCAGTCGCGAGACCGCGTCGCTCGGGATGAGGGCGATCGCCGCTCCGCCGAAACCGCCTCCCGTCATGCGGGCGCCGACGGCTCCGTTCGCGAGGGCCGTCTCCACGGCGAGGTCGAGCTCCGGCACGCTGATCTCGAAGTCGTCGCGCATGCTGCGGTGCGAGGCATCCATCAGCTCGCCGATCGCGGTCGGTCCCTGCTCGCGCAGGGTGCGCACGGTGTCGAGCACGCGCTGGTCTTCGGTGACCACGTGGCGCACGCGGCGGAACGTCTCGTCGTCGAGCAGCTCCTGTGCGCGTGGGAGGTCGTCGACGTGCAGGTCGCGCAGTGCGGGAACACCCATGATGCGGGCGCCCTCCTCGCAGGAGGCGCGGCGTGAGGCGTAGCCGCCGGTCGAGTGCGAGTGGCTGACGCCGGTGTCGATGATGAGCAGTTCGAGGCCCGCGGCGGCGAATCCGAGGTCGATCACTTCGGCCTCGAGCGAGCGGCAGTCGAGGAACACGGCCGAATCCTGCTTGCCGAGCAGCGATGCCGACTGGTCCATGATGCCGGTCGGCGCTCCTACGGCCTTGTTCTCGGCGAGCTGGCCGATCTTGGCGAGCGTGGGGCGGTCGAAGCCGAGCTGCCACACGTCGTTGAGGGCGAGCGCGACGGCGCTCTCGATCGCGGCGCTCGACGAGAGGCCGGCGCCCACGGGCACGACCGAGTCGATGTAGATGTCGACCCCCGGCACGCCGGCGAGGTCGGCGCCGAACTGGCCGATCGCCCAGGCCACGCCGAACGGGTAGGCGGACCACCCGGTCAGCGCCGACGGGGTGAGGTCGGCGATGGCGATCTCGGCGACCTCGTCGGCGAACGAACTGGCGATGCGCAGCACGCCGTCGTCACGCACTCCCAGCGCGAGCACCGTGCGCTTGTTAATCGCGAACGGCAGCACGAAGCCCTCGTTGTAGTCGGTGTGCTCGCCGATGAGGTTCACACGACCGGGAGCCGACCAGACGCCCTCCGGCTCGTAGCCGAACAGCTCGGTGAAGTCGGCCTTAACGTCGTCCCTGATGTCGCTCATACTCGTGCGATCGCCTCTCGAATGAATGCTGCTGTTGCTTCGGGTGTCACGTCGCCGATCCAGGCGCCCATGGCCGCCTCCGACCCCGCGAGGTACTTCAGTTTGTTCTCTGCGCGACGCGGAGACGTGACCTGCAACATTAGACGGATGTCGTCGCGCGCGACGTTGACCGGCGCCTGGTGCCACGCCGCGATGTACGGCGTCGGGGTGTCGTAGAGCTTGTCGATGCCGCGCAGCAGCTTCAGGTACAGGCCGGCAAGCTCGTCGCGCTCCTCACCGTTGGTGGCCGCGAAGTCGGGGATGTGGCGGTGCGGCAGCATGTGCACCTCGATGGGCCAGCGCGCCGCGAACGGAACGTAGGCGGTCCAGTGTTCGCCGGAGATGACGACGCGTTCGGATGCCCGTTCGCTCTCGAGGATGGATTCGAACAGATGGGGGCCGAATTTCTCGATCGACTCGACGAGCCGTTTCGTGCGCGGGGTCACGTAGGGGTAGGAGTAGATCTGCCCGTGCGGGTGCAGCAGCGTGACGCCGATCGCCTCGCCGCGGTTCTCGAAGGGGAAGACCTGCTGGATGCCGGGCAGCGCCGACAGCGCGGCCGTGCGGTCGGCCCACGCCTCGATCACGGTGCGCGCCCGCGACTCGGTCTGGCTGCCGAACGAGCCCTCGTGCTCGGGGCTGAAGCAGACGACCTCACAGCGGCCGATCGACGGCAGCGTGCGGCCGAGACCGATCTGGTCGAGCTCCTCGAGGCTGTATTCGGCGCCGATGGCCGGTCCGAACGAGGGGGAGCGGTTCTCGAAGACCGCGACGTCGTAGTTGCTCGGCACCTCCGAGGGGTTGGTGGGCGTCGCGGGGGCCAGCGGGTCCTGGTCGGCGGGCGGCAGGAACACGCGGTTCTGGCGCGCCGAGGCGATGGAGATCCACTCGCCGGTGAGCACGTCCTGGCGCATGGTCGCGGTCTGCGGGCGCGGGTCGAGAACGCGGGCGTCGACGGCGCGGTCGGGGCCCAGCGTGGTGTCCGCGTCGTCGAAGTAGATGAGCTCCCGACCGTCGGCCAGGATGGTGGGGCGCTTTACGATCACCGGATCTGTCATGCTATTACGATAACGAAAGTTAGCCTTTTGTTTTCGCAAGTATTCGCAAGGAGCAAACGACGATGGCGGACGATTCTGCCCCCACGATCATCCGGCGCGAGCGTCTGCTTCAGGACATCGTCGACCGCGGGTTCCTGCGCGTCGCCGACGCGAGCGTCGAGCTCGGCGTGAGCGCGGTCACCGTGCGCTCCGACCTCAGCGCGCTCGAGCTCGCCGGCAGCATCGTGCGGGTGCACGGCGGCGCGATGCCCCGCGGCTCGGGCAACGAGGGGGAGTCGTCGTTCGAGTCGTCGCTGGCCCGCGAGGCCGCGGCCAAACTCGCCATCGGACGCCGCGCCGCGTCCATGGTGAAGTCGGGACAGAGCGTGCTGCTCGACGTGGGGACGACCGCGCTCGCCGTGGCCCACGCGCTCGCGCGGCGCAGCGACCTGAACGACGTGCTCGTGGTCACGAACGGCCTGTCGATCGCACTCGCACTCGAACCGGGCATGCCCCGGCTGACCGTGGTGGTCACGGGAGGCACCCTGCGCCCCCTGCAGCACTCGCTGGTGAACCCGTTCGCGTCGGCGTTCCTCGAGAGCCTGCACGGCGACATCGCCTTCATCGGGTGCAACGGCGTCGACCCGGAGGTGGGCGTCACCAACGTCAACCTGCCGGAGGCCGAGGTCAAGCGCCGCATGATGCAGTCGGCGGCCCGTCGCGTGCTCGTCGCCGACGCCTCGAAGCTCGGCAGCCGCCGGCTCGGCAACGTCGGACCGCTCTCGGACTTCGAGTCGCTCGTGACCGCGGGCGGTCCGGATGCCGATGTCGTAGCCCGGCTCGAGACCGCCGGTCTGCACGTCATCGACGCCGACAACTAGGCTGAAGAAATGCGTGCACCCACCGGAGAACAATTCGTCTTGACCCGCGCCACCGCGACGGGCTCGTCGACCGCCGTCATCACGGAGGTCGCCGCGTCATTGCGCACCTTCCAGATCGACGGCGTCGACCTCACCGAGCCCTACGCGGCCGAGCGCACGCCGCCGTTCGGCGACGGCATCGTGCTCGCCCCCTGGCCGAACCGCGTCGAAGACGGCATCTGGACCCTCGACGGCAAGCGCCAGCACCTCGACATCACCGAGCCGGCGCGGCACAACGCCATCCACGGCCTGCTGCGGTCCACCGCCTACCGTGTGACCGACCAGTCCGAGTCATCCGTCACCCTGAACGCCACCGTCTACCCGCAGCACGGCTACCCGTTTATGGTCGACACGAGCGTCACCTACGAACTCGTCGAGGGCGGCCTCACCGTGACGCACTCGCTGCACAACGCCTCGGCCGTCAAGGCGCCGGTCGCCGTGGGCACCCACCCCTTCTTCCGCCTCGGCGACGTGCCCACCGAGCAGCTCACGCTCCGCCTCAACGCCACGACCAGGTTCGAGACCGACGACCGGCTGATCCCGATCGCCGAGAACCCCGTCGAGGGCACGGGCTTCGACCTGCGCGACGGGCGCCTGGTCGGCGACCTGTACCTCGACGACGCGTTCGGCGGCGTGGTGTTCGACGGCGGCGAGAGCGTCAGCTCACTCACCGCTCCCGACGGCCGCCGCGTCGAACTCTGGCAGGACGAGAGCCACCCCTACGTGCAGGTGTTCACGACCCGCAAGTTCCCCAAGGACGGCGGGCTCGGGCTCGCCGTCGCCATCGAGCCGATGACCGCGGCCCCGAACGCGCTCAACACCGGGCTGGGCCTCAAGTGGCTGGAACCCGGCGAGAACTGGGTGGTTCGCTGGGGCATCCGCTACTCTGGGTAGCAACGAAGGGGAGTAGTTCCCTCAGCCGGTCCGCACCGGCTAGGCGCGAGACATCGACATACTGGTTCGTCACGACGACGCACCCGGTGCTCCACCTCGGTGATGACAATCACCAGGCGAACGAGACCTTCGGTCAGAATCTTGACTGGCCGAGGTTTTTCGTACCCGGAATTCGTCGGTCGGCCCTAGCCGAAGGACCCCCGCGTGGCCGCCCCGACACCCTCCACCATCCGACGATGGCGCAAGTATCTCGCCGACGAACGCCAAGAGGCGGCCGTGTACCGCGACCTCGCCAGCCGGCGCACCGGTGAGGAGCGCGAGATCCTGCTCGCGCTCGCCGAGGCCGAGGCCCGGCACGAGGCGCACTGGCTGGCGCTGCTCGGCGACAACGCCGGGCGGCCGCACCGTGGCGAGATCCGCACGCGGGCCCTCGGATGGCTCGCCCGCCGTTTCGGCTCGGTGTTCGTCCTCGCGCTCGCGCAACGGGCGGAGGCTCGCTCCCCGTACGAGGGCGACGTCGACGCGACGCCCGCGATGGCGGCCGACGAGCGCATCCACGAGGAGGTCGTGCGCGGCCTCGCCACCCGCGGGCGCAACCGGCTCTCGGGTACCTTCCGCGCCGCGGTGTTCGGCGCCAACGACGGGCTCGTGAGCAACCTCGCCCTCGTGCTCGGCATCGGCGCGACCGGGGTATCCACCCCGATCATCCTGGCGACGGGGCTCGCGGGTCTGCTCGCGGGAGCGCTGTCGATGGGCGCGGGCGAGTTCGTCTCGATCCGCAGCCAGCGCGAACTGCTCGCCGCATCCGACCCCAATCCCGAAACGCGTTCCGCGCTGCCGCACCTCGACGTCGACGCGAACGAGCTCTCGCTCGTCTACCGCGCCCGCGGCATGGACGAGAACGAGGCCCGGGCGCACGCCGCCGAGGTGCTGCGCGACCTCACCGTCGACCACTCGGCGGGCGACACCGTCGACGACCACGAAGAGATCGGTTCGGCGCTCGGCGCCGCGGTATCGAGCTTCCTGTTCTTCGCCTCCGGGGCGATCATCCCCGTGCTGCCCTACATATTCGGCCTCGAAGGCGTCGCGGCGGTCGTGCTCTCGTCGGCCCTGGTGGGGGTTGCCCTGCTCGGCACCGGAGCGGTCACGGGACTGCTCTCGGGCGGCCCGCCCCTCAAGCGCGCGCTGCGGCAGCTGGCGATCGGCTTCGGCGCGGCGGGCGCCACCTACCTGCTCGGCCTGGCGTTCGGGGTCAGCGCGGCCTAGTTCAGGCGAGCCGCCCGTCGGCCAGCCTGATCGTCTGGTCGGCCATCGCCTGCAGGCTCAGGTCGTGCGTCGAGATGATCGCGGTCATCCCCTCCGCGCGCACCACCGACTGCAGCAGCGCCATGACGCTCGCGCCGCTCTCGGCGTCGAGTTGCCCGGTCGGCTCGTCGGCGATGAGCAGCCGCGGCGAATTGGCGAGCGCACGCGCGATCGCCACACGCTGCTGTTGGCCGCCCGACAGTTCGCCGGGGCGCTGCGCCGCCTGGGCACCGATGCCGACCAGGTCGAGCAGGTGCGCCACCCGCGCCGTACGCTCCTTCGCCGCGGCACCGCGCAGGCGTAGCGGGAGCCCGACGTTCTCGGCCGCCGACAGCATCGGCAGCAGGCCGAACGTCTGGAAGACGAAGGCGAGCCGGTCGCGGCGCAGCGCGGTGCGGGCCCGCTCGTCGAGCGACGTCAGCTCGATGCCGTCGACGACGACGGTTCCGCTGGTCGGCTCGTCGAGACCACCGAGGCAGTTGAGCAGGGTGGTCTTTCCCGAGCCCGATCTGCCGACGAGCGCGGCGATCGTGCCGCGCTCGACGCTGAACGAGACGTCCTGCAGCGCGTGCACGTCGCCACCCGCCGAGCCGTAGGTGCGACCCAGCCCGCTGACCGTGACCATGGGGGTGTCCTGCGTGATCATTTCGCGTCTCCGTCCGGCGCGCGGTCGGGCCACACACCCACGTGGTCGGATGCCAGGTCGAGGCGCACCCGGCTGCGCAGGCCGAGTGCTTTGCGGTAGTCGGCGGGCAGTTGCAGGCGCCCGGCGCGGTCGAGCATGGCATACTCCTCGGCGATGACGGCAGAGGTCCCCCACTCGTCGATCTCGGTGCGCCGCACCACCTCCGACGACGTGCGGCCGTCGCGGATCGCCACCGTGCGCTGCACCTGCCCCGAGACATCCGAATCGTGCGTGACGATCACCACGGTGGTTCCGAAACTGGTGTTCGCGGTGCGCAAGGCGGCGAAGACGTCGGCGCCCGTGGCGGTGTCGAGCTCGCCCGTCGGTTCGTCGGCGAACAACACCTGCGGCCGGTTCGCGAGCGAGACGGCGATCGCCACGCGCTGTTGCTCGCCTCCCGAGAGTTCGCCCGGACGCCGGTCGGCCTTCGCACCCATGCCCATGGCCTCGAGCAGTTCCGCCGTGCGGCGGGCGCGGGCCCGCGCCCGCACCCCGGCGAACGACATCGGAAGGGCGACGTTCTCGGCGGCCGAGAGGTACGGCAGCAGGTTGCGCGAGGTCTGCTGCCAGACGAATCCGACGACGGATCGGCGGTAGGCGAGACGGTCGGCGGCCGACATCCGCAGCAGGTCCCAATCGCCCACGCGGGCCCGCCCCGCGGTCGGCACATCGAGCCCCGACAACACGTTGAGCAACGTCGACTTGCCGGAGCCGGACGCGCCGACGATCGCGATCATCTCGCCGCGGTCGACGAGCAGGTCGAGGCCCTGCAGCGCCTGCACCTCGATCTGCTCGACCTGGTAGATGCGCACCACGTTGTCGCACACGATGAGGGCGTCCGCCCCGAACTCCGAAGCCGGTCGCGCCGGCGCATCGGTCTGCGTCATGTCGTCTCTCCCACTCTCAACACTTCTCCCGGCCGGTCGCGGCGGTGTGCCACGACGTCGGCCACAATCGCGATCGCGCACAGCACGACGCTGCCGGCCACGACGAGAACGACCGTCGCCGGGTCCACCCGCAGTACCGGGTCGCCGGTGCCACCCGTGAGGATGCGCAGGCCGAGCGCCGGGCCGGATGCCACGAAAATGGCGACCCCGGCGGCGGCGCCCCCGACGAGCGCGGCGACGACGAGGGGTGCGAGTTCGGCGAGGGCGAGCACCCAGCCGAAGCCGCGCCGCACCCCGAGCGTGCGCAGCAGCGACAGCGACCGTGACCGCGACCGGCCGCCCCCGGCCACCGTGGTCACGAGGGCGACCGCAGCGAGCAACGCCACCGCCGCGACCGATAGCTGCGTCATCCGCTCGACCCCCTGAACGAGCTCCTGGTCGCGTCGATCAGCGAGCCACCGCGCGCGGGTGACCAGTTCGGTCGCGTCGGTCGAGGCGGCGGCCGCGGCTGCCCCGTCACCCATCACGAGCAGCGTGTCGGCGGGCGGGAGCTTGCCCAGCCGCTCGCCCAGCGCCCCGAGATCGGCGTAAGCGATCGGCCCGGAGAGATAGCCGCCCGGCCCGCCCTCGAACGTGGCGACGACACGCACGGGCACGCGATCCTCCCCGAAGACCATCACGAGCTCGTCGATGTCGACCCGTGCCGCGAGCCGCTCGTCGACGAGCACTGGCAGCGCCTCGAAGTCAGCGGACGCCGTGGCGAGGTCGTCGAGGGCCGCGCTGTCGGGCGCGAGGCGCGCGGGGAGCAGACGCGCGACGTCGGCGAAACCGGGGTCGACCGCGATTAGGGTCCCCTGCGTGGATGCCGCACCGCTGTCGAACCCCACGGCGCGGGTGACGAGCTGTGCACTGGCGGCGGAGACACCCGGCGCGGCGCGCACGCCCTCGGCCACCCCCGCGCCGAAGACGCCGGTCGCCCTGGCGTCGGCGCCGATCCGCTGCCACGACGCGTCGACCTGCCCCTCCCGGACGGTCTGCACGAGCAGGGAACCGCCGACGACGAGGGCGACGGCGATGGTGAGCGCGAGCAACGGCAGCACGGCGACCGCCCGGGTGGCGTGCGCGGCCGCGAGCACACCCACCGCGCCGCGGGAACGCGCGGCGACGGCGCCGATCCCGCGCACGACCGGCGGTTGCACCCGCAGCACGACGAGAGTCACGGCGGCGGCGAGGAGGAGCGGCGCGGCAGCCAGCAGGGGGTCGGTGCCGTCGGTGCGCGCGGCCACCAGTCCCCGAGACCGGAGCGACGCGAGCGCGGCGACGGCCAGCAGGATCACGGAAAGCTCAAGCACGAGGCGCCGGATACGGGAGCGCGCGACGAGCTGCTGCCGGTCGCGCCGGTTGGCCGGCTGGCGCCGACCGCTCCACGCCTCCCGGGCGAGCAGCATCGCCCGAACCGGCAGAGCCAGAACGGCTACCACGCCGACGGCGGCGAGCGGTAGCGGATCGGCGAGCGGCCCCGGCGTGACCAGCGCGGCGATCCCGAGTCCCAGCCCGGCGCCCACGACGGCGAGCACCAGGGATTCGGCCAGCCCCCCCACGGCGACCCCGCCCAGTGACGAGCCGCGGGCGCGCTCGAGGGCGAGGTCGGCCGAGCGGCGACGCACGATCAGCCCGCCGACGACCAGCATGACGGCGGCCACAGCCCCGAACAGCCCCGCGATCATCAGCGTCATCTGTGCCACCGCAGCCGCCGCCCGGTCGCCGTAGCCGCGCAGGGCGTCTGCGAAGTCGGTGCGCACGTTCACGGTCACGCCCGACCCCGCCGTCAGTGGAGCCGCGTTGGCCTCGAGCGCATCCGTCTCGGCGATCACCGTCGTCACCAGCTCGCCCGAGAAGCGCTCGGCGCGCAAGGGTAGCCGCACCGATGCGACGAACGGGTCGAAGAACAGCTGCTGGGCAACGGCGATGCCCTCCGCGTCGACGAGCAGCGTCAGTTCGACGCCGCTCCCGCCCAGGCGGGACTTGTCGACCTCTGGCGCCCACATCGTGGGAAGGTCGCACCACTCCGACGCGCAGACGGTCGCCGAAGACGGGTGGGCGGATGCCACGATCCCCACGACCTCCGCCGCGACCACCGTCGGCGGCTCGTCGGGGTCGGCGACCGGAACGGAGGCGTTCAATACCGTTCCGACGGCGAGAGCCGCGACATCCGCGGCCTCGCTCGAGACGACCACCTCGACCCTGTCTCCGTCCCCCGTCCCGGCGGGCAGCCGCCCGTCGACCAGCGTCAGTCCCGACTGCTGGTCGGGGCCGAGCAGGCCGAACTGCGCCTCGATCCGGGCGGCGCCGGCGACGGCCTCCGCGCGGGTCATCCGCACGCCGGGGCTGATCGCCGAGACCGTTGGCGTGTCGGTGACCCGGGCGAGCCCGTCGGGAAGGTTCCCCGGCACGGTGGCCGCCAGGTCGACGATGGCGGGCAGTGTTGCGAAGTCCGACGCGACGTTCGGGTCGCCGACCTGTGCCCGCACGATGATGTCGGCGGTCGGGCCGGCTTCCGCCACCGCCTCGCGCGCACCCCTGTCGACGGCGTCGAGCACGAGGCGGGGCACGGCGACCGCCAGCACCGTGGCCAGGCACAGCAGGGCAATCCACCCCACGAGCAGGGGAGCGTCGCGGGAAGCCCGGCGACGCACGAGCAGGGCTGTCGCCCCAACGAGCGAACGGAGGGAGGTATTCCGGCGGGTGCGCCCCGATGCCGGGCGGCGCCGGGTGTCGGGCGCGCTCACGGTTGCGCCCCCTCGCGCAGCAGGTGCGCGGGCTCGGTGAAGCGCTGCATCCGGGCGACCAGCAGCACGACGGCGGCGAGCACCGCGACGATCCAGGCGAGGAGGAGGGCGATGCCGAGCGGGGGCACCTCGACCACGACGGAGGGCACGGTGGGCGCGCCGGTGGGCGATACCGCGACGAGCGGTCCGACGAGCCACGCCAGCAGCACGCCGATGGAGATGCCGAAGACGGCCCCGAGCAGACACATCAGCAGCGACTCGGCGCCGACAAGCCCCACGAGGCGGCGGCGCGAGTACCCGATCGCCCGCAGCTGGGCGAGCTCCAGTCGGCGCGAACGCAGGCCGGCCGCGCTGTGCACGCCGAATCCGACGGCCGCGAGCAGCGTGCTCGCGGCGATCGCGACCCAGAGCGCCGCCTGCGTCGCGACGCGGAGCGGTGCCTCCTGCAGCCGGTCGCCGAGCAGCGCCGAACCCACGGCGGTCACGCCCGGAGGCAGCGCATCGAGGAAGGAACGGGCGTCGGAGGCCGGAACGCCGACCCACCACTCGTCGACGAGCGACCCTTCGGCACCGGCCTCCACGAGTGAGCGCGTGAGCAGCGTGGTGTCGACGACGGCGAGCTGTGCGGCGGCTCCGCCGAGCGCCGGGGTGGGCCCGGCCAGGTCGGCCGTGCGGGCTGCGCCGGGTACGAGCGGGGCGACGGCGGCAACGCGGATGGTGGTGGGGAGACCGCCCACACGCACGTCGAGCTCGGTGCCGACCGTGAGGCCGAGCTGGTCGGCGATTTCGCCGGCGAGCACCGCGGGCACGGCGGCGTGCGGCCGCCAACCGACGAGCGCGTAGTTGCCCGGGCTGCTGCGGAGGTCGAGCGGAACCGTGACGCCCAGACGCAATTGCCAGCCGTCGGGCACGCCGTTGGTCGCGGGCAGCGACGAGTTGCGTGCCGCCGCGGAGCCGAACCAGCCGTCGTCGCCGGCCTCGACCGCGACGGGCTGCGGCTCGCCCGACGCCGTCGTGCCGGCGAGGTCGGAGAGCAGCACGTCGGCGGGCTCCGGGGCGCCGCGAACCACGGGCTCGTCGCCGCTGGTGTCGACGACCCTCACCTGGAGGCCAGCGAAGCGCAGGGTGCCCGTCGCCGACGCGGGAGGGAGCTCGCCGCTCACCTCGTGCGATGCGCCGTCGCCGTCGATGCGGCCGAGAGGCAGCAGCACGAGCCGTCCGTCGCCGTTCTCGATAACCGCGGTCAGGTCGGCCGCGACGGCTTCGAGCGGTGCCTCGGGATCGCCGAATCGCACCGTCGCGGCGACCCCGGTCGCGCCGTCGGGCAAGTCGACAACGGTCGCGGCGGGCGGGTCGGTCGGGAGGCTGTCGGCGATGACGTCGCCCCCCAGATCACCGAGCTGACCGTCGGCCGCGAGGTCGCGGGCGGCGGGGGTGAGCGCCAGCACCGACGCCAGGCTGCCGCCGAGGTTGTCGGGGTCGCCCGAGAAGCCGCCGATGACCAGCGACCGCCGCAGTGTCGGCTCGGCCGTTGTGCCGGAGGGGGCGGCCACGCCGTCGGCGGCCGCGCCGTCCGCCTCCACCCGCACGGGCGCGCCGACGGCGAAGGCGGCCTGGTCGACCTGCGACCGCTTCCAGGTGTCGAGGAAGCTCAGGCCGAAGGTGCCGACGGCGAGCGTCAGGCTTAACAGCAGCACCGCGGCCGTCGCGCGTTGCGGACGACGACCGAGTTCCCAGGAGGCGAGGGCGACGGTCGCGCCCCGCGCGCCCGAACCGAGGCGCTCGAGCAGCCTCGAGGCGGCGGGAATGAGCCGCGCGCAGACGAGGGCGGCGGCGACCAGCACGATGGCCGGGCCGGCGACGAGCACGGGGTCGACCGTGAGCGTGGCCGACTCCTGCACGGGGGTGCGGTAGGCCTGCAGCTGCCAGTAGGCGATTCCGGCGAGCACCACGAGCGCGACGTCGATGCCCGACCGCGCGACGCCCGAGACGAGGCGCTGCCGGCCGGCGGCCTGCGCACCCTCGGCGAACGACACGTCGCCCCTGATAAGAGGAGCAAGGAGGACGAGCACAAAGACGACGGCGATACCCGCCGAGATGAGCCAGGTGAGCGGCGGGATGCCCGCGTCCGGCGGCATCCCGGCCGCGACCATGGTGGGCTGCGTGGCGAGGAGTCGGTAGGCGAGCGACGCGAGCGGGGGAGTCGCCGCCGCAGTGGCGACCGCGATCACCGCCGCCTCGACAGCCGCGAGAGCCAGGATGTTGCGGCGCGAGGCACCCCGCGCGCGCATGAGCTGGCGCTCCCCGGCGCGTGCATCGCTGTAGAGCCGCGCGAGCTGGGCCATCGCCGCGACGGCGAGCACCAGGAGCAGCAGGCTCACCACGACGACGGTCGACCGGGTGACGGTGAGGCCGGCCGCGACGGCGCTCACGGCCGCGGCCGCGTCGGAGTCGATGAAGACGCTGCCGGCCACGCCGTTCGCGCTGTAGAGGATGTCGATATCGGCGGTCGCCAGCCGGTCGAGCAGGGGCCGCAGCTGCGCCACCGTGGTGTCCGAGAAATCGGGTGTGTACCGCAGGGTGGCGATCGCGACGGGGAGGTCCGCCGACGCGAGGGCTCCCGTGCCGACTACGAGCGGCCCGAACACCACGCTGGGGTTGTAGAAGCTGGTGAACGGGTTGGGGAACTCGGGCTCGTAACCGGCAGAGGCGAGGCGGTCGAGCGCCCAGAACTCGTCGGTGCGGTCGGTCGGCTCGAACACCCCGGTGACGACGGCCGTGACATCCGCGTCCGTCGCCTCGACCACGAGCGTTCCGCCGACGCCGAGCGAGAGCGCGGCCGAGGCCGCGGCCGGAATCGCGACGGCCACACGGTCGCCCGCCGCCGTCTCGCCCGGCCAGTCGCCCGCCACGAGTGTCGCCGCCTGGGCGACGCCGTCGAACTCGCCGAAGTAGGCGAGTGTCGGTGGGGACGGGGCGCGTGGAGCATCCGCGACGGCCGTCACGGGCAGATACGACGACACGGCGCCACCCACCACGGTGGCGGTCGCGGCCGGGGCGTACACGCTCGCGACGGCGTCGGTCACCTCCGCCGTGGCGTCGGCGAGGTCGATGGTCGGGTCGAGGAGGCGCACGTCGAGGTCGCTCTGCTCCGCGGGGATCGCGCCCAGCGCGCCGCGCACGCCGCGCTGTTCCGTCGCCGAGACGAGCAGGCTCAGCGTCGTGACGAGCACGCTCGCGAGTACGGCGACCGCGACCACGCCGAGCAGAAGCCGCCATTGCGCACGGGTGCGGCGAACGGTGGTTCCGACGAGCCACGAGCCGGCCCGGGGCGCGCGCCTGCGCGGACCGTTCTCGCGCGCGGCGATCCGCGTTGCCTGGTGTTTCACCTCGGTCGCTTCTCCGTCATCTTTGACCGGGCCTCAGGAATGCGGCGCCGACGCCAGAGTACAGGCAGCCCGGCCGGCGTCAAGGCGAGCGACGCATAATGATCCGATGATCTCGATCGAACTCGCCAGGGCGTTGCGCGACTCCGACCTCGTCTGGCGTCCCGTGCGCGGCGACAACTTCTGCATCGACCGCGTCGAGGCCGACGCCGAGGTGTACACGCTCAGCGACATGACCGTCGAGGCGCACGAGTTCTCGAGCGGCACGGTCCTGGGTTTCAACGGCACGACGGAGTGGGCGCTCGACTCGGTGGCGCTCGACGACGCCCTCTGGCTGCCGCGCGAAGACCAGTTGCGCGAGCTGCTCGGCGCGGCGTTCCGCTCCCTGGAGCGCGTCGAGAGCACCGAGGCGATCGGTGCCGTCACCCTCGACGCGAGCGCCTACCGGCTGACCGCCCTCGTCGGGGGAGAATCGCGGGCGTTCGAGGCACCGGATGCCGCGGACGCCTACGCCCGGGCGCTGCTCGCGCTGCTGGACGATCTCGCGGGCTGAGGCGTCATCGGCACGAGGGTCGGCTCGGGTTCCGGGGTCACGACGAGACCCTGCGAGCTGTTCGACGACAGGGTCAGGGTCGCGAGCCACTCGCGATTCAGCGTCGGCGGCTTGCTGCCGAGAAACTTGAAGTGCAGCGGGATCGAGGGGTGCAGCCAGAGCGAGCTACGCCCGCCGCCCCCGTCGTTCGACTCTCGCCACGTCATGGAGAAGCTTTCTCCGCGTCGCAGCTTCTGCACGATCACGACGTGCAGGTGGGCGAGAAGCCGGTCGTCGAAGTCGGCTTCGAAACCGTCGTAGGTCAGCAGTCCCATCATTCCCCCAACGTAGGTTGACGCGGGCGTCGAATGGCGGCGATGCAGCCGCCGACGGGTAGTGAGTCGAATTTCGGGTACTCGTCTCGACACTCAGGTGCAGGTGTGAGACACACCATAGCGATTAAGTCTCGGGTTAGCATCCCCCTTTCGCGCGCGGTGAGGGCTCGAAGCACAGGCGCATTGGCTAACATGTTCGTCAGGACGAGCAATTGGAACCGGGGATGACGAGAAAACGTGTGCTGTTCACTGCGGGCGCAGTGATCTTGCTCACGCTCGGCATCAACGCCACCACCGTCGTCTGGCCCGTTTCGACCATCGCCGAGGGCCGGGTCGGCCCCAGCATTCCCCAGGCCGTCGCGCCGATCGCTACGCCCACGACCTTCGCCGTCGTCGGCGATTCGATCTCAGCGCGCGCCAGCCGCGAAGGCCTCGACATGAGCTCCGGATCGTGGACCACCTACGCGTCGCAGGCCGGTGCGGAGTTCGTCGCCGAGGGGTGGGCGCAGAGCGGCGCGAAACTGCTCGAGATGAGTGCCAACGTCACCCCGGTGACCGCCGACGTTCTGGTCGTGCTCGCCGGCACCAACGACCTCGGCGGGGAACTGACCGTCGAGAACCGGCTCATGCTGGTGACCGAGATCGCGGAGAAGTCGGCCGCGCAGCGTGTCATCCTCTCGTCCGTCCCGCCTCTCGACAGGGACCCGGCCGCGTCGACCGCCTGGAACGCCGCCCTGCGGCAACTGGCAGCCGACAACTCGTGGACGTTCGTCGACCCGTGGCAGACGATGCGCACACCGGAGGGCACCTACGTCGCGCAGTACACGCTAGACGGCATGCACCCGACCGGGGAGGCCGCCGTCATCGCGGGCGGGGCGCTGCGCCTCGCCATCGTGGCGACCCCGTCGATGGATGCCTGAGCCGCTCGTCGAACGCGTACTCGCCCTCGCCACACCGGGTTCACGCATCGTCATCGGCATCACGGGCAGCCCCGGCGCCGGCAAGACGACGTTGGCGAAGCGGGTGGTGGCCGGGATCAACAGCGGGTCGGATGTCACGCGCGCCGTGTATCTGCCGATGGACGGCTTCCACCTCGCGAACGCCACCCTCGACCGTCTCGGCCTGCGCGAACGCAAAGGTGCGATCGAGACGTTCGACGGCTGGGGATTCGTGGCGTTGCTCCAGCGTGTGCTCGCCGAACGCGACCACCCCGTCTACGCGCCGAGCTTCGAGCGGGCCGTCGACGAGGGGATAGCCGGTGAGGTGGTCATCCCCCCGGAGGCCGACATCGTGATCGTCGAGGGCAACTATCTGCTCGTCGACCGTCAGCCGTGGAACCGCGTTCCCGGGTTGCTCGCCGAGAGCTGGTTCTGCGAGACCGGCGCCGACGAACGGCTGGCCCGTCTGGTCGCACGGCACACCGAGTACGGTCGCAGCTTCGACGCCGCCCTCGCATGGGCGAGCTCGGTCGACGGCGCAAACGCGCTACTGGTCGAGGCCACAAAGCCGCGCGCCGACCTGCTGGTCTCGGGGACTGCCTGACCGTGCACCACTGCCGTGCCCAATGTCCAGCCTGCGCGCTATTTCGACGCTCGACCTAGTCTGGAATCCGGGCGCGACAGCACCCGACCGACGGGAGAGAATCATGAATCTGGGAAAGTACAGCTCGTATCCACTGCCGGCGGGCGTTCGTCGCTCATTCGGGGTCGAGACCGCCGGTCAGCTCGCCGACCAGCTCGGCGTAAAGGGCGAGATCACCGACGAGTTGGCGCGCGAAGCGGATGCGGCCTACTCGGCCTACACCCGCGGCGACACCGCGGCGGCTCGCGAGTTTCTCACCACGAAGCTCGGCGTCGACGGCGCCGTCGCCGACGACGCACTGGCGAAACTCGCGGCATCCTGATCCTGCGGGCGCTCGCGTGGTGGGTCGCCGATTATGCCTACGCGGTCACCTGGCAGGCGCGCGCGCTGTTCAATCGCACCGACCCGGCGCAGTTCCTGTCGGGTGACCTGACGCCGATCGTCGTGGTGCCGGGGGTGTGGGAGTCGTGGAAGTTCTTGCAGCCGCTCATCACCAGCCTGCACGACCGCGGGCACCCGGTGCACGTGGTGCGCCTGCTCGAGTCCAACAGCCGGCCGGTGGCGGACGCGTCGGAGCTCGTCGATGCCTATCTCGACGAACACGACCTCTCCGACGTGCTGCTCGTCGCCCACAGCAAGGGCGGTCTCATCGGCAAGTACGTGATGGTGAAGGGCGCAGCGGCGCGCAGGGTGCGGGGGATGGTGGCCATCGCGGCGCCTTTCAGCGGTTCGCGCTACGCCCGCTACCTGTTTCTGCCGAGTCTGCGCATCTTCTCGCCGAAGGACGCGGTGATCGTCTCCCTCGCGCGCGAGCTGGTGGCCAACGAGCGAATCGTCTCGGTGTTCGGCGAGTTCGATCCGCATATCCCGGGCGGCAGCTACCTGCCCGGTGCCAAGAACGTGCGTCTCGATACCGGCGGGCACTTCCGCGTGCTCGCCCACCCGCGCGTCATCGCCGAAGTCATGGCGATGGCCGCCTGAACCCAGCGGGTCAGGCCGACCGACTGGCGTCGTCGACGAACGCCAGGATGGCCTTCGCCGTGGCCGACGGGTTGGAATGCACGACGTTGTGGCGGTACCCGGGGATCGTCGCTACCCGCCCGTCGGGGGCGAGCTCGCTCAACGACCGGCACCAGCGGGCGTCGGCGATCGGGTCGTTGCCGCCGCGGATGACCAACACGGGGTGGGACACCAGGGCGACCCCGCGGTCTGTCGCGTAGTCGCGCATGGCCACCGCCTCGGTGAGGAACCACGGAATACCGCACCGCACATAGTTGATCGCCACCATCAGCTGGGTAGCCGGGGGTTCGAGCAGGGAATCCCTCAGCAGCACGACGGACTGCGCCGTGAGCGTGGGCTTGCGCGCGTCGACCACCGGGCCGACGAGCACGACGTGCGAGACCGATTCCGGGCTCTGGCGCGCGAGTTCGACGGCGAACTGCGCGCCCATCGAGTGGCCGACCACGACGACCGGGCCGACGTCGAGCCGTTCGAGCGCGCGCCGCACGATCGCGGCGTACTCCTCGACGGACATCCGGTGTCGGGGCCGGGTGCGGGCACGTGCCAACTCACCGAACCCGGGCAGGTCGAAGGCGATCACCCGGCCCCGTCGCGAGAGGTGACGCGCGAGCCCGGTGAACTCGCGGTGGGAGAGACCGATCCCGTGCAGGAGCAGGAACGTCGGACCCGGTCGGCCCGCCGACGAGGGGACGCTGAACGTGCGCGGGACGTAGTCACCCATTGGGCGCGGCCGCTGGGATACTCTGGGGTCAGTCACTCCGCCATCGTAGGCGCGCGAGTCGCCCACCCCGGCCGTGACCTGAAGAAAGAATCGAGTCACGTGCCTTCTGGCCCCTCTGTGTTATCGGATGACGAGCGCCTGCGCCTCGAGGAGTGCGTTCGGGAGCCGATCCGGGCGCCCGGCTCGATCCAGCCCCATGGCGCCCTGCTCGCCGTCGCGCCCGACACGCTGGACATCATCTACGCCTCCGACAACTGCGCGGTCGTACTCGGCATCGACGCCCGTCTCCTGCTCGGTCGGCCGCTCAGCGCGGTCACTGGCGAATCGTGGGCTCAGGAGCATGTCGATCCGGGCGAGGAGACGGCGAGCGACGGCAACCCGCGGGCCCTGGAACTCGGCGCCAAGCGCTTCGAAGTGATCGTGCACCACGACGGTCCGTTCTCGATCGTCGAGTTCGAGCCGGTCGATAGCGACTACAGCGACCGCATGGCCGTCGCCGTGTACGGAGCGATGCACCGCCTCGCCCGCCTGCGCACGCAGGGTGGTCTATGGCAGGCGACCGCCCGCGAGCTGTGCAAGCTCACCCTGTTCGAACGGGTCACGATCTACTCGTTCCACCCCGACGGCCACGGTGAGATCGTCGCCGAAGAGCTCGAGGACGGGATGGAGCCCTATCTCGGCCTGCATTTCCCGGCATCCGACATCCCCGAGCAGGCGCGTCAGCTCTACCTGACCAAACTCTCCCGCCTGATCGTCGACAACTCGGGCGCGACGTCCGAGCTGTTGACCCTCCCCGCGGACGACGGAAGCGAGCCGGTCTCGCTCGACCTGAGCGCGGCCGAACTGCGCAGCGTCTCGCCGCACCACCTCCAGTTCATGCGCAACATGGGGCAGGCCTCGACGCTGTCGCTGTCGCTCGTGCGCGACGGGCGGCTGATCGGCATGATCACCCTGGCGCAGACGACCACGCATCGCGTGCCCTACTCCCTCAGACAGGGTCTCGAGGTGCTCGCGAACCAGGTCGCCCTGCAGCTGCACTCGATGGAAGAGATCGACCGGCTCACCGCGCAGGTGCACGTGCGGAGCATCAGGGCCCAACTCGTCGATCAGTCCGGCGTCACCGAATCGACGAATACGTCGGACATCGCCGCCGCCCTCTTCGAAGGCAGCCTCACCGTTCTCAACCTGGTGCCCGCCAGCGGCGCAGTTCTGAGTCTCTCGGGCACGCTGACCACGATCGGCACGGTGCCTTCGCCGGAGGCCATCAGCAATCTGGACTGGTGGGCCAAGGTCAACGTCGTCGGTAAGAGCTTCGCCACCGAACGTCTCCCGGCCGAGCATCCGCAACTCGCCGGGCGACTCGTCGGAGTCACCGGCCTGCTCTTCGTGCCGCTCCCCGGCAGCGGCGACTTCATCGCGTGGTTCCGGCCCGAGATCACCGACGACGTGCGCTGGCTGGGCGACCAGACCCCGAGCAACCGCGTGACGACACTCTCCCCGCGCACGTCGTTCTCGGCGTGGACCGAGAGCGTCACGGGCAAGAGCGAGCCGTGGAACGGGCTCGAGCGTGAAGCCGAAGAACTCAGCCGCGACCTCGCCGTCGCGATGGTCCGCCTCGCGGAAGCGAAGCTCGCGGCCCTCGCGATGAGCGACGCGCTTACCGGCCTCCCCAACCGCCGGATGCTGATGGAGCGCCTGTCGAAGGCGCTCTCCATCCCCCTCGAATCCGGCGAGACGACGGTGCTCTTCATCGACCTCGACTCTTTCAAGCAGATCAACGACACGCACGGCCACGACTTCGGCGACCAGGTGCTACTGCACGCCTCGCAACGGATCCTCGAGAGCACCCGCGCCGGCGACACGGTCGCACGGCTCGGCGGCGACGAATTCGTGGTCCTCTGTGAGACCACGAATCGGGACGAGGCGGGGGCGATCGCCGGCCGCATCATCGAGGCGATCCGCGATCCCATAGTGGTCAACGGCGTCGCGATGAGCGTCACGGCCTCGGTGGGCATCGCCGGGGCAAGCGTCGCGTCGTCGGCCGAAGAGCTGCTTCGCGGCGCGGATGTCGCCATGTACCGGGCCAAGTCGATGGGTCGCGACCAGGTCGCCCGCTAGCGCTACTCGCCCTGCGCCAGCTCGGCGAGCATCGCGTCGAGTTCCGGCCCGTTGTCGTCGATGAACCGGGTCTCCCGCGCGACCTGAACGGCGAGTTCCTTGGTGTCGTAGTCGACCGTCTCCGCGCAGCGGAAGTCGGCCACGGCCACCTCGATCTCGTAGGCGCGCCACTCGGCCCGCAGCTCCTCCGAGGGTTCGTCACTCGCGCCCGCGCCCCAGTACTCGGTGGACTGGGCGAAGACGGCGTCGACGGCCGACTGCCTCGTCGCGAGGCCACCGTACCCGGCGTCGTCCATGCAGGTCGACCATTCGGCGTCGATGGGCGCCATCGCCGGATCGGTCAGCTGCTCCTGCTCGAGGGCGTTCATCGCGGCGACGAGCGGTGCGTACCGCTCGCTCTGCGTCGGGTCGTCGCCGGTCACCTCGTGCTGCGCGGCGCCCTGGCAGCCGGCGTTCTCCCAGTCGTAGGCCGGGGTCTCACCATCCTTGATCGCCTCGAGCGACTCGCTGTCGGGGCTGGGGCTCTGCAGGGCCTTGTAGTAGGCCGCCTGTTCCTTCTCCGAAAGGCCGGCGACATACTCCTGGTTGGGATCCTCGGCGATCACCTGCGCGTCGATCGCCGCCGTCTCCTCGGTGGTGGGGAACGCCCCGTAGCCGTGCTCGGCCGCCCAGTTCTCGGTGCCCCAGCCCTCCTCGTAGCTCGAGGCCGTGTCGGCGGGCGTCTGGTCGATCGGGGTGTAGTCGAAGCCCTCGGCCGCCATGCAGGTGGCCACCAGCTCCTCGACCCTCTCCCGCTTCTCGATCTCGTCCCGGGCGTCGTACACGCCGTACATCGCGTCCCAGTAGGGGCTCAGCGGCGTCCGCGTCTCGGGCTGCACGGCGGCGACGCGGTCGTCGTCGGGCTTCGACCCGGTGCCTTCCGCCACGCAACCCGCGAGCGCGAGCGTCGCGGCGGCGGCCAGAACGGCGGCGATGGTCAACAGGCTGCGGTGCATGAAAAATCCTCCGGTGTAGTGGATTCTCACGCTACGGGCGCGCCTCGGAACGCCTCATCGCCCTTTCGGCTTGAGTGCGCGGCAGGCGTCATCCGAAAGTCCGAAACTGGCCGGACGCAAAGAAAAAACGGGACCCGCGCAGAAAACGCGGATCCCGTGAGGGTGGGCCCCGTCGGGCTCGAACCGACGACCCACGGATTAAAAGTCCGATGCTCTACCAACTGAGCTAGAGGCCCTTGGTATTAAATGTAGCGTGTACTGGTGACCGATGAGTTCCATAAGCCCACCCAGTACTCCGGAGACAAGTTCGACACCTTCGAGGGCGGCGAAGATCCGGCTCAGATCCTGCGCATCGCGCACGACACCGCCCACGCGCTGGTTGCACGCGCGCGCTCGTCGAACGATCCGGCCGTCGTGGAGCGTCTGGTCGCCTACACCGACGAGCACGGCGTAGACGCCCTCTCCGAGCTCTGGGCAAGGTCGAGCGCGAAGAGCCTCCCCGGCGCGTTATGGCGCATCTACCTGCTGAGACTGCTGATCCGCCAAGATCCGGATGGCACGGCCTATCTGTTCCAGCGCGGCAGCGAGATCCTCGGCACCATCGACACCGCCGTCGCGGGGGCGCCCATGCCGACCGGTCCCGACGAGATCACCGAGCTCGCCGACGAGATCCTTCGCGGGCTCTTCCGCGGCGACTTCGCCACGGCGCTCGACCGCGCGGCCGCGTTCTGCCGCATCACCGCGGCGGGCTGCGTGAGCGTGGCTGACGATGTCGACCTGATCACGCCCGAGCGGGGGAGCGAGCTCACCACCCGCGCTCTGCGGCTCACCCTCACGGGCGACGAGTTGAGCACGTGCGCCCGACTGGACCGTGCGGGAAGTCTGGACTGAGGTCGCATCCAGCTTCGATCCGGGTAAAATAGATCTCGCCGGGCCGCGGTAACCCCGGGCTCCACTAATAGCCGCTTCGAGCGGCCTTGCGCCGAGAGGCGTTCTGCGGCCCGGCACCTTCCTCGCCCGGATCGACACCCATCCGATTCACGCATCGCACCGAACTACTGTCATGCTTATGCTCGTGACCCGCGAGACCGACGACCGCCAGGACCTCGGTTCTGGTGAACCCCCCACACAAAACCAACTTCTGGCGCGCGTCGCCGCGGGGGATCAGGCCGCGTTCGCCGAACTCTACGACCAGATCGCGCCCCGGGTTCTCGGGCTCGTCCGCCGCCTGCTGCGCGACCACGCGCAGTCGGAGGAGGTCACCCAGGAGATCTTCCTCGAGATCTGGCAGACGGCCACCCGCTACGACCCGGCCAAGGGCGGTGCCTCGACCTGGATCATGACCATGGCCCACCGGCGCGCGGTCGACCGGGTCCGCGCTTCGCAGGCCTCGCGCGACAGGGATACCAAGATCGGCATCCGTGACTACGATGCCGACTACGACAACGTTTCCGACACCGTGCAGACCCGCATCGAGCACGAAAGGGTGGAAAAGGCGATGCTCCGACTTACCGAGTTGCAACGCCAGGCCGTTTCGCTCGCATACTACGGCGGGTACAGCCACAGCGAAGTGGCGAACCTGCTCAGCGTTCCCATCGGAACGGTGAAAACCAGACTGCGCGACGGCATGATCCGCTTGCGCGACGAATTGGGGGTGGCATCGTGAACGACGACAAACGAGAGTCGGCCGACGATCCGGCCACACTTTTGGGAGCCTACGTGCTGAATGCCCTGTCCATCGAGGAGCGTGCGGCGTTCGAGGCCCACCTCGCCGAATCAGAGACCCTGCGCCACGAGACGACCGAACTCGCCGACACCGCGGTGCTGCTGGGCGGCGCCATCGCACCCGTGCAGCCTTCCGCGGCGCTGAAGGCCAACATCATGAGCCTCATCGCGTCGACCCCGCAGCTGCCGGCCGTCACTGGTCCGGTTGCGGGAGAGTCGGATGCCGCGGCTCCCGTCACCCGGCTGACCGCCGTGCCGGCTCCCGCTGCGTCCACTCCTAAGCTCACGCCCGCCGCCCAGAAGGCCCAGTCCCGCTGGTTCACCCGGCCCGCCGTCGCCCTCGTGTCCGCGGCGGCTGTCGTCGGGCTCATCCTCGGCGGTGGCGTGCTCGTCAACACGATCGGCGAATCGCAGTCGCAGCAGCTCGCGGCCGACCAGCTCGCCGCCATCAACGCTTCCCGCGACATGCAGCAGGCGGTCGCCGAGGTCGAGGGTGGCGGAACGGCCACCTTGGTCTGGTCGAACGAGCTGGCCAGTTCGGCGATGATTGTCGACGGCCTGCCTGCGCTTCCCGACGACAAGGTCTACGAGCTCTGGTACATCGACACCGAGAGTGTCGCGCGTCCCGCTGGCACGTTCGGCGTCGGCGAGAACGGCGCCACCTGGCGCGTGCTCGAGGGCGAGATGCACGCCGGAGACACCGTGGGCGTCACCGTGGAGCCCGACGGCGGCTCCAAGACCCCCACGACGGCCCCGATCGTCGCCATCGCCAGCGCGTAGGCACACCCGGTCCCCCTGACCGCCTCCGGGTCATCCGGAAACTCCACCGCCACCTTTTCGCAACTCAGGCAGAATCGCGGATGCCGCGGCGCCCGCCCCGCGTCGGCGCGGTACCCCGGCTCGTCCCACACATCCAGCCTGAGTTGCGCGACGGGCGTTCGTCATTCAGGACGGATCCCGCCGCTGCCGCCGGCGTGATCACGCCGGTGTGCCGTGCCCGCGCCCCGGATCATCCTGAATCACGAACACGACCCGCCACTCCTCCTCGCAACTCAGGCAGAATCGCGGATACCGCGGCGCCCGCCCCGCAACGGTGCGGGCCGGCCGGCTCCCGGGCGAACCCAGCCTGAGTTGCGCGCGGGGCAGACGAAAAAACGCCCCGCAGATGCGGGGCGTTTTTTCGTGGCGCTGACGGCTCGTTATCCGAACTTGCCGGAGACGTAGTCCTCGGTCGCCTGGACGCTCGGCTTGGAGAACATGGTCGCGGTGTCGTCGTACTCGATGAGCTTGCCGGGGGCGCCGGTGCCGGCGATGTTGAAGAACGCCGTCTTGTCGGAGACGCGCGACGCCTGCTGCATGTTGTGGGTCACGATCACGATCGTGTAGTCGGTCTTCAGCTCCTCGATGAGGTCTTCGATCGCGAGCGTGGAGATCGGGTCGAGGGCCGAGCACGGCTCGTCCATCAGGATGACCTCGGGGGAGACGGCAATCGCGCGGGCGATGCAGAGACGCTGCTGCTGTCCACCGGAGAGACCCGATCCGGGCAGTGCCAGGCGGTCCTTCACCTCTTTCCAGAGGTTGGCGCCCTGCAGGCTCTTCTCGACGAGGTCGTCGCCCTCGCTCTTCGACATGCGCGTGTTGTTCAGCTTGACGCCGGCGAGCACGTTGTCGCGGATCGACATCGTCGGGAACGGGTTGGGGCGCTGGAAGACCATGCCCACCTGGCGGCGCACGAGCACCGGGTCGACGCCGGACGCGTAGAGGTTGTTGCCGTCGATGCGTACTTCACCCTCGACGTGGGCGCCGGGGATGACCTCGTGCATGCGGTTGAGCGTGCGCAGGAAGGTGGACTTGCCGCAACCGCTCGGGCCGATGAAGGCGGTGACGGTGCGGGGTTCGATCGTCAACGTGACATCTTCGACAGCCTTGAACTTGCTGTAGTAGACGTTGAGGTCGTTGACTTCAATGCGCTTGGACACTTGGTTTCCTTATGTTCTGCTGGCCGGTGAGGCTAGCGGCCGAGCTTGGGGGAGAAGATCCGGGCGATGAGACGGGCGATGAGGTTGAGCACCATAACGATCACGATGAGGGTGAGCGCTCCGGCCCATGCGCGGTCGAGATAGGGCTGCACGTCGCTTCCGGGGTTCGCGTACTGGGTGTACACGAACACGGGGAGGGACATCATCTTCTCGTCGAACAGGTTGTAGTTCATGCTGGCGGTAAAGCCGGCGATGATGAGCAGCGGCGCGGTCTCGCCGATCACGCGCGAGATGGCCAGCGTGATGCCGGTCGTGATGCCCGCGATCGAGGTGGGAATGACGATCTTGAGGATCGTGAGCCACTTGGGAACGCCCAGTGCGTAGGATGCCTCGCGCAGTTCGTTCGGGACCAGCTTGAGCATTTCCTCGCTCGAGCGCACCACGACGGGAACCATCAGCAGCGACAGCGCGATTGCGCCGCCGAGGCCGAAGCGGATGCCCGGGTCGTCGAAGAGGAGCGAGAAGAACGCGAAAGCGAACAGGCCGGCGACGATCGACGGGATGCCCGTCATGACGTCGACGAAGAAGGTGATCGCGCGGGCGAGCTGGCCGCGGCCGTATTCGACGAGGTAGATCGCGGTGAGCAGGCCGATCGGAACCGAGATGAGGGTCGCGGCGCCGGTGATGAGCAGCGTGCCCATGATGGCGTGCAGGGCGCCGCCGCCCTCACCGACGACGTTACGCATCGACTGCGAGAAGAAAGCCAGGTCGAAACGGGCCGTGCCGTTGACGAGCACGGTGAAGAGCAGGGACACGAGCGGCAGCAGCGCGATGATGAAGGCGGTCGCGACGAGCGACGTCACGAGACGGTCGCGGGCCTGGCGCGCACCCTCGACGAGATACGTGACCGAGAAGATCAGGATGTCGAAGAGGACGGTGCCGAGGAAGAGCGCGGCGGCGATGTTGAACTCGGTCTCGCCCGCCATCGCGATGATTGCGAAGACGACGATGAAGACGAGCCAGCTGAGGGCGAGCAGTGCCCACGGCGCCCAGCGGGGCAGACGGCCCGAGGTGAGGGCGTTGGTGGTGGGGGTGCGGGTTTCGACGGGCGGCGTGGCCGTTGCGGTGCTCACTAGTTGGCTCCAGAGAACGCCTTGCGGCGGTTGATGACTACGCGGGCGATGGAGTTGATCACGAAGGTGATGGCGAACAGGATGAGGCCCGTCGCGATGAGCGCGTTCACGCCGACGCCGTGGGCCTCGGGGAAGTTCAGCGCGATGTTACCGGCGATGGTGGGGGAGTTCGTCGATCCGGTGAGGACGAAGCTGATGACGAGTGCGGGCGACAACACCATGGCGACCACCATCGTCTCGCCGAGCGCCCGGCCGAGACCGAGCATCGCGGCGGAGATCATTCCGGGGCGACCGAACGGCAGCACGGCCATCTGGATCATTTCCCAGCGCGTAGCGCCGAGGGCCAGCGCGGCCTCCTCGTGCAGCGTCGGCGTCTGCAGGAAGACCTCGCGGGTGACCGCGGTGATGATCGGGATGATCATGACGGCCAGCACGATGGCCACGGTGAGTACCGTGCGACCGGTGCCCGAGACGGGAGGGGTGAAGAGCGGGAACCAGCCGAAGTTGTCGACCAGCCAGTTGTAGAGCGGGGTGACGGCGGGGGCGAGGACCTTGATGCCCCAGAGGCCGAAGACCACCGAAGGAACCGCGGCGAGCAGGTCGATGATGTAGCCGAGCGTCTGTGCGACGCGGCGGGGCGCGTAGTGGGAGATGAACAGCGCGATGCCGATGGAGACCGGAAGGGCCATGAGCAGGGCCAGGAAGGCCGCCCAGACGGTGCCGAAGGCGAGCGGAGCGACGAACTCCCAGAAACTCGACGGCGAGCCCTTGAGCTCGGCGGGATCGGCCATCAGAGCGGGGATGCTCTGGGCGATCAGGAAGACGGCCACGGCGGCGAGGGCCACGAGGATGATGACACCCGCGGTCACGGTGCTCGTTGTGAAGATGCGGTCCCCGAGCCGGAGCTTGGCTCTAGGCGACACTCGTGCTGTCGTCATTCGTGTTCCGGGACCCATCTGCTGGTTGTGGCGAAGAGGTGGAGACCTGAGGCTGTCGGGCTGCGGAGATCCGCAGCCCGACAGTCACAAGGGGGGTGTTGTTACTTGATCGACTCGAGAGCCGTTGCGACCTTGGTGGACAGGTCGGCGGAGAGGGGAGCTGCACCGGCGGCGTCAGCAGCCTCGGCCTGGCCGTCCTCGGAGGTGAGGTACTGCGCGTAGGCCTTGACGAGCGGGCCCTGCTCAGCGTCGGTGTACTCCTGGCAAGCGATGATGTAGCTCACGAGAACCAGCGGGTAGTGCGACGGGTCGGTGGTCAGGCGGTCGAGCTTGATCGCCAGGTCGGTCGCTTCGCGTCCCTCGACGAGGGGCGACTCGGCGACGACTGCAGCTGCAGCCTCGGGGGTGTAGTTGACGAACTCTTCGCCGACCTTGATCGCTGCGACACCGAGGTCGCCGGCCTTGGAAGCGTCCGCGTAACCGATGGTGTTGGTGCCGTTGGTCACTGCGTCAACGACGCCAGTGGTGCCCTGTGCAGCCTCGCCACCAGCGTAGGGGAAGGGGTCGGCCGGAGCGGCGTCCCAGACCTGGGGAGCAACCTTGTTGAGGTAGTCCGCGAAGTTCTTGGTGGTGCCCGAGTCGTCGGCGCGGTGAACGGCCGTGATCGGAGCCGAGGGAAGCGTGGCGTCCTCGTTCAGTGCGGCGATTGCTGCATCGTCCCACGTGGTGATGGTGCCCTTGAAGATGCCGGCGAGGGTCGCGGCGTCGAGGTTGAGCTCGTCAACACCCTCCACGTTGAAGATCACGGCGATCGGGGAGATGTAGGCGGGGACCTCGACGTAGCCGGAGTCGGGGACGCAGGAAGCGAACTCGCCCGCGATCTCGTCGTCGCTGAGTGCCGAGTCGGAACCGGCGAACGAAACGCCGCCCGAGAGGAACGCCTCGCGGCCCGCACCCGAACCGGAGGGCTCGTAGTTGATGGTCACGTCGGGGTTCTCGGTCTGGAATGCTGCGACCCAGGCCTCCTGCGCGCTGCCCTGCGACGATGCGCCTGCACCGTCGAGCGTGCCGGAGAGGGTGCTCTCGGACTCGCCGGCGGGCGCGTCCTCGTTTGCGGCGCATGCGGAGAAGAGCATGGTGCCTGCGATAGCGATAGCAGCGACGCTGCCGAAACGCTTGAAGTTCGTTGTTGCCGTCTTCACGGGTTTCCCTTCGGGAATGTTTTTTGAATACAGGATGAGGGCCGGTGCGACCCAAGAGACGACGCTATGCGCGGAGGTTAACCAGACTCGCCCCACGAGGTGAACGGGAGGTAAACAAGCGCGGAAGGTTTAGGCGACCGCCGGTCCGTGAGACTCCACGGCGACGATTCCGGGGGTAGTGGGGTCTAGTGCGATGTGCAGCACGGCGTACTCGCCCGTGGAGAGTTCTGCCGCCCTGCGCAGCGCGGAATCGGTGCGCGTGCCGGTCAGCCGGGCGACCTCGAGAATGATGTCCGGCAGCACCGGTCCGTGGCTGCAGATCACGGCGGACACGCGCTTGGCGAGCCGCTTGGCCACGACCTTCTCGACGTTTCCGCTGCCGTCTTCCCACGCGTCCTGGCTCACGGCGTTCGACGACTTCACCGGCAGGCCGAGCGCACCGGCGAGCGGTGCGATCGTCGCGAGGCAGCGTGCCGCCGAGCTGCTGATCAGCTTGGCCGGAGCGTAGGCGGCGATGGCCGGTGCGACGCTCAACGCCTGGTCGACGCCCCGCTGCATCAGCGGGCGGGTCGAGTCGGCACCGTCCCAGGTGGAGGGCGGGACCGCCGTGCCGTGGCGCAGCGCGATGATCGCGAAGGTGCGGGCCTGTCCGGCGAGCAGCCGCTCCTCGAACCTGTCGATCACGTCGATGTCGTGTGCGTAGCTGAGCCGCTTGCGCACCTTCTCGATCGGCGCCCATTCCACGGCGGCGATCTCGTTGTTCGGCGTGAAGGTCGAGAGCTCGAGGGCGTGGTCGCTTACCTCGGCCGACCAGTAGTAGACGATCTTCTCCCGGCCGCTGGGCAGCGTGTACTCGACGGTGCCGAGCGGCGCGCCGAGGGTGATGGCCAGCCCGGTCTCTTCGGCGATCTCGCGCACGGCCGTCTGCGGAAGCGTCTCGCCCGGGTCGAGCTTTCCCTTCGGCAGCGAGACATCGGCGCGGGCGGCGCGGTGCACGAGCAGCACGCGGGCCTTGCCGTCGACGAGTCGCCAGACCACGGCACCCGCAGCCAGTACGGGCAGGGTGGAATCGCTCACCGCGTGGTCCTCGAAGTGTCGCTCGCGGTGCATAACGTCATACGGACATTCTGCCGGTACGGATGCCCACCCAGGCCACGTTCTCGTTTACGTAACATTCCTCAGTTGCGCTGGTGCGGCATCCGGGCCCTGAATAGCGTTGACGAATGCTTCGGATGACACGGACCCTCGCTCTCGCGGCCGCGGGTGTCGCCCTGCTCCCGGCTCTCGCCGGCTGCAGTTCGGGCGCGTGCCCGGCCGTCGCCTACCTGTATTCCGTCGACGTGCACGCGACGGGGGAGTTCGCATCACTCGAAGTGTGCGCCGACGGGGTGTGCACCGCGTCTACGGGCGGCGGAGCCGCGGAGGCCGTGCAACCGCCCGAGGGCGAGCTGCCGCCGTTCGCCCTGGAGCGCCGTTCCGACGGGCGGTGGAGTGTCACCTCGTTGCAATCCGCGCCCGACCGCCTCACCCTGCGCGCGCTAGACAGCGACGGAGCGGTGGTCGCCGAGCGCGGCTACGAGCTGGAGTGGACCAGAACGGGCGGCTCGGAGCAGTGCGGAGGTCCCATGGAGACCCCCGCACTCGACTTCGACGCGACCGCGGACTAGCGGCTGATCGCGCGCTTGCGCTGCGAGATGCGCTTCATGATGACGTTCTGCATGTCGCGCAACGGTTCGCCTTCGGAGGTGCGTGAGTGCCGCGTCCATTCGCCGTCGCCGTCGAGCCACCACGACGAGGTGTCCTCGGCGAGAGCGAGCTCGAACAGTTCGTCGATCTGGCGCAGCTGGTCGGGCGCCACGAGACGCACGAGCGCCTCGACGCGGCGGTCGAGGTTGCGGTGCATCATGTCGGCGCTGCCGATGTAGACCTGCGGGTCGCCGTTGTTGACGAACGTGAAGATGCGCGCGTGCTCGAGGTAACGGCCGAGCACCGAACGCACGCGGATGTTCTCGCTCAGCCCGGGGACACCGGGGCGAAGGCCGCAGATGCCGCGCACCACCAGGTCGACGGGAACGCCCGCGTTGCTCGCCTGGTACAGCGCGTCGATGATCGCCTCGTCGACGATCGAGTTGAGCTTGATGCGGATGCCACTCGGCAGGCCGGCCTTGGCGTTCTCGGTCTCGGTCTTGATGTGCTTGAGCAGGCCCTTGCGCAGGTGCAGGGGAGCGACGAGCAGGCGCTTGAACTTCTTCTCGATGGCGTAGCCCGAGAGCTCGTTGAACAGGCGGGTGAGGTCTTTGCCGACCACGTCGTCGTCGGTGAGCAGGCCGAGGTCTTCGTAGATGCGGCTGGTCTTCGGGTTGTAGTTACCCGTGCCGATGTGGCTGTAGTGCTTGAGAACGCCGTGCTCCTGGCGGATCACGAGTGCGAGCTTGCAGTGGGTCTTGAGCCCGACGAGGCCGTAGACCACGTGCACGCCGGCCTTCTCGAGCTTGCGCGCCCAGTTGATGTTCGCGGTCTCGTCGAAGCGCGCCTTGATCTCGACCAGTGCGAGCACGGCCTTTCCGGCCTCGGCCGCGGCGATGAGCGCCTCGACGATGGGGCTGTCGCCGCTCGTGCGGTAGAGCGTCTGCTTGATGGCGAGAACGTTCGGGTCGGCGGCGGCCTGCTCGAGGAACGTCTGCACGCTCGTCGAGAACGACTCGTAGGGGTGGTGCACCAGCACGTCGCTCTTCGAGATCGATGTGAAGATGTTCGGCGCCGCGTTCGGCTCGTTCGGCAGCAGGTTCACGCTCGTGGTCGGTACGTGCTTGGCGTACTTCAGCAGCGGGCGGTCGATGCGGTTGAGCTGGAACAGTCCGCCGAGGTCGAGCGGCGCGGGAAGGCGGTAGACCTCCTGCTCGGTGATGTCGAGCTCGCGAACGAGCAGCCCGAGGGTGAGGTCGTCCATGTCCTCGGTGATCTCGAGGCGGATGGGCGGGCCGAACCGGCGGTTGAGCAGCTGCTTCTCGAGCGCCTGGATCAGGTTCTCCGACTCGTCCTCGTCGACCTCGACGTCTTCGTTGCGGGTGACCCGGAACTCGTGGTGCTCCAGGATCTCCATGCCGGGGAAGAGCTCGCTGAGGTGGTTGGAGATCAGGTCTTCGATCGGGATGAAACGCAGGCGGCCGGTGCCGTCGTTGGGCAACTGCACGAATCGCGGCAGCACGGTCGGCACCTTGAGGCGCGCGAACTCCACCTTGTCGGTCTTCGGGTTGCGCACGCGCACGGCCAGGTTGAGCGAGAGGCCGGAGATGTAGGGGAAGGGGTGCGCCGGGTCGACGGCGAGCGGCATGAGCACCGGGAAGATCTGCAGCGAGAAGATCTCGTGCGCGCGGTCGCGGTCGGCCTCGTCGAGGTCGCTCCACACCTCGATGTGGATGCCGGCCTCGTCGAGCGCGGGCTTCACGTGCTCGCCGAAGGCGACGGCGTGACGGTGCTGCAGCTCGTGCGCCTTGGCGCTCACGGCGGCGAGCACGTCCTCGGGTGCGCGGCCCACATTGGTCGGCACGGCGAGCCCGGTGGCGATGCGGCGCTTCAGGCCGGCGACGCGCACCATGAAGAACTCGTCGAGGTTCGAGGTGAAGATGGCGAGGAAGTTCGCGCGCTCCAGCAGCGGCAGCGTGGTGTCTTCGGCCAGTTCGAGCACCCGCTGGTTGAAGGCCAGCCAGCTCAGCTCGCGGTCGAGGTAGCGGTCGTAGGGCAGCGAGCCGTCGTCGACGCTCGACGACTCGTCGATGTCGTACTCGTCGAGCGATTCGCTCGGTGCCGGTGCGTCGAGGAGGGTGTTTTCGCTGTCCATCCCGCCATCATCCCACTGTCTCGTGAATGAGCGGTGAACGAGTTAGCCGGCGTTACGCCTTCGCGTACTGGACGTCGACCGCGTGATCGCCGAAACCGAACGACCGGTAGAGGCGCAGTGCGGCCTCGTTGTCTGCCTCGACATAGAGGCTGGAGATGCGGATGCCGCGCGCGGCCAGTCGGGAAAGCCCCGCCTCGACGAGGCGGCGGCCCAGCCCCTCGCCCTGACGGTCGGGAGAGACACCGACCACGTAGAACTCGCCGATCCCGTGTTCCACCTTGAGCCAGCAGTAGCCGATCAGCTCGTCGCCGTCACGCAGCACGAGAAAGTCCTCGGCGTCGAACCACGGCTCGGCCATCAGCACGTCGAGGTCGGCGCGCGTGACGGCGCCCTGCTCGGGGTGCGCGGCGAACGCGCGGGCGTTGAGCGCGAGCCACGCGGCCTCGTCGGTGCCGCGGCGGAAGGCGTCGATGTCGTTCTGCTGATTGACTCGGCCGTCCACGGCCGTATCGAAGTCGACGCCGCCCAACCGCAGCTGCAACAGCTCCCGCACCGCCTCGAGCCCGTGGCTCGCGGCGAGGGCCCGGGCGGCCTTGTGGTCCCCGTGCGCCCAGACGCGCAGCCGCGGCGAGCGTGTCAGCAATTCTTCGAGCAACGCCGTTCCGTGACCGTGCCGCCGGGCATCCGGATCCACGACGAATTCCGCCTCCCCGTCCCGCACCAGCGCCGCCGCGACATCCCCGATCACGAGCAGCTCGCGCGCTCCGGTGGCGAGCTCGACGAGGCTGCCGTCGGAGAACGGCGGCTGGCCGTCGGCGCGGGTTGCGCGCTGGATGAGCACGTCGAGCCAGTCGGGGCGAGTGGGTAGGGTTTCGACGGTCATGTAACAATCCTCCCTCGCGGGCTCGGTCGGCGCTGGGGTCGCAGAATCGCTAGCGCGATTCTCCCTAGCTCCACCGCGTCAGTTGGCGAGGGGCGCGGGGAAGCGCTCGTTCTCGTCGTCGTACACGTTGAAGCGGTAACCGACGTTGCGCACGGTGCCGATGAGTGACTCGAGGTCGCCGAGCTTGGCGCGCAGGCGTCGCACGTGCACGTCGACCGTGCGGGTTCCGCCGAAGTAGTCGTAGCCCCACACCTCGCTGAGCAACTGCTCGCGGGTGAAGACGCGGGAGGGGTGTGTGGCGAGGAAGCGCAGCAGCTCGAACTCCTTGAAGGTGAGGTCGAGCGGCTTGCCGTGCACCTTCGCCGAGTAGCTGGCCTCGTCGATAACGACACCGGAGGCCTGGATCTTGCTGCTCGACTTGTCCTGGGCCTGGCGTCCGATCGCGAGCCGGATGCGGGCATCCGCCTCCGCCGGTCCGGCGCCCTCGAGGATGACGTCGTCGACGCCCCAGTCGGCGCTGACCGCGGTGAGGCCGCCCTCGGTGAGGATGAGGATGAGCGGAACCGTCACGCCCGTGGTGTTGAGGATCTTGCAGAGCGACTTCGAGCTGGCCAGGTCGTAGCGCGCGTCGATGAAGATGAGGTCGCACGTGGGCGCGTTGATGAGCGAAGCCGGCTCGGCCGGGATTTGTCGAGTTTTATGACTGAGTAGCCCCAATGCGGGGAGAACGTCATTGTCGCCCGCAGAGGTCAGGATAAGCAGCTGCGCCACGGGTCCTCCAAAGTGCCTGCGCACAGTCTACAAGCGCCTTAAGATTGCTTTGTGACCTGGCAGCTGGCAAGCATCCTCCCCGTATGGGCCCTCGCGATCATCGGAAGCGTCGTGATCGGACTCTTTTCGATGCCCGGGCAGTACTTCGTCTGGGTGCCGATCGTGTTCGCCGCCGCGATCCTCTCGGCGTTCACCATCCAGCTGGCGATCCGCCGCAAAGAGGGTTTCGTGACCCGGGTCATGACCTCGACCGGCGGAGCGCTCGTGGTGCTCGTGGTCTCCACGGCGATTTTCGCCGTCGCATCCTGAGCTCGCGCACGAAACGCGGTTAGGCTGGTCCCATGGTCATCGCCCTGGAACTCTTCTTCACCGGACTCCTCATTCTGGCGAGCCTCGCGATCGGGTATACCTCGATCGTCGTGCTCTACAACCTCTTCCGCGGCCAGCGCTAGTCGCCGGGGGCGCTTCGTGATCGAGCTCAACTCCGACCTGCCCGCCGAACTCGTACCACTCTCCTGGCTCATCGGACTCTGGGAGGGCACCGGCGTCGTGCACTACGCCGTGGGCGACGAGATCCGCGAGCACGAATTCGGCCAGCGCCTCAGCTTCACGCACGACGGCCTGCCGTACCTGAACTACAGCTCGTACACCTGGTCGCTCAACGACCAGAACACCCCGCACGTCGCGGAGACCGGCTACTGGCGGCTCAGCCGGCCGTCGCACGCCGGCGACTCGGGCCCAGGCATGCTCCCGGGCGTCGGCGCGAAGCCCTATGCCGACGCGGAGTCGGTCGAGACGCTGCGCAACGCCAACGGCGGCTTCGACATCGAGGTATCGCTCGTGCATCCGCTCGGGGTGAGCGAGCTCTACATCGGGCAGATCAAAGGGCCGCGCATCGATATAGCGACGGATGCCGTGCTGCGCACGGCCACGGCCAAGGAGTACACCGCGGCGACCCGCATCTACGGCCTGGTCGACAGCAAGCTGCTCTGGGCATGGGACATCGCCGCGTTCGGCCAAGACCTGCGCACGCACTCGTCGGGGAGCCTCAGCCGTGTCGAGTGAGTTCGAAACACTTCCCGGCGCCGTCGGCTCGCCTCCCCAGCACTACGGCAACCCGCTCGGCGAGCAGAAGCGTCTCGCAGCGGGCGAGGCGGTCGTCGACCTTTCCGACCGCGCCGTCATCACTCTCTCCGGCCCCGACCGGCTGACCTGGCTCGACTCGCTCACCTCCCAGTCGGTCAAGGGCATGCGACCCGGCGACTCGGGCGAGACCCTGCAGCTCGACGTCAATGGCCGCCTCGAGTACGCGATCCGTCTCGTCGAGGACGGCGAGACCGCGTGGCTGCTCGTCGACGCCGACCAGGCCGAGGGGCTCGTCTCCTGGCTCACGAAGATGCGCTTTATGCTGCGCGTCGAGATCGCCGACCGCACCGCCGACTACGCGACCATCGGCTCGCTCGGGTCGGCGCCGTTCGACTCCGCGGGACTCGAAGCGGCGGCACCGAACGGCGTACCGCTCGTCTGGAACGACCCCTGGGCCGACGTCGTCGCCGGCGGTCACCAGTACGCGAACGTGGCCGAACACCCGGGCGCCGAATGGCGGTACACCGAGAGGCTGATCGACCGGAGTGCGCTCGCCGCGGCATCCGCACTGCCCGCCGCAGGCACGCTCGCTCTCGAGGCGCTGCGCGTGGCTGCCTGGCGTCCGCGCTTCGCGACCGAGGTCGACGAGAAATCGATCCCGCACGAACTCGACTGGCTGCGCTCGGCCGTGCACCTCACCAAGGGCTGCTACCGCGGGCAAGAGACGGTCGCCAAGGTGCACAACCTCGGGCACCCGCCGCGCCGCCTCGTGATGCTGCACCTCGACGGGTCAGACGGGGTGCTGCCCGCGGCGGGCGACTCCGTCGTCGTCGCCGGGCTCGACGACCCGATCGGGGTCGTGACCACGTCGGCCCTGCACTACGAGCTCGGCCCGGTCGCGCTCGCGGTCATCAAGCGCAGTACCGAGCACGACGCGAAGCTCGACGTGTTGTCCGACGGAATCCGCATCGCCGCGGCACAAGAAGTAATCGTGCCGCGCGACGCCGGCGCCGAGGCCAACGTGCCGCGGCTGCCGCGCCTCGGTGCCGTGCGCCGCTAAACCCGTGGTCTCCTCGTCGGCCGACAGGCTACGCCGGTTCGAACGCAGCATGCGGCGCAGGCTCGACCTGAAGATCGCGGTGACGCGGGCGTGGAACTCGGTGCCGGCGGCGCTGCAGATCGTCGTCGCGGTCGTGGCGAGTTACGCATTCTCGCACTACGTTCTCGGGCACTCCGTGCCGCTGCTGTCGATAACCGTGGCCATCTCGAGTCTCGGCTTCGGTCGTGATGCCCGGCCGCGGCGCGTCTTCGACTCGGTGGTCGGCATCCTGGTCGGCATCCTGTTCAGCGAGCTGCTGTTCACGCTGCTCGGAAGCGGGGTGTGGCAGATCGCTCTCATCCTGTTCCTCACCTTCGTGATCGCGCGGCTGGCGTCACCGAGTTCGGCCTTCGCCGCGGCCGCCGGCATCCAGTCGATGATGGTGATGCTGCTCCCCGACCCCGACGGGGGAGTGCTCACCCGCAGCGTCGACGGTCTCGTGGGCGGCGTCATCGCGCTGCTCGTGACCGCGCTGGTGCCGCGCGACCCGCGCGCGCTCGCCCGGCGCGACGCCGGACGGCTGCTCTCGACGCTCGCCGAGTCGTTCGAATCGCTGCTCGACGGCCTGCGCACCGGCGACGAGGCCGCGGCGTCGCTCGCCGTGACGCGGCTGCGGCGCACGCAACCGCTGCTCGACGACTGGAGCGCGGCGCTCGACTCCGCCCTGTCGATCGCGCGCATCTCGCCCTTCCTGCGTCGGCACCTGCCCGCGTTACGGCACCAGGCGCGCGTGCTGCAGGGGCTCGACCTCGCCGCCCGGCACCTGCGGGTGATGGACCGGCGCGTGTCGTTCCTGCTGCGCGACGGCGCCTCCCGCCCGCAACTGGCCGAGCTGCTCGGCGAGGTGGCCGCCGGCATCACCGTGCTCGGCGAGAGCATCGACGACCCGGTCAGGGCGAAGGAGGCCGCGGCGATCTTCGAGCGCATCGCCCCGCGGCTCGACCCCGCCGTCATCATGCCGGGTGCACCGGTGACGGAGACGATCATCGTGCTGCTGACCCGGCCGCTCGTGGTCGACCTGCTGGTGGCGTCGGGGCGCTCGGGCGACGACGCGCGGGCGCTGCTGCCGGCGGTCTAACCCGGCGCGATCCCGATGGCGACCGCCAGACTGCTCGCGAGCCGGTTTCGGCTGAATGAGGCGACCGCGGACGCCTCATTCAGCCGGAATCGGCTCATCTGCGGGCCGGCGACGCCATCAGCGCCCCCACGCGAAGCCGAGCGGCTCGACCGCGTGCCACGCCACCGTCAGTTCGCCGAGCCGCCAGCGCGACTTGGTGCCGAGAACCGGCCAGCCGTCGGCGCGCAGGCCCTGCGCCGTAGCGATCCACCGCTGGCTCGGCGCGTAGGTCGAGAGCGGCGCGTTGTACTGCCAGTGCTTGTCGAGAGCGGCGAGGAAGGCGTGCACCTTCTCGCCCTCCACGTTGCGGTGGATCAGCACCTTGGGCAGGCGTTCCGCCACGATCGACGGCCGGTCGAGACCATCGAGGCGCAGGGAAATCGTGAACGTCTGGGGGCCGTCGGCCGTGACATCCACCCAGCTCGCCACCCGGCCCACCTCGTTGCAGGTGCCCTCGACGAGAACGCCACCCGGCTGCAGCCTGTCGACGCAGCGGTGCCAGTTCTCGAGCACGAGCGACTCGTCGTACTGCCGCAACACGTTGAAGGCGCGGATGACCGCCGCCCTGCGACCGGCGGGCAACGGCACCTCGAAGCCGCCGAGGCGGAAGCTGACCCCCGCCTTGGCGCTGAGCGAGGCGAGCTTCACGCGGGCGGGATCGATCTCGATGCCGATCACCTCGACGTCGGGGCGCACCTTCGAGAGTCGGTGGTGCAGTTCGAGGCTGGTAGTCGCGGATGCGCCGTAGCCGAGGTCGACCACGAGCGGGTCCGCGGTGCGACGCAGGCCGGCGAGGGTCGCGATCCACCGGTCGACGCGGCGGAGACGGTTCGTGCCCGTCGTGCCACGCGTAATGGATCCGATGGGCATTGGTCAAGTATCCCAGCACGCCGGTTTCGATACACGACGCGGACGGCCTTACTCAAGCCGTTGGATGGATAGGCTGAATCCATGACTTACACGCTGATCCTGCTGCGCCATGGAAACTCCGACTGGAACCAGAAGAACCTCTTCACCGGATGGGTCGACGTGCGACTCAGCGACCAGGGCGTCGACGAAGCCAAGCGTGCGGGCGAGCTGCTCGCCGCGTCCGGCCTGAAGCCGGAGATCCTGTACACGAGCGTGCTGACCCGCGCCATCCAGACCGCGAACCTCGCGCTCGAGGTCGCCGACCGCCTCTGGATCCCGGTGAAGCGCACCTGGCGCCTGAACGAGCGCCACTACGGCGCACTGCAGGGCCTCGACAAGGCGGAGACGCTGGAGAAGTTCGGCCAAGAGAAGTTCATGGAGTGGCGTCGCAGCTTCGATGTGCCGCCGCCCGTGCTCGAAGACGACGCCGAGTACAGCCAGGTGCATGACGAGCGCTACATCGGCATCGACGGGGAGATCCCGCGCACCGAGAGCCTCGCCCTCGTGATCGACCGCATGCTTCCCTACTGGGAGAGCGACATCACCGTCGACCTCAAGGCGGGAAAGACGGTGCTGGTCACCGCGCACGGCAACTCGCTGCGCGCGCTCATCAAGCACCTCGACCACATCAGCGACGCCGACATCTCGGAGCTGAACGTGCCCACGGGCATCCCGCTGGTCTACGAGCTCGACGACAACCTCGTGCCGGTCAAGCCGGCGTACTACCTCGACCCCGAGGCCGCCGCGGCAGGCGCCGCCGCGGTCGCGAACCAGGGCAAGAAGTAGCCCGCAAACGCACGAAACCCCGCGCCTTCGAGGAGGGCGCGGGGTTTTCCGTTGCTGGAGGCTTACGCCGAGGGCACGTGCCAGTCGCCGGTCGCGAGGTACTGGACCTTCTTGGCGATCGACACCGCATGGTCGGCGAAGCGCTCGTGGTAGCGCGAGGCGAGGGTCGCGTCGACGGTGTCGACCGCTGCACCCTTCCAGGTCTCGCCGAGCACCTTGTCGAACACGCTGAGGTGCAGCGCGTCGATGCGGTCGTCGTCGTTGCGGATCTCTTCGGCCAGACGCGTGTCCTCGGTCGTGAGCAGCTCGACGAGCTTGTTGGCGATGGCGACGTCGAGCGCGCCCAGTTCGCTGAAGGTTCCGCGCAGGCTCTTCGGAACGACCTTGTCGGGGAAGCGGTAGCGCGCGAGCTGCGCGATGTGCTCCGACATGTCGCCCATGCGCTCGAGCGACGCCGAGATGCGCAGGGCGCTCACGACGATGCGCAGGTCGCGGGCGACCGGCTGCTGGCGGGCCAGGATGTTGATGGCGAGCTCGTCGAGCTCGAGGGCGGCGACGTCGATCTTCTCGTCGTCGGCGATGACGGTCTCCGCGAGGGAGACGTTGGAGTCGTTGAACGCCCGGGTGGCGTTGTCGATCGATACCGCGACCAGGGTCGCAATCTCGACGAGGCGCTCCTGTACTTCTCGGAGCTCCTGCTGGAATACCTCGCGCACGTTTTCGTCCCTTTCGGTGTGGACATAGATCGGTCCGCACAGTTCACGCCAGACTGCCCGGACCAGGTGAACAACGCGTGTTGACCAGTTGAACAGTGGGCGAAGTGCAGCGCCTGTGGGGCGCAGCTGTCAGGCTGCCTTCAAGTTGTAACTAACCTAGTGCGTATGGACTCCGGATGGCTGGTGCCCCTGTCGCTTGTCTTCGGTGTCATTGTCGGAGCCGGCATGGTGGCGATCATCGTCGCAGCCGCACAACGCGGTCAGCGTGCGGTCGATGTGGTCAGTTCGGCAGTTCCCGACGGTGTCGACCAGGTGATCGATGCGCTGGAGTCGGCGGGCGTCGTGCTCGATCCCTCGAACAACGTCGTCAAGGTCAGCCCGGGCGCGCTCGCCTTCGGTCTGGTCTCGCACCAGGCCCTCGTGCACGCCGAGCTGGTGAAGCTCGTCGACCGGGTGCGTCGCTCGGGCGAGTCGCTCACCGAAGAGGTGCACATCGCCCGCGGTCCGTTCGGTGACGCCAATCTCTACCTGCAGGTGCGGGTGGCCCGGCTGGGCGCGCGCTATATCCTGCTGCTCGCCGAAGACCGCACCGAGGCCTACCGCCTCGACGACGTGCGGCGCGACTTCGTGGCCAACATCAGCCACGAACTGAAGACCCCGATCGGCGCGGTCAGCCTGCTCGCCGAGGCGCTGGCCATCGCGGCCGACGACCCCGAGCAGGTGCGCAAGTTTGCGAAGCGCCTGACCAAGGAGAGCGAGCGCCTCACCCGCATCACGCAGGAGATCATCGAGCTTTCGAGGCTGCAGGCCGCTGACGCCCTCGCCAAGCCCGAGCTCGTGTCGATCGACCACGTGGTGTCGCTCGCGATCGACCAGAACCACGTGGCGGCCGACGCGAGCGCCGTGCAGCTCGTGAGCGGCGGGGACCACGGCGCCACGGTCTACGGCGACGAGGCCCTGCTCGTGGTGGCCCTGCACAACCTCATCGCCAACGCGATCCAGTACTCTCCGTCGACGTCGCGCATCGGCATCGGCGTGAGCAACACCGACGGCATCGTCGAGATCGCGGTGACCGACCAGGGCATCGGCATCCCCGAGGAAGACCTCGACCGCGTCTTCGAGCGGTTCTTCCGCATCGACCCGGCGCGCAGCAGGAACACGGGCGGCTCCGGACTGGGGCTCAGCATCGTCAAACACGTCGCCCACAACCACGGCGGCGACGTTCGCGTCTGGTCGCAGGTCGGCAACGGTTCCACGTTTACCATTCGACTGCCCGAGGCGACCGACGCCGGGGCCCGCACTGGAGAAGAAAAATGACCTCGATTCTCATCGTCGAAGACGAACAGTCTCTCAGCGAGCCGCTCGCCTACCTGCTCGAACGAGAGGGATACGAGACGACGGTCGCCGCGGACGGCGTCACCGCCGTGGCGGAGTTCGACCGCAACGGCGCCGACCTGGTGCTGCTCGACCTCATGCTGCCCGGCCTTTCCGGCACCGAGGTGTGCCGCGAGATCCGCACGCGCTCGACCGTGCCGATCATCATGCTCACGGCCAAGGACAGCGAGATCGACATCGTCGTTGGCCTGGAGCTCGGCGCCGACGACTACGTGACGAAGCCCTATTCGACCCGCGAGCTGCTGGCCCGCATCCGCGCCGTGCTGCGCCGCCGCCTCGAGGTGGACGACGACCACGAGGCGATCCTCGAGGCCGGCTCCGTGCGTATGGACGTCGAGCGCCACACGGTCACGGTCGACGGCACCGAGACGGCCATGCCGCTCAAGGAGTTCGAGCTGCTCGAACTGCTGCTGCGCAACTCGGGTCGTGTGCTCACCCGCGGGCAGCTCATCGACCGGGTCTGGGGCGCCGACTACTTCGGTGACACCAAGACCCTCGACGTGCACATCAAGCGCATCCGCTCACGCATCGAGAAGGTGCCGTCCGAGCCGACGATGCTCGTGACCGTTCGCGGTCTGGGTTACCGCTTCGAGGCGTAACCCCACGCACAAAAGAGGTGCGGATGCCGCGGCATCCGCACCTCTTTTGTGTCGTTATTCGGCCGCGGGTGTGCTCGTCGGTGACGGCGTGCCCGTGGGCTCGGCCGTCGGGGTGCTCGTGGGTTCGGTCGGCACGAGGGTCGAGTACTCGCCGAGGCTGCCGTCGAACACGGGAACCAGCAGTTCTTTGCCCGGGGTGTCGCCGTACTGCGCGTAGAGCGGCATGAGGCCGCCGATCTCGACGTCGGCGTCGGTGAGGATCACGGAGTCTTCGTCGGGCTGACCGAACGACTTCGAGGAGTTGCCGGCCACGTAGAGCTGCTCTTCGCCCGCGCCGTCGTTGTACTGGAAGCTGACGAAGATGCCCTCGTCGCTGGTGTTGTTCGCGGTCAGCACGAGGTTGACGGTCTCGCCGTCCTCCGAGATCGCGAGCACGTTTCGCAGCTCGATGTCGCCGAGGTTCGCGGCGGTGCCGTCGCTGGGCTCGTACTGGATCAGCGTCGCCTTCTCGGAGAAGAGCGAGCAACCGGTCGTGCCAAGAAGCAGGCCGCCGATGAGGATGGCGGATGCCGCGCCGCGAGCAATCACTGGAGCCTCCAGTACAGAGAAAAGTTTGACCAGAACCGCATGGCTCTGCTGAAGCTTCAGTTTAGCGAGACGCGGTCGCAAAGCCCGGTAAGGCAAGCCTTACTCAGAGGCCATTATGGTAAACTCGACTCTTGCTGAAAGGACCAGAACCCCATGCTGTTTGAGGTCGGCGAGACTGTCGTTTATCCCCATCACGGTGCCGCAACGATCACCGAGGTCAAGACCCGGGTGATCAAGGGCGTCGACAAGCTGTACCTCACACTTCGGGTCGCACAGGGCGATCTGGTCATCGAAGTCCCCGCCGAGAACGTCGACCTGGTGGGTGTGCGGGACGTCATCGGGCGCGAGGGAGTCGACCGGGTCTTCGACGTGCTGCGCGCCGCGTTCACCGAAGAGCCGACTAACTGGTCACGCCGGTACAAGGCTAATCTCGAGAAGCTCGCCACCGGCGACGTGATCAAGGTGGCCGAGGTCGTGCGCGACCTGTGGCGCCGCGACCAAGACAAGGGTCTCTCCGCCGGCGAGAAGAGCATGCTCGCCAAGGCCCGCCAGATACTCGTCTCCGAGCTCGCGCTCGCCGAGAAGACCGACGAAGAAAAGGCATCAACCATGCTCGACGAAGTTCTGGCCTCAGACGCTGTGGCCTCCTAAATCGCGCCCGTGACCGGCTCGACCGTCGCAATCATCGTGGTTGCCGCGGGGAGCGGAACCCGCCTCGGCGCCGCCGAACCGAAGGCACTCGTGACCGTCGGCGGCCAGACGATCCTCGAGCACGCGCTCTCCCGCGTCTTCGACATGACGGATGCCGCGCAGGTCGTCGTCGTGGCGCCGGCCAACCGGCTCGACGATGCCCGCGCCCTCGCGACCCGCGTCGCGGGTGCTGCGACCGACCACGTCACCGTCGTAGCCGGGGGAGACACGCGCCAGCAGTCCGTCTCCGCCGGTCTCGCGGTGCTCGAGCCGGGCGTCGAGGTCGTGCTCGTGCACGACTCCGCGCGCGCGTTCACCCCCGCCGCCCAGTTCGAGGCCGTGATCGCCGCGGTGCGCGCCACCGGCGGCGGCGTCATCCCCGGACTCGCGGTGGCCGACACGATCAAGCAGCTCGACTGGACCGGCGCCGTCGAGCGCACCGTCGACCGCTCGCAGCTCGTCGCCGTGCAGACGCCGCAGGGCTTCCCGCGCGACGGCCTGCTCGGCGCCTACGCGTCGGCGGCCGAGGACTACACCGACGACGCCGCCGTATTCGCGGCGGCCGGCCTGCCGGTGACCGTCGTCGACGGCGACCCGCTCGCGTTCAAGATCACCACCCCGTGGGACCTGCGCCGCGCCGAATCGATCCTCGGGGAGTCGGCCGCGACGGGTGGCACGCTGCGCACCGGCGTCGGCATCGACGTTCACGGTTTCGACCCCGACCAGCCGTTGTGGCTCGGTGGCCTGCACTGGCCGGGGGAGCCCGGCCTCGCCGGTCACAGCGACGGCGACGCCGTGGCGCATGCCGTGTGCGACGCCCTGCTGTCGGCGGCCGGACTCGGTGACATCGGCGGTAATTTTGGCACCGACGATCCACGGTTCGCCGGGGCGCACGGCGACGTGTTCGTGTGCGCGACCGTGCGGCTCGTCATCGAGGCGGGATTCGCCGTTGAGAACGTCGCGGTGCAGATCGTCGGCAACCGTCCGAAGGTCGCGCCCCGTCGCATCCTGATCGAACAGCGCATGAGCGACCTCGTCGGCGCTCCCGTCAGCGTTTCGGCCACGACCACCGACGGCCTCGGCTTCACCGGCCGAGGCGAGGGCGTCACGGCGATCGCCACCGCCCTATTGCGCCGCTAGCGCGGTTGCGCGGCGCGATCGCCACCGCCCTATTGCGCCGCTAGCGCGGTTGCGCGGCGCGATCGCCACCGCCCTATTGCGCCGCTAGTACACGCGCGCCGATAAACTGGCGCGCGTGACTGTGCGCCTCTACGACTCCAAACGCCAAGAAACCACCGACTTCGAGCCCATCGTGGCTGGCCAGGTGGGACTCTACGTGTGCGGCCCCACCGTGCAGTCGTCGCCGCACATCGGGCACCTGCGTTCGGCCCTCGTCTACGACCTGTGGCGCCGCTGGCTCACCTACCGCGGCTTCGACGTGACGCTCGTGCGCAACGTCACCGACATCGACGACAAGATCCTGGCCAACGCTTCGACGGGCTCAGCGCAGGCGGGAGACGGGGGAGAAGAGTGGTGGGCGCTCGCCTACCGCTTCGAGCTCGAGTTCACGGCGGGCTACAACCGGCTCGGCATCCTGCCTCCGACGTACGAACCGCGGGCTACCGCGTCGATCAGCGAGATGCAGCGGATCATCCAGCGTCTCATCGACAACGGCCATGCCTACCCGGCCGAGGGCGACGTCTACTTCGACACCGCCTCGTGGGCCTCGTACGGCGAGCTCACCAACCAGAAGCCCGCCGACATGGTGGCGGCGTCCGACGCTGACCCGCGCGGCAAGCGCGCTCCGCAGGACTTCGCCCTGTGGAAGGGCCACAAGCCCGACGAGCCCGCCTCGGCGGCGTGGGAATCGCCCTGGGGAGCCGGTCGCCCGGGCTGGCACATCGAGTGCTCGGCCATGAGCTCGCGCTACCTCGGCGCCAACTTCGACATCCACGGCGGCGGACTCGACCTGCGCTTCCCTCACCACGAGAACGAGCTCGCCCAGTCGACTGCCGCCGGCGACGCCTTCGCGAACTACTGGGTGCACAACGGCCTGGTCAACGTGAACGGCCAGAAGATGTCGAAGTCGCTCGGCAACTCGATCTACGCCGCCGAGTTCCTCGACCTGGCCCGCCCGTTGGTGATCCGCTACTACCTGGGCGCCGCGCACTACCGGTCCACGATCGACTACCACGACGGAGCGCTCGTCGAGGCGGAGGCGGCGCTCGAACGCATCGAGGTGTTCCTCGACCGCTCGCACCGTCGCATCGCGAACACCAGGTTCTCGGGAACCGGCCTGCCGGTCGTGCCCGCGGAGTTCGCCGAGGCGATGGACGACGACCTCGCCGTCCCCCAGGCGCTCGCTGTACTGCACGAGCGGGTGCGGGCCGGCAACGCGGCGCTCGACAGCGAAGACCTCGCGGTCGTGGCGACCATCCGCGCCGAGATCGTGGCCATGGTCGAGGTTCTCGGAATAAACCCCGACGCACCCGAGTGGGCCACTGTAAGCTCTGTACCGGCGGAACGGGCACTCGCATCCCTCGTCGAACGGCTTATTGCCGACCGTGAGCACGCACGGGAGACCCGCGATTTCAGCGCAGCTGACCGCATTCGTGATGAACTAGTGGCCGCGGGCATCTCTATTGAGGACACCCCGTCAGGCCCCCATTGGAGTATTGAGTCGTGAAGAATCCAGGTAACAAGTCGCGCGCAGGCGCCGTACGCAAGACCAGCACGGGCAAGCAGGTCGGCTCGGGCGGCCAGGGTCGACAGGCCCTCGAGGGCAAGAAGCCGACGCCCAAGGCGGAGGACCGTCCGTACCACCCCGCCGGCAAGCGCAAGGCGGCGAACGAGCGCTTCGAGGCGTCCGGCGGCCGTCGACCCGCCCGCGGCAAAGAGGCTCCCGGCGCCGAACAGCGCCCCCAGCAGCAGCGACGCGCCAAGTCGAGCGACGAGATCGAGGTCGTGACCGGCCGCAACTCGGTGCTCGAGGCCCTGCGCGCCAACATCCCCGCACAGACCCTCTACATGGCCACGCGCATCGAGTACGACGACCGCGTGAAGGAGGTCGTCAAGATCGCGACGACCCGTGGCATCCCGATTCTCGAGGTCATGCGCCCAGAGCTCGACCGCCTCGCTGGCTTCGACTCGGTGCACCAGGGCCTTGCCCTCAAGGTGCCGCCGTACGAGTACGCGCACCCCATGGAGCTGCTCGAGAAGATCGAGAAGTCGGGCCGCGTGCCACTGCTCGTCGCCCTCGACGGCATCACCGACCCACGCAACCTCGGCGCCATCATCCGTTCGGTCGCCGCGTTCGGCGGTCACGGCGTGATCGTGCCGCAGCGTCGTTCGGTCGGCCTCACCGCCTCGGCGTGGAAGACCTCCGCCGGAGCCGCGGCCCGCACGCCCGTCGCCATGGCCACCAATCTCACCGCGACGATCAAGGCGTACAAAGAGGCTGGCGTGTTCGTGCTCGGCCTCGCCGGAGACGGCGACGTGTCGCTGCCCGACCTGCAGCTCGCCAAGGAGCCGGTGTTGCTCGTGATCGGCAGCGAGGGCAAAGGCCTGTCGCGCCTCGTCACCGACAACTGCGACGCGATCGTGTCGATCCCGATCAACGCGTCGACCGAGTCGCTGAACGCCGGCATCGCCGCGTCGGTCGCGCTCTACGAGGTCAGCCGCCTGCGCGCGGCGGCGAAGAAGAAGTAACGCCTCGGCCGGGGCGGCGGGCCGGGTTCGTGATTCAGGATGATTCGGGGCGCCGGTATCAGGCTGCGGCGTGATTGCGCGGGCGGGTCCGGCGGCGCGGGTGATGCGTCCTGAATGACGAACGCCGATCGCGCAACTCAGGCTGGATGTGTGAGGTGAGCCGGGGTGCCGCGCCGACGCGCGGGCGCCGCCGCGGCATCCGCTTTTCTGCGTGAGTTGCGAGACGGGGCGGCGGGCCGGGTTCGTGATTCAGGATGATTCGGGGCGCCGGTACCGGGCTCCGGCGTGATTGCGCGGGCGGGTCCGGCGGCGCGGGTGATGCGTCCTGAATGACGAACGCCGATCGCGCAACTCAGGCTGGTTGTCTTGGGCGAGCCGGGGTGCCGCGCCGACGCGCGGGTGGCGCCGCGGCATCCGCGTTTCTGCCTGAGTTGCGAGACGGGGCCGGCGCGGTCAGACCGTCGAACGCCAGTCGTCGGCGGCCACGTCGACCGGCAGGGTGATCGCGCCGGTGGGCGGGTCGATCACGGTGGCCTCGTCGCGGCGGTGACGAAGCACGTTGTCGACGTAGCTCGACACGGCCTCGGCGAGCGGGATGTCGCGGCTCTCGTTCTGCGCCATGTACCAGCGGTGGTCGAGCAGCTGGTGGAAGATCTCGGCGGGTTCGAGCCGTCCGCGCAGTTCACGCGGGATCGCCCGGATCACGGGCTCGAACACGCGCTGCGCCCACTCGTGCGCCACGACCTCCTCGTCGAGGTTCTGCTTGCCGAAGCTCGCGGTGTACGAGTCGAGGTCGTTGAGCAGTCGGCGCGCCTGGTTCTCCTGCGCGTCGAGTCCGGTGAGGCGCAGCAGTCGCCGCGAGTGGTGGCCGGCGTCGACCACCTTCGGCTGGATGCGCACCTTCGTGCCGGTCTCGTCGGTCTTGATCGCCAGCTCTTCGATGTCGAAGCCGAGGTCGTTGAGGCGCTGCACGCGGTCGTTGATGCGCCAGCGCTCGGAGGAGTCGAACTGCTCGGAGCCGGTGAGCTCTTTCCACAGCGTGCGGTACTGGGCGACGATTCCGTCGCTGATCGCGATCGGGTCGACCTCTTCGGCCATCTTGCCGCCGGCCTGCAGGTCGAACAGCTCGCCGGCGATGTTGACGCGGGCGATCTCGAGGTCGTTCTCGCGCTGCCCGTTGGAGAGGCCGTCGTAGAGCTGGCCGGTCTCGGCGTCGACGAGGTAGGCGGCGAACGCGCCGGCGTCGCGGCGGAAGAGGGTGTTCGAGAGCGACACGTCGCCCCAGAAGAAGCCGACGACGTGCAGGCGCACGAGCAGCACCGCGAGGGCGTCGACGAGGCGGGTCGCGGTGTCGGGGCGCAGGGTCTGCGAGAAGAGGGCGCGGTAGGGGAGCGAGAACTTGAGGTGGCGCGTGACCAAGGATGATTCGAGGGCTTCGCCCGCGGTCGTCGTGCGGTTGGTGATGACGGCGATCGGGTCGACGCAGGGGATGTCGAGCCGCTGCAGGGTGCGCAGCATGTCGTACTCCTTGCGCGCCAGCTCGGCCGAGGTCTCCTTGATCGCGACGACGTAACCGCTCAGGTGCACGAACCGCACCAGGTGGCGTGAGATTCCCTTCGGGAGCGCCGCGATCGTGTCATCCGGCCACACCTCGAGGGGGAGACTCCAGGGGAGGTCGAGCAGGGCGGGATCGACCGTCGCCGCGGTGATGTTCAGTGAGCCACTCATACCGAGAATTCTCCTTTAAATGCTGATCGAGTAGCGCGAAGCGCGTATCGAGATCCGGGTGGGGGTCTCGATACGCGGCTTCGCCGCTACTCGACCGGCGTACAACGACTAGCTTGCGACGACTGCCTTCTTGCTGAGGCGCAGTCCCGACTCGGTGTTGAACACGTGCACGTGGTTCGGCTCGGGAAGCACGAAGACCTTCTCGCCGGCGTTCGGGTGCGAACGGCCGTCGACGCGGGCAACGATGTCGACGCGGTTGCCGTCGATCTCGGTGTGACCGTAGAGGTAGCCGTCTGCGCCGAGCTCCTCGACGAGGTCGACGTCAACCGGGAGGCCCTCGCCGGTCGCCGAGACACGGATGTCTTCGGGGCGAATTCCGATGGTGACCTTCTTGGCGGTCGCTTCACCGAGGGTGTCGCGGTCGACAGCGGCGATCGCCGTGCCGAACTTGAGGCCGCCGTCGACGACGTCGGCGTCGAACAGGTTCATCGCGGGCGAGCCGATGAATCCGGCGACGAACACGTTCTGAGGCTGTTCGTAGAGGTCGCGGGGCGTTCCGACCTGCTGGAGCACGCCGTCCTTCAGGACCGCGATGCGGTCGCCCATGGTGAGGGCCTCGGTCTGGTCGTGGGTCACGTAGACCGTGGTGACGCCGAGGCGACGCTGCAGCGAGGCGATCTGCGTGCGGGTCTGCACGCGCAGCTTGGCGTCGAGGTTCGACAGCGGCTCGTCCATCAGGAACACCTGCGGCTGGCGCACGATCGCGCGGCCCATGGCGACGCGCTGACGCTGTCCACCGGAGAGCGCCTTCGGCTTGCGGCCGAGGTAGGGCTCGAGGTCGAGCAGCTTGGCGGCCTCGAGCACGCGGGTGGCGCGCTCGTCCTTGCCGATACCGGCGATCTTGAGCGCGAAGCCCATGTTCTCGGCGACGGTCATGTGGGGGTACAGCGCGTAGTTCTGGAAGACCATCGCGATGTCGCGGTCCTTCGGCGGAACGTCGGTGACGTTGCGGTCACCGATGAGGATGTTGCCGTCGTTGACCTCTTCGAGGCCGGCGAGCATGCGCAGGGAGGTGGACTTTCCGCAACCGGAAGGGCCGACGAGGACGAGGAATTCGCCGTCTGCGACCGAGAGGTCGAGTGCGTCGACGGCGGGGCGGGTGGAACCCGGGTAGAGGCGGGTTGCCTTGTCAAAAGTGACTGATGCCATGACTAGTAATGCTCCTTCACCGGCAGGTACGTGCCGGACGATCCGAGTGAATGGACAGCGACTAGACGTCGCCACAGTCATTATTGCACTTTCACGCGTTCAGCCGTCGTTTGGGCGATTCCCAGAGTCCGCTCCTAAGATCAAACAGTCCATGGCATTGTGCTGTCCCGGCACGGACATTTCTCCCCAACTTCTGGTTTCAGCGAGGTTCTTTTGACACACGGCATTTCTGGCAGCGATCGCCAGAGCAAAAACGAACGGCGGGAAGCCGCCCGCGAGAAGGCGAAAGCGCTGCGCGACAGCCAGCGCAAGAAGGACCGCCGCAGCAAGGTGGTGCTGCAGGGCAGCGTCATCCTCGTCGCCGTGGCCATCGTCGCGGTCGTGGCCTTCGCCATCGTGACGACGATCAAGCCGGCCAGCCCGGGCCCGCGCAACATGCTCAGCGACGGCATCCTCATCGGCGAGGGTCTGACCGCCACGCCGACGGCCGCCCTGCAGCCCGGGGCCGACCCGGTGCCGAACCTGCGCAACGACGACGACGACGTCATCCGTATTCAGATGTACGTCGACTACTTCTGCCCGATCTGCGGCCAGTTCGAGAAGGCCAACGGCGACCAGCTCACCACCTGGCTCGAGAGCGGCGCCGCGAACGTCGAGATCTTCCCGATGGCGATCCTCGACCGCGCGTCGCAGGGAACGAAGTATGCCACCCGCGCCGCCAACGCCGCGGCCTGCGTCGCCGACACCTCGCCCGACAAGTACTACGACTTCCACAACAGCCTCTTCGCGAACCAGCCCGAGGAGGGCACGGTCGGTCTCACCGACCCCGAGCTCATCTCGCTGACCAAGGAGGTCGGCGTCGAGAATCCCCGCGTCGTCGAGAACTGCATCAAGGACCAGAAGTTCAAGAACTGGGTGGCCGACGCCCGCACCCGGGCGCAGAACGGACCGATCGTCGACAGCAACATCGAGAAGATCGCCGGCACCCCGACCGTGATCGTCAACGGCCTCAAGTACACGGGGGCTCTCGACGACGCCAAGGCGTTCTCCGCGTTCGTCATCCAAGCCGAGAACACCAACTTCAACGAGAGCTCGACGGCGACGCCCACGCCGACCCCCGCTCCGTAGGGGTCGTGCCGTAGCGTTAGGGCATGCGCGAAGAACAAGCCCGGATCATCCAGGATCTCAACGTCCAGCCCCAGATCGACGCGGAGGCGGAGATCGACCGCCGCGTCGGCTTCCTCTGCGACTACCTGCGGTCGACGGGGGCCAAGGGCCTCGTGCTCGGCATCAGCGGCGGGCAGGACTCGTCGCTCGCCGGCCGGCTCTGCCAGCTGGCGGTCGAACGTCTCGCCGCCGAGGGGGTGACCGTCGAGTTCGTCGCCGTGCGCCTGCCCTACGCCGTGCAGGCCGACGAGGAGGACGCGCAGCTCGCCGTCTCGTTCATCCGCCCGACCCGCGTCGTCACCTTCGACATCAAGCGCGGTGTCGACGGCGTGGCCGACGAGTTCGCCGATGCCGTCGGCGCGAAGATCAGCGACTTCACCAAGGGCAACACGAAGGCGCGCATGCGCATGGTGGCCCAGTACGCGCTCGCCGGCGACCACGGCCTGCTCGTCGTCGGGACCGACCACGCTGCCGAGGCGATCACGGGCTTCTTCACCAAGTTCGGCGACGGCGGCGCCGACATCCTGCCGCTCTCCGGCCTGACCAAGCGGCAGGGCCGCGCGCTGCTCGAGACCCTCGGCGCCCCCGAGCGCCTCTACCTCAAGCACCCCACCGCCGACCTGCTCGACGAGAACCCCGGGCAGACCGACGAGAACAATCTCGGCATCAAGTATTCCGAGATCGACGACTTCTTGGAGGGCAAGGACGTGGATGACACGGTGGCCGACGCCCTCGTCGCGCGGTATCGCGCCACCGAGCACAAGCGCCAGCTGCCGGTGACCCCGGCCGACTCCTGGTGGCACACGAAGTAGTTGACAAAGCGCAACTAAGTCGTATAGTTGACATAGATCAACTGATTATGGCCCTCACCGACGAGCACCCGCTCGCGTGGGGGTCATTGTCGTGAATGGGAAAAACCGTGTCAGAAACAACCGCTCCACCGGCCATGACGCACCGCCAGGTGCTCGAGGCTCTCTCCGGCCTGCTCGCCGGTCTCTTCGTCGCCGTGCTCGCATCGACCGTCGTGTCGACGTCGCTGCCGAAGATCATCTCCGACCTCGAGGGCGACCAGACCGCCTACACCTGGGTCGTCGTCTCCACGCTGCTGGCCACCACGGTGAGCACGCCCATCTGGGGCAAGCTCGCCGACCTGTTCAACCGCAAGCTGCTCGTGCAGATCGCGATCGTGGTCTTCGTGCTCGGCTCGGCGCTCGCCGGATTCTCGCAGGGCACCGACACCCTCATCGTGTTCCGGGTGCTGCAGGGCCTAGGTGCCGGCGGCGTCATCTCGCTCGTGCAGGTGCTCATCTCCGACATCGTCAGCCCGCGTGAGCGCGGCCGCTACGTCGGGCTGCTCGGAGCCGTGCTCGCGGTCGGTACCGCCGGCGGCCCGCTGCTCGGCGGAGTGATCACCGACACCATCGGCTGGCGCTGGAACTTCTACGTCGCGGTGCCGTTCGCTGTGCTGGCCCTCATCCTCATCCAGCGCACCCTGCACCTGCCCAAGCGGCCCAAGCGCACAGTGTCGATCGACTACCTCGGCGCGGTGCTCATCGCCGCGGGCGTCTCGCTGCTGCTCATCTGGGTCTCGCTCGCGGGCAACCAGTTCGAGTGGAACTCGGCCACCTCGTGGTTCATGGCCGTCGGTGCGGCCGTCTTGCTCGCCGCCGCCGTGGTCACAGAGATCGTGGTGAAGGAGCCCATCCTGCCGATGAACCTCTTCAAGAACCGCAGCTTCACGCTCGTGGTCGTGGCGAGCCTCACGGTCGGTGTGGCGCTGTTCGCGTCGTCGGTGTTCCTCAGCCAGTACTGGCAGCTCAGCCGCGGTGCCAATCCGACCCAGTCGGGGCTGCTCAGCCTCCCGCAGGTGGTCGGTTCGCTCGTGGCATCCACCCTCATCGGCACCCTGATCAGCCGCACCGGCAAATGGAAGCGCTGGATGGTGGTCGGCGCCTCGCTGCTCACCGTCGGTCTCGGCCTGATGGCGACCATCCGCTACGACACCGACATCACCCTCGTGTCGATCTACCTCGCCCTGATGGGCCTCGGGCTCGGCATGGTGATGCAGAACCTCGTACTCGTGGTGCAGAACTCGGTGGACGTGCGCCAGATCGGTGCGGCGAGTTCGGCCGTGGCGTTCTTCCGCAGCCTCGGCGGCACGCTCGGTGTCTCGATCCTCGGCGCGGTGCTCGCGTCGCAGGTAGCGGGCCACATCACCGAGGGCATCGTGAAGATCAGCGCCCCGGCGAGCGAGCTCAAGGCGCTCGCCTCCGGTACCATCCCCGACGTGAACGAGCTGTCGAAGCCGGTGCGGGTGCTCGTCGAGAGCGCCTACGGCCAGGCAATTGGCGAGATCTTCCTCATCGCCGCTCCGCTCGCGCTCATCACCCTGCTCTGCATCATCTTCCTGCCTAACGCCGAGCTCGGCACCAAGACCGGCGTGCAGCAGCTCGCCGAGACCGAGGCGGAGCTGCTGCTCAACGTGGCCGGCGGCGAGGCCGTCGTGCCGAGCGCCGTCACGCGTCCGGTGCCCGTGATCAAAGATTCGGATGCTCGTGCCTGATTCCCCGGAGTCCGACGCGGCCCGCGACGTCTACGCGCTCGAGATCGAGCAGGGCGTCGCGGTGCTGTACCGCGCGAGCAAGGCGCGGGTGAAGCGCCTCGTCGAGCACCTCGACCCCGACATGCAGACCGCCGGCTACCTCGTGCTGCGCTACGTGATGGCGCACGAGCCGATCCGCGCCGGCGACGTCGCGGCGGGACTGTCGATGGACAAGAGCGCCGTCAGCCGCCAGCTCACCGCGCTCCGCGAGAGCGGGCTCATCGAGGCGCAGCCCGATCCGGAGGACGGCCGGGCCAGCCTCGTGGTGTCGAGCGTCAAGGCCAACGAACGGCTCGACGAGTTCCGGGTCGAGTTGAAGAGCGACTACCGCCGCATGCTCGCCAGTTGGGACGCCGCGGACATCGAGGCCTTCGCCCGGCTGCTGAACAAGTTCAACGAGTCGCGCTAGGCGCCCAGCGCGGCCGCCACGCGGTCCCACCACGCGGCCGAGGCGGCACGGTTCGACTCGGCGAGGGAGAGCCCGCGCGCGCGGATGGCCTCGCGGTCGTTCCAGACCCCGGATGCCACGGCCGGCGCCGCACCCGCGACGAGTTGCGCGGCACTGACCAACGAGCTCTGGCCGAAGTTGCCGAGGGCGCCGGTGAGCTTCGTGGTCGTGTACTCGTCGACGGGGATGCCGATGGTGGGCACGCCGCCCGAGACCGCGAACACGGCGGGGTGGTAGCGGCTGCTGACGACGAGGGCGGCGCCGCGGGCGAGCCGTGCCGCCGCGACCGAGTCGCCCTCGTTGAGCGTGGCGACGCGGGTGGTGGCCATACGGGCGATCACGGCGTCGTGCATCACCGTGTCGCCGCGCGACTCGGTCGCGTCGAGGGAGGCGAAGTGGGCGTAGAAGCGGACGTCGAGTCCGGTGGTCTCGACCACGTGGTCGAGCAGGTCGGCGACCGCCTGCTGAAACTCGTCGCGGTTCTCGGCGCCGACGTGGGTCGAGAGCGAGACGAGGCAGTACGGGGTGGCGGTGTCGGCCGAGGCATCCGCGACTCTGTCCTGTTCGCTCAGGAAACTGGCGTCGTCCACCGTCTGCGCGAGCAGCGTGGGGTCGACGCCGAGTTCGAGCGAGAGGGCGTGCGAGGGCTTCTCGCGCAGGCCGACCAGTCGGGCCGACGAGAGCAGGGTCGCGACGAGGGCGCGGTCGGCGTCGTCGAGGTGCGGGCCGATCGTCTGGCCGGAGACGACGAACGGCTTGCCGAGCAGGCGGGCGATCTCGCCGATCGTCGCGCGCTCGAAGATGTGCGACGGCCAGGTGCTGGCCATGTTGCCGCCGCCCGAGACGGCCACTCCGTCGCTCGCCCGGATGGCCTCGATCACGGCGAGGGCGCTGTCGTCCGCGGCCAGCAGGCCGGTTTCGCCCGCGGCAGTGCGCACCACGCGCTGCATGCGGTCGGCCTGCTCGTCGCGCGTCTTCTGGGTGCGGAAACCGATGCCGGCGACCGCGTCGATGCCGTAACGCTCCCGGGTCTCGGCGGGGTTGGACGAGATGCCGGTGATGCCGTCGACGCCGCGGCGACGCAGCTGGTAGACCATCTCGTCGAACATGGCCTCGTCGCCGACGTGCACCATGCTGTCGATCACTCCGACGTCACCGATTACTACTATTCGCAAACTCTTCACTCCGGGCGCTGGGATCGATCCCGCACGCCGCGGGCCGGAACCACGTTAGTCGACTTACATGACGCTGTGAGTCGCCCGCCGCTCGCGCGCGCAACCGGACTAACTACTGTCGGTTAGACGAGACGACCCACCACGAGAGACCAGCCATGACGACGAGCCGCTTCGACGAGATCAGCCGCCAACAGCTGAGCCGCCCCGACAGCCGCAAGTGGAGCCTGCACCCCGGCACCATCGGCGCGTGGGTCGCCGAGATGGACTTCGGCACCGCGCCCGAGGTCACCGCGGCCCTGCACCGCGCCATCGACGACGGCGACCTCGGCTATCTCGCGCCGGCTACGACGCGACGCATGGCGGAGGCCACCTCGGCGTGGTTGAAGAACGACTGTCGGTGGGACATCGCGCCCGAGAACATCCACCCGGTCTCCGACGTGATGTCCGCCCTCGAGGTGGCGATCACCAAGTTTTCTCCCGACGGTACAGGCGTCATCATCCCGACGCCCGCCTACATGCCGTTCCTCAGCTTCGTACCCACCCTCGGCCGCGAGGTCTTCCAGGTCCCCGGCCTCGTCACCGACGGACGGTGGAGCCACGACCTCGAGGCCATCGACCGGGCCTTCCACGCCGGCGCCCGCACCCTCATCCTGTGCAACCCGCAGAACCCCACCGGCACCGCCATCGGGCGCGACGAGCTCGAGGCCATCGCCGCGGTCGTCGAGCGTCACAACGGCCGCGTCTTCGCCGACGAGATCCACTCGCCGCTGCGCTACGGCAATGCGCCGCACGTCCCCTACGCCTCCGTCTCGCCGGCGGCGGCGAAGCACACGATCACCGCCACCTCGGCCTCGAAGGCGTGGAACCTGCCCGGCCTCAAGGCCGCCCAGCTGATCACCTCGAACGAGGCCGACGAGGAGCTCTACCAGATCTTCGGCTTCGCGGTTCTGCACGGTGCATCCACCCCCGGCGTCATCGCGGCCACGGCCGCCTATTCGCACGGCCGCGAGTGGCTCACCGAGGTCACCGACTACCTCGACGGCAGCCGGTTCCTGCTGCGCGACCTGCTGGCCGAGCACCTGCCCGAGGTGAAATACACGGTTCCGGATGCCACGTACATCGCCTGGTTGGACTGCTCCGCTCTCGGCATCCAGGGTTCCCTCGGCGACTTCTTCCGCACCGAGGCCGGAGTGGCGCTCACCGACGGCGCGCTGTGCGGCACCGGATACGAAGACCACGTGCGCATCATCTTCGCGATGCCGCGCCCGATTCTCGAAGAAACAGTCATCAGCATGGCCGCCGCCGTGCGTCGATCGAGGGAGTGACAGTGACCGACCACGAGGTGTTCGAGCCCGAGTACGACTGGCAGGGCTACGCGTTCGACACCCGGCAGGTGCACGCCGGCGAGTACGACGACCTGAATAGCGGCGCCCGCGTCTCGCCCATCGCGATGACGGCCGGTTACCGGTTCGGCTCGTTCGACGACGCGCGCGGCCGGTTCGCCGGCGAGAACGACGGTCTCATCTACTCGAGGCAGCGCAACCCCTCGGGCAACGTGGCCGAGAAGCGCATCGCGTCGCTCGAGGGCGGCACCGAGGCGATCGTCGTCGCTTCCGGGCAGGCGGCCATCACGTCGGCGCTGCTGTCCCTCGCCGGCAGCGGCGACCGCATCGTGTCGACCGCGAGCATCTACAGCGGCACCCGCATCCTCTTCGGCCGCAGCTTCGCCCGCTTCGGCGTGACCGTCGATTACGTCTGGGACGAGAACGACGACGACGAGTGGGACCGCCTGATCACTCCCGAGACCAAGGCCATCTTCAGCGAGACGATCCCCAACCCGAAGAACGACATCGTCGACATCGGCCGGGTGGCCGCGGTCGCGAAGCGCCACGGCATCCCGTTCGTCGTCGACAACACCATTGCGACGCCGTTCCTTATCCGCCCGTTCGAGCACGGCGCCGACATCGTGGTGCACTCGTCGACCAAGTTCTTCTCCGGTCACGGCGCCGCCATCTCGGGCACGATCGTCGATGGCGGGACCTTCGACTGGGTGGGCGCCAACCGGCCGTTCCCGCTCATCACCCAGCCGGCCGCTCCCGGGCTGCCGTCGGTTGCCGAGCGTTACGGGAACACCGCCTACGCCCGCGCCACCCGCGAGGCCGTCGTCAACGACATCGGACCGGCGCTGTCGCCGTTCAACTCGTTCCTGCTGCACCAGGGCATCGAGACCCTCTCGCTGCGCATGGAGCGTCACCTCTCCAACTCGGTGACGATCGCTGAGTGGCTCACCACCCACCCGAGAGTCGAGAGCGTCGACTACGCAGGCCTGCCCGGCAACTCGCGCACCGAGCTGGCGCAGCGCCTCTACGGCGGACGCAGCGGCTCGGTCTTCTCGGTCACCGTGCGCGGGGGAGAGCAGGGCGCCCGCCGGTTCCTCGACCGGCTGCGTGTCGTGAGCCGTATGACGAACATCGGCGACACCCGTTCCATGGCGCTTCATCCGGCCACCACGACGCACATCTCGTTCCCGCAAGACCTGCGCGACCGTCTCGGCATCTCGCCCGGCCTCATCCGGCTGTCGATCGGCATCGAAGACGTGGGCGACCTCATCGCCGATCTCGACCGCGCCCTGGCGCCCTAGGTCCTGGCGGTGCGAGGGCGCGAACCGGCGCGTGCGCGGGCCCGGCGCGTAGACTCTATGGGTGACTGACACCGCGCAGACGACCCGGACCGACGCCCTCGGCGACGCCGAACTGGCCGCCATCCGCGCCGATTTCCCGATCCTGTCGACCGTGGTCAACGGCGCGCCGCTCGTCTACCTCGACTCCGGTGCCACGTCGCAGAAGCCGGTGCAGGTGCTCGACGCCGAACGTGTCTTCTACGAGCGCGACAACGCCGCCGTGCACCGCGGCGCGCACATGCTGGCCGCGCTCGCCACCGAGACCTTCGAAGACGCCCGCGCGACCGTGGCCAGGTTCGTCGGCGCCCGTGAAGACGAGATCGTCTGGACATCCAACGCGACCGAGGGCATCAACCTCATCGCCTACGCCGTCTCGAACGCGAGCCTCGGCCGCGGTGGCCACGCGGCGCGCGCGCTGCGCATCGGCCCGGGCGACGAGATCGTGGTCACCGAGATGGAACACCACGCCAACCTGCTGCCGTGGCAGGAGCTCGCGGCACGCACCGGTGCCACCCTGCGGTACATCTCGATCCTCGACGACGGCTCGCTCGACCCGCAGAGCGTCGACGCGGTGATCACCGACCGCACCCGCATCCTCGCGTTCACCCACGTGTCCAACGTGCTCGGCATCGTGAACCCCGTCGCCGACCTGGTCGCCCGCGCGAAGGCGGTGGGCGCGCTCACCGTGCTCGACGCCTGTCAGTCCGCGCCGCACATGACGCTCGATGTCGTCGCCCTCGGCGTCGACTTCGCCGTGTTCTCGGGCCACAAGATGCTCGGTCCGACGGGCATCGGCGTGCTCTACGGCCGCGCCGACCTGCTGAACGCCATGCCGCCGTTCCTCACCGGCGGCTCGATGATCACCACCGTCACCATGGAGTCGGCCGAGTACCTGCCCGCTCCCCAGCGCTTCGAGGCCGGAACCCAGCGCATCTCGCAGACGGTCGGCCTCGCCGCGGCCGTGCGGTACCTCGAGAGCGTCGGGTTGCAGCGCATCGCCGAGCACGAGTCCCGACTGGGCGAGCGTCTCGTCGCCGGACTGTCGTCGATCGCGGGCGTGCGGGTGCTCGGGCAGCCCGCCGGCACCCACCGGGTGGGTCTCGCCAGCTTCGACGTCGCCGGCGTGCACTCGCACGACGTCGGCCAGTTCCTCGACGACCGCGGCATCGCCGTGCGGGTCGGCCACCACTGCGCGCAGCCGCTGCACCGCCGCCTCGGCGTCACGTCGTCCACCCGCGCGAGCGCCTACCTGTACTCGACCGACGCCGAGATCGACCAACTGCTCACCGGCGTCGCAGACGCCACCACCTTCTTCGGAGTCGGCTCATGAGTTCTTCAGAACTGCAGGCGCTCTACCAAGAGCTGATTCTCGACCACTCGCGCCATCCGCAGGGTTTCGGACTCACGACCGAGGCGACCGCATCGTCGCACCAGGTGAACCCGACCTGCGGCGACGAGGTGACGCTGCAACTGCACGTCGAGCCCGGCACCGACCTCGTGACCTCGGTCACCTGGGAGGGCCACGGTTGCGCCATTTCGCAGGCCTCGGCCTCGCTGTTCACCGAGATGGCCGTCTCGCTCACCCTCGACGACCTGCAGGGCCGCATCGAGCTGTTCCGCACCGCCATGCGCTCGCGCGGGGCGATCGAACCCGACGAAGAGGTGCTCGGCGACGCGGCGGCGCTCGGCGGTGTCTCGAAGTACATCGCCCGCGTGAAGTGCGCGATGCTGGCCTGGGTCGCGGCGGAGCACGCCATCGCCCAGGCGCGAGTGGCCAGCGCTTAGCGATAGCGCGTTTCCCGCCGCCAGTCCCGGTGGAATTCGCCCGCGACGCTGACGGTTATTGTCGCTGTATGAAAAGCATCACGTTCGCGAGCGGCACGCTCATCACGAGCACCGCGGTCGCCTCGGCGCTGCTCGAGTACGCCTCTCAGCTGTCGGCCGCCAACAACAGCGTCATCGTCGACGTACCCGCACTCGAGGCTGACGGTACTATTACCACGCACAACATCGTTCTGAGTTCCGCGATCCAGTTCGACGTCGCCGACGTCGAGGTCGATTCGGATGCTTTCACCGACGAAAGCGAGTTTCCCGTCCCCGAGATGCCGCAGCTCGACGACATGGTCGCCGTCGAACCGCGCGCCACGGCCGCCGAAGACGCGAAGAACTTCGACCGCGCAATCGCCGACATCGACAGCGCATTCGACTAGCATCCGTATTTCAAGCCAGACCCGTGAGGACCCCGTGGGCAAGTTCATCTATGGCACGCCATCCATCAGCGTGGAATTCGACGACCGAATTCTCGCCCACCTGAAAGTGGTCATCCTCGCCAAGCTGCGCCGTGGCGAGAGCTTCACGTTTTCGTGGGAGTACAAGTCGTCGCAGGGCAGCGGACACAGTTCCATCTGGCTGCACCCGGCCATCCCGCTGCAGTTCGACTTCTACGGCAAGAAGGACCCGACGCTGAACCGTGTCTGGCTCGAAGAACTCGTGCAGCTGGCCAACACCCCGGCCGGTCTCAGGATCATCCCGGAACCCGCCGGCTCCCCGCAGCAGTCGGAGACTTGATCCGCGACGTGTCCAACCCGAATGCGAGCCAGCTCATCGTAGAGATCACTCACATCAACTCCGAGATCGTCAGATTTCGCGAAATCACCCCCGACTTCCGGTGGATCGACGTCAAATTCTTCGCCTACTCCGGAGTGGGCAACCCTAAAGACGTGCTGGCCGCCGTGATCGCCAACCCCTGGTACAACGACGACTACGCCAGCCCCTCCGGCGCGCTGCCCGAGCCGTCGCGCGGGTTGCACGGTCCCTTCCGGCTCGACCACATCACGGTGGGCTCTTTCGACAAGTCGTCGGCGCGCAAGTGCCGCGAGACCGTGCGCACGTGGGCCGGCCAGCTCGGCCCGTTGCCGAAGGAGTTGACGGTCAAGTACGACAGTTTCGTCGCGCACGTTCTCGAGGGAGCGTCCGCGGTGTTCAGGCTGACCGATTTGGATGACACGGCGCGACACCCCTGGGGCGGCCAGCTGGGCGTGCTCGGGTTCCACGAGTTCGTGGTCATCTCGCCGAAGTCGAAGACCATAGCACTGCTGGTGGCGAGCGACGACTGAGCGGGTGCTCGCCTAGGGTTGGTCTATGTCCGACGAGATGCACACCCGCCCCTCCCCGCGCGAGCTGATGACCGACCGGCTGGGCGTGCTCAGCATCCGCAGCGCGCAGATCGTCGTCGTGCTGCTGCTGGCCGTCGCTGCGGTCTACGCGCTCATCCAGCTCAAACTCGTCGTGATCCCGCTGCTCATCGCGGTCATCCTCGCCGCGGCGCTCAGCCCCGTCATCACCTTCCTCCGCCGGCGTGGTGTTTCCGCGATCCTCGCCACCTGGATCACCCTCATCTCAGGACTCGTGGTATTCGGCGGACTCATCACCCTCATCGTGTTCGCGGTGCGCGACCAGTGGGGCGAGCTCGTGTCATCCGCCTCCGACGGCATCGACCAACTGCACGAGTTCGTCGAAAACGGTCCGTTCCCCGTCGACCAGGCGCAGCTGGACTCCTTCCGCGACACGGTCGTCGACTTCCTCACCAGCAGCCAGTTCGGCTCGGGCGCGCTCGCCGGGGTCTCGGTCGCGGGCGAGCTGATCACCGGTGTGCTGCTCGCCGTCGTCATCCTGTTCTTCTTCCTCAAAGACGGCGACCGCATCTGGGCGTTCTTCCTGCGCCCGTTCCGCGGTCACGTGCTCGAGCGCGGGCACCGCATCGGCCGTGTCGCCGTGAAGACCCTCGGCGGCTACGTGCGCGGCACCGCGACCGTCGCCGCGGTCGACGCCATCGCGATCGGCGTCGGCGTCGCGATCATCGGCGTTCCCCTCGCCCTGCCCTTGGCCGTGATCGTGTTCCTGTCGGCGTTCATCCCGCTCATCGGAGCCACGGTCGCCGGCATCCTCGCGGCGCTGGTGGCGCTCGTCGCCAACGGTCCCGTCGCGGCTCTCATCGTCGTGATCATCGTGATCGCGGTGAACCAGCTCGAGGGCAACTTCCTGCAGCCCGTCGTTATGGCGCAGTCGCTCAAGCTGCACCCGCTCGTCATCCTGCTCGCCCTCACCGCCGGAACCATTCTCGGCGGCATCATCGGCGCGGTGCTGTCGGTGCCGATCGCCGCCGTGGCCTGGGCGATCATCAAGACGTGGAGCGCCCCGGCCGAGCCCGAGGCGCCGACCGATCCCGCGATCGAGCAAACCGCGGTCTGATGACGCCCGCCTTCGAGCTGCTCGGCTCGTTCACCGAGCCCGGCCTCGCCGAGGACGCCGCGACCGGTGCCGAACGCATCGGCCTCGCGGGGCTGCTCGCGCGACGCGGACACCGCGCTCGACGGGTGCGAGTGCCCGGGGTCGCGGCCGTGGAGGGCTTCCGCTGGCGGCTCATCGACGTGTTCAACCAGCGGTGGTGGCCGCAGGGCATCGCGGTCGGCGAGTTCGAGGGACGCCCCGTAGCGATCACCAGCTGGTACGCGCAGGCCAGACGCGGCGTCGAGCAGGGTTCCCGCGTGAGCATCGTCGACCTGAGCGATCCGCGGAAGCCGCGCTACACGCACGTGCTGCTCGTCGCCCCGCGGCGCACGGCGGACGGCACCGCGTTCGACCCCGTGATGGTGCACGCCGGCGGCATCGTCTGGTCGGGCGACCGGCTGCTGGTGGCGGCGACCGGTGGGGGATTCCGTGAATTCCGGCTCTCCGGCATCCTGAGCATGCCGCGACGGGGCCTGCTGCGCCGCGGATCCGGCCCCTTCGGCTACCGCTACCTGCTGCCCGAGTTCGGCAGCTTCGCACCGCCGGAATCGCCGGAAGCGCCGCTGCGCTACTCGTTCATCGCACTCGAAAACGACGACGACGCGGCCGAGTTGCGGTTGGTCAGCGGCGAGTACAGCAAGAAGGGCAAGCCGCGGCTCGCACGGTTGCGGGTGCTCGACGGGCGGGCGACGGTCGACGCGACGCACGTTCCCGGGATCCCGGAGATGCAGGGAGTGGTGCTGGCGGATGACACGTGGTTCGTCAATGCCAGCCGGGGCGACAAGCTCGGCGGCGACCTGTGGGTGGGCACGCCCGACGGCATGACCCGGCACGAGCACGTGCTGCCGCCCGGCCCGGAGGACCTGGCGCTCTGGCCCGCCCGCCGCCAGGTCTGGTCGGTGACCGAGTTTCCCGGCAAGCGCTGGGTCTACGCGGTCGACGTCGACGCGTGGCTGCCGCCGGTCGAGTAGGTCGATCTGGTCGCGAAAGTGCACCTATGCACGGTGCGCGCCCGTGCCGACCCGCCACAACTGCACTATCGCGCGCGCCGCGCTCAGCGCCCAGCGCGCTCAGTGTTTCCAGAAGCCCGAGAACGTGATGCGGTCTTTGGGGAGGCCGAGTCGGTGCAGTTGGCGGCGTCCCTCGGTGGCCAGCTTCGACTCGCCGACCACGAAGCCGTAACCGTTCGGGTCGAGCGGCGGGTACTCCTTGAGCGCGGCGAGGGTCTTCACGCCGGCCACGAGGTTCGAGTCGTCGCGCACGACCCACGAGATGTCGACGCCGGCCGGGCGCGGCAGGTCGCGCCGGTCGAGGTGGGTGGGCACCTCCTGGATGACGCGGCCGACGGTGTCGTGCGGCAGGGAGCGCAGGATGCCGGCGACCGCGGGCAGCCCGCTCTCGTCGGCGACGAGCAGCACCTCGGAGGCGTCGTCGGGCCGGTCGAAGATGATGCCCTGGTCGAGGAACGCGAACTCGTCACCCGGCTCGACGCTGCAGGCCCAGATGGCGGCGCCGCCCTCGAGCGAGCCGTCGGCGCCCCGGTGGATGACGAAGTCGATGTCGATCTCGCCGGTCTCGGGTCGGTAGTCGGCCACGGTGTAGTTCGCGCAGTGCGGACGCGCGTGTTCGGGGATGGCGAGGAATTCCTTGTACCACTTCGTGCCGCTCAGCTCAGGAAGCACGAACTGGCCCTGGTGCGGCCGGCGCAGGAACAGGCGGAACCAGTGGTCGTAGCCCATCCACGGGAAGTCCTTCAGGCCGTCGCCACCGGCCGTCACGCGCCGCAGGCTCGGCGTGAGGTCGTAACTCGCGATGACCTCGGCCCGATAGAGCCGCGGGTCGGTCGGCACGGTTCGGGAAGACTTTTTCGGCACGAACTGAGGCTAGCCTAAGCTAACCGCCCGCCGCCAAGAATTTTTGCTGCGAAGAGACGGTGGATGTCGCGGGGCCCGGGCCCCGCGACATCCGAAGGTCAGTTCGTTCCGATCAGGCGAGCGTCGCGATGTCGATCACGAAGCGGTAGCGCACGTCGGAGGCGAGCACGCGCTCGTAGGCCTCGTTGATGGCGTCGGCGGCGACCAGCTCGGTCTCGGGCGCGATGCCGTGCTCGGCGCAGAAGTCGAGCATCTCCTGCGTCTCGCGGATGCTTCCGATGCTCGAACCGGCGAACGATCGGCGGTTGTTGAACAGGGTGAAGACCTGCACCGGGAGCGGCTCGGGCGGGGCGCCGACGCTCACGAGGGTGCCTTCGAAGCGCAGCAGCGCGAGGTAGGCGTTGATGTCGATCTTCGCGCTCACCGAGTTGATGATGAGGTCGAACGAGTTGGCGAGCGTCTCGAAGGTCGCGGGGTCGTTCGTCGCGTAGTAGTGGTCGGCGCCGAGACGCAGGCCGTCCTCCTGCTTGCTCAGGCTCTGCGAGAGCACGGTGACCTCGGCGCCCATGGCGTGCGCGATCTTGACGGCCATGTGGCCGAGGCCGCCCATTCCGACGACGGCGACCTTCTTGCCGGGGCCCGCGTTCCAGTGGGCGAGCGGCGAGTAGGTGGTGATTCCGGCGCAGAGCAGGGGAGCGGCCTTCTCGAAGGGGATCGAGTCGGGCACCTTGAGCACGAAGTCTTCGACCACGACGACGTGGGTGGAGTAGCCGCCCTGGGTGATGGTCCCGTCCACGTCGACGGCGGCGTAGGTGCCGGTGTTGCCGTTGAGGCAGTACTGCTCGTTACCGGCGAGGCAGTTCTCGCACTCGCGGCAGGAGTTGACCATGCAGCCCACGCCGACCTTGTCGCCGACCTGGTGCAGCGACACCTCGGAGCCGACCTCGGTGACGTAGCCGACGATCTCGTGGCCGACGACCTGCGGGTAGGAGATGGGGCCCCACTCGCCGCGCACGGTGTGGATGTCGGAGTGGCAGATGCCGGCGTACCTGATCTCGATCAGCACGTCTTTCGGGCCGACGTCGCGGCGTTCGATGGTGGTCTTGACGAGGGGCTCGGTCGCGGAGGGCGCGGCGTAGGCGTTGACAGTAAGCATGCGTCTCAATCTACGCGGTGCGACATGTGTGGCTTATAGGAGTGCGGGTGGATTAATTCTGCACCGGTGCATAAACTGCAGGAATGCAGCATCCGCCCGTTTCGCGCCGCGAGCTCAATCGCGCGCAGTCGGCCGACGCGATCCACACCGCCGCCGTGTCCCTCGTGCTGCGTCACGGACTCGCTGGCGCCACCGTCGACGCGATCGCCGAGCAGGCGGGCGTCTCGCGCCGCACGTTCTTCAACTACTTCCCGACAAAGGAGGACGCGGTTCTCGCCACGCGGCCGCCGCGGTTGTCGGCGCACGACCTCGAGGCTTTCGGCTCGTCGACGGATGACACGTTCGCGCGGGTAGTCCGGTTGATGTCTGCCGCGGTGCGCTCGGTCTTCGACGACCTGCCGTCGTTCGCCGCCAAGCGTCAGCACCTGCTCAAGCTGCACCCCGCGCTGCGCGAGCGGGTCGAACGGCAGGTGCGCGATGCCGAGACGCTCGTGAAGGAGGCGCTCGCCGCGTCGGAGCCCGCCGCGCCCTCGCTTCCGCTGCTGATGATCGCGGGCACCGTCATGCGGTACGCGTTCACGCCCGCCGAAGACGGATCGATCGACGACTCCGCCGAGGCGATCGACCGCGCGATCGAACAGTTCCGCGCCGTTCTCTGACCCGCCCCCTATCGAAGGAATCACCTTGGCCATCAGCACCATCGACCCGAACACCGCCCTCATCGTCGTCGACCTCCAGGCCGGCACCGTGCGCAACCCGACGGTGCACCCCGTCGAGGGTGTCGTCGCCAACGCGGTCGCGCTGCTCGCCGCCTTCCGCGCGCGCGGTCTCCCCGTCGTGATCGCGAACGTGGACGGCACGGCCGCGGGGCGCTCCGAGTACGGGGGAAAGGCATCCGTATGGCCCGCCGAGATGTCGGCGCTCGTCCCGCAGGTCGTGCCGGCGGCCGACGAGATCGTCGTCACCCGTCGCGCCTGGAGCGTCTTCGCCGGCACCGGCCTGGCCGCGCGGCTGGCCGACATCGGCGTGACGCAGGTGGTCATCGTCGGACTGGCGACGAGCTTCGGCGTGGAGTCGACCGCGCGCGACGCCTACGACGCGGGCTACAACGTGGTCGTGGCGATCGACGCCATCACCGACATGCGCGCGGAGGCGCACGAGAACAGCGTGCTGCGCGTCTTCCCGATCCTGGGCGAGACGGCCACCACGGTCGAGATCGTCGCGGTGCTCGAGGCACAGTGAGTCGCGGTCTCCGCCGGCGCTACGCCGGCTCGACCACGCTGCGCTCGCCGGGTATGCCGCGTCCGACGAGGGTCGGATGTCGCGTGCCCCCGATCCACTCGCGGTAGCCGCGGAACGCGACGGGCACCCCGCGTGCGACGGCGAGGTCGGCGCTGTCCATCAGCTGTACGTGCACGTGCGGCTGGGTCGAGTTGCCCGAATTGCCGCACTGCGCCAGCTGCTGTCCGGTGACGACCGTGTCGCCCACGGCCACCCGCAGCGTCCCGGTACGCAGGTGCACGAGGGCGGCGAATACGCCGCTCTGCCGCAACTCCAGCACGACGTGGTTGCCGGCGACCGCGGTCGGGCCGAGCCGCACACGCGCCGCCTGACCGAGGGCGTACGGCAACAGGGCGAGCTGGGACCGCCGCGCCTCGTGGTCGGGCTCGCCGTCGTGCACCCCGACCACCACGCCGTCGACCGGCGCGAGGATGGGCCTGCCGAACGAGAAGAACCGGTCGGGCGGCTCGGTGTGCAGCAGCGTGCGCCAGTCGGTGTGCGCGGCGTCGCGGTGCCGGTCGTCCACCCCGACGAAGTCGATGGCGTAGCGCTGGCCGAGCAGGTCGATGCCGTGACTCGGCACGCGCCGGGCAGGACTGTTCATCGCGAGCCAGCGGCCGGCGAAGGGCAGCGCGATCTCGACCGGCACCGGTCACGAGAGCCCCGTGAGCTTGCGCTCGAGCGTCGCGCGCTCGGCGGAGTTGTCGCAGAGCGCGATGGCGGAGCCGAGGGCCGCCCGCGCCTCGTCGGAGCGTCCCAGCCGCGCGAGCAACTCGCCCCGGATGGCGGGCACCACGTGCGAACCGGGCAGCTCCGCGCGCGCGACGAGTGCGTCGACGAGGTGAAGCCCGGCGGCCGGGCCCTCGGCCATCGCCACCGCGACGGCCCTGCCGAGTTCGACGACGGGCGACGGGGCCAGCCGCGCCAGGGCCTCGTAGAGAATCACGATCCGGGCCCAGTCGGTTGCGTCGACCGAGGGTGCGACCGCGTGGCACTCGGCGATCGACGCCTGCAGTCCGTAGGCGCCGAGCCCGCGGCCGGGGGTCGCGGCGCGGGCCAACGCGGCACGCCCGCGTCGGATCGCCGCGCCGTCCCACAGCCCCCGGTCCTGGTGCTCGAGCAGGACCGGCTCGCCCGACGCGTCGAGTCGGGCGGGAAACCGGGCCGCCGTGAGTTCGAGCAGCGCGAGCAGCCCGAACACCTCGGGCTCGGGCGCGAGCCGCACCAGCACGCGGGCGAGTCGACGTGCCTCGTCGGACAGCCCGGTGCGCATCCATTCGTCTCCGGATGACGCATGCGAACCCTCGGTGAAGATGAGGTAGACCACCTGCAGCACCGACCCGAGGCGCTCGGCGACCTCGGTCGCGGCCGGAGCGGCGAACCGCACCCGCGCCGCGGCCAGCGTCTTCTTCGCCCGGGTGATGCGCGCCTGCACCGTGGGCACGGGGACGAGGAACGCCTTGGCGATCTCGGCGCTGGTGAGTCCGCCGACGACGCGCAGTGTCAGCGCGATGCGTGCTTCCCTCGGCAGGATCGGATGACAGGCGATGAACATCAGCGCGAGCACGTCGTCGTCGACGGCCTGCGGGTCGAACAGGGTGTCGGCGCCGGCGACCTCGTCGTCGAGCTCGCGGGCGAGCAGCGCGTATCGGGCGTCGCGAGCGGAGCGCCGGCGGAACGCGTCGATAGCCCGACGTCGGCCGACGGTGAGCAGCCACCCGGTCGGGTGGGCGGGCACACCGTCGACCGCCCAGGACACGAGCGCCTCGGCGAGTGCCTCCTGCGCGAGATCTTCGGCGAGCGGGAAATCGCCGGTGTACCGGGCGAGGGCGCCGACGATTCGGGCGGACTCCATGCGCCACACCGCCTCGACGGCCGCCCTCGCCCGGGTCTCGCTCACGGGGCTAAAGCTGTCCCGTGCGCTCGCGCCATTCGCGCTCGCGCTGCACGAACTCGTTGTCCTGCGGGAACTCGTCGATGCCAGGCACCCGGCGGATCTCGACCTTGGCACCGTCCATCTGCGGCATCCGTTTCGCCCATTCGACCGCTTCCTCCTGCGAGGCGACGTCGAGGATGTAGAAGCCGTTGAACAGCTCCTTCGTCTCGCCGTAGGGGCCGTCGGTGACCACCGGGGTCTCGCCACTGAAGTCGACCACGACGCCGTTCTTCGCTTCATCGAGTCCCTCCGCCGCGAGCATCACGCCCGCTCGGATGAGCTCGTCGTTGAATCTGCCCATCGTCTCAAGCATCTCGTTGAAGTCGACGTTCGCGAACTTCTCAAGTAGCTCATCGGTCGCCCTCATGATCAGCATGTACTTGGCCATCTCGTACTCCTTCGTTCGTCGGTGGTCGCCTGTCGACCTTCTCACCCGGAGGTCGAACGGCGCCACGCCCAATCGACAGTCGCGGCGGTGAATTCTCGCGCCCTGGCCGCTTTTACGCTGGCAGAGTACGCGACTGGTGCGATGTCGGAGGTGCCCAATAAAGTACGGGGGCAGGCGACAGTCGATCAACCGTTCAGCGCCCCATCGATTCACTCTGGAGACGAGACCCAATGCTGGGAAAACTTCTTGTGCGCTACTTGCGTCCGTACCGCACCCAACTGATCGGCGTGCTGGTCTTCCAGTTCGTCGCGGCGCTCGCATCCCTCTACCTGCCCACGCTCAACGGCAGCATCATCGACGAGGGCGTCTCCACGGGCGACACCGGTTTCATCTGGTCTACCGGGCTGCTGATGCTCGCCATCTCGCTCGGCCAGATCACGGCGTCGGTCATCGCGACGTATTTCGCCGCGCGGGCCGCGATGCAAGCGGGACGCGACATCCGAAACGACGTCTTCGAACGCGTGAGCGCCTTCTCCGAGCGTGAGGTGTCGCAGTTCGGCGCCGGCTCGCTCATCACCCGCAACACCAACGATGTCACCCAGGTGCAGATGCTGGCGATGATGGGGGCCACCATGCTGGTGTCGGCGCCGCTGCTCGCCATCGGCGGCATCATCATGGCCGTGCGTCAAGACATCGGGCTCAGCTGGATCATCGCCGTCGTCGTACCGGTGCTGCTGCTCATCGTCGGCGTGATCATCAGCCGCATGGTGCCGCTGTTCCGGCTGTTCCAGAAGCGCCTCGACGCGGTCAACCGCATCATGCGCGAGCAGCTCACCGGCATCCGGGTGGTGCGGGCGTTCGTGCGCGAACCGATCGAAGAAGAGCGGTTCGAGGTGGCGAACACCGACATCATGGACGTCGGCCGTCGCGTCGGTTCGCTCTTCGTTCTGCTCTTCCCGCTCGCGATGCTCGTGCTCAACGTCACCGTGGTCGGCGTGATCTGGTTCGGCGGCATCCGGGTCGACGCGGGCGAGATCGAGATCGGCACGCTTTTCGCGTTCATGCAGTACATCGGGCTGATCCTCGGCGGCGTGCTTATGGCGACGTTCATGACCATCATGATCCCGAGGGCGGCCGTCTCGGCGGAGCGCGTCAGCGCCGTGCTCGCGAGCGAGACCACGCTCGTGCGTCCCACGACTCCGGTCACCGAGTTCCCGACTCCCGGAACGGTGGAGTTCCGCGACGCGGGCTTCATCTACCCGGGCGCAGAGAAGGGGGTCCTCGGCGGCATCAGCTTCGCCGCGGGCCGCGGCGAGACCGTCGCGATCGTCGGATCCACGGGCGCGGGCAAGAGCACGCTCGTCTCGCTCATTCCCCGCCTCTTCGACGTGACCAGCGGCGCCGTGCTGGTCGGCGGCGTCGACGTGCGCAGCGTCGAGCTCGACCTGCTCTGGACGACGATCGGTCTCGTACCGCAGCGGCCGTTCCTGTTCACCGGCACCGTGGCATCCAATCTCCGCTTCGGACGGGAAGACGCGACCGACGACGATCTCTGGCGCGCGCTCGAGATCGCCCAGGGCCGCGACTTCGTCGAAGAGATGGACGGTCAGCTCGAGGCCCGCATCGCCCAGGGCGGCACCAACGTGTCGGGCGGTCAGCGCCAGCGGCTCGCGATCGCGCGTGCCATCGTGCACAACCCCGACATCCTGGTCTTCGACGACTCGTTCTCCGCGCTCGACCTCACGACCGACGCCCGGTTGCGTCAGGCGTTGTGGCGAGAACTGCCCCATGTCACCAAGATCGTCGTGGCCCAGCGGGTGTCCACGATCACCGACGCCGACCGCATCGTCGTGCTCGACGACGGGGCCATGGTCGGCGTCGGCACCCACGACGAACTGCTCGTCACGAGCGAGACCTACCGCGAGATCGTCGGATCCCAGCTCGGAATGGAGGCCAGCGCATGAGCAAGACAGCACCCGTCGCTCCCGAGCCCAGCGAAGACGAGAAGCGCGAGCTCGAGCTCGCCGAGAAGGCGCGCATCGCCTCCGACTCGTGGGACAGTGTCGCCCCCGGCAAGGCGGCCAACTTCGGCGTCAGCTTCCGTCGGCTCATCGGCCTGCTGCGGCCGCACGCGTTCGCGTTCGCGTTCGTCTCGCTGCTCGGCACGATCAGCGTCGTGCTCACGGTCCTCGCACCCCGCGTGCTCGGCGAGGCGACCAACATCATCTTCGAGGGCTTCATCTCGGCGCAGCTGCCCGAGGGGATCACCAAGGCGCAGGCCGTCGAGCAGCTGCGCGCGGCCGGCCAGGGCGACCTGGCCACGATGGTCGGCGCGATGCAGATCACCCCGGGCGAGGGCGTCGATTTCGCCCGCCTCACGCAGGTGCTCGTGCTCGTGCTCGCTCTCTACATCGTGGCGTCGGTGCTCGGCTGGCTGCAGGGCTACGTCATCAACGTCATCATGGTGCGCACGATGTGGCGCCTGCGCCAGTCGGTCGAGGCCAAGATCAACCGCATGCCGCTCTCGCACTTCGACAAGGTGCAGCGCGGAGACCTGCTGAGCCGCGTCACCAACGACATCGACAACATCACCCAGACCATGCAGCAGTCGCTGTCCGGCGCGCTCACCGCGCTGCTCACCGTGGTCGGCGTGCTCATCATGATGTTCTCCATCTCGTGGCAGCTCGCCCTGGTCGCGCTCGTGAGCCTGCCGCTGATGGCCGTGATCTTCGGCATCATCGGCCCGAAGTCGCAGAAGGCGTTCGGCATCCAGTGGCGCAAGATGGGCCTGCTCAACGCGCGGGTCGAGGAGTCGTTCTCGGGTCACGCGCTGGTCAAGGTCTTCGGCCGCGAACAGGACTCGCACGAGAAGTTCCGCGCCGAGAACGAGGAGCTCTACCAGGCCAGTTTCAAGGCCCAGTTCCTCTCCGGCATGATCATGCCGGGCATGATGTTCATCGGCAACCTGTCGTTCGTCGGCATCGCCGTGCTCGGCGGGCTTATGGTCGCGAGCGGCCAGCTGCGCCTCGGCGACGTGCAGGCGTTCATCCAGTACTCGCAGCAGTTCACCCAGCCGCTCGCCGAGCTCGGCGGCATGGCGGCGGTCGTGCAGTCCGGAACCGCCTCGGCCGAGCGCGTCTTCGAGCTGCTCGACGCCGACGAGCAAGATCCGGATGCCACGGACGCCCCCGAACCGGTGGTGGGCGACGGCACGATCGTCTTCGACCACGTCGCGTTCTCGTACAACCCGGCGCACCCGCTCATCCGCGACCTGTCGTTCTCGGTGAAGCCCGGTCAGACGGTGGCGATCGTCGGCCCGACCGGCGCGGGCAAGACCACGCTGGTCAACCTGATCATGCGGTTCTACGAGCTCGACGGCGGTCGCATCCTGCTCGACGGCCAGAACATCGCCGACCTGCGCCGCCGCGACGTGCGCTCGCGCACCGGCATGGTTTTGCAAGACCCGTGGCTGTTCGCCGGCACCATCCGGGAGAACATCCGCTACGGGCGTCAGGATGCCACCGACGACGAGGTGGCGGCGGCGGCCCATGCCACCTACGTCGAGAGGTTCGTACACTCGCTACCCGACGGCTTCGACACCGTGCTCGACGAGGAGGCGTCGAACGTCTCCGCCGGCGAGAAGCAGCTGATCACGATCGCCCGGGCGTTCGTCGCCCAACCCTCGGTGCTCATCCTCGACGAGGCCACCTCGTCGGTCGACACCCGCACCGAGCTGCTGTTGCAGCACGGCATGGCGGCGCTGCGTAGAGGCCGTACCTCGTTCGTGATCGCCCATCGACTGTCGACCATCCGCGACGCCGACCTCATCCTCGTGATGGAGGCGGGCGACATTGTCGAGCAGGGCACCCACGAGCAGCTCATCGCTCGCGAGGGCGCCTACTTCCGGCTCTACAACTCGCAGTTCGAGGGTGCCTCGACCGACATCGACGAGGAGTTCCCGCAGCTGGATGTGCAGGAGCCCGACTCCGTCGACGCCACGCGGCTCGTGCCCGGCGCATTGGAAGAAGATCGTGTGATCGAATAGCGGGTGGCCGGCGGCGGGCATGTAACGATTGCTCACATGCAATCAAAAGACCGTCATGACCTGCCCGCCACCGGCTCCGCGAAGGGTGTGGCGATCGACCTCGGCATCGGGGCGGGTGCGGCGTTTCTCGGTCTGCTGGCCTGGCTGGTGACGGGCGCGCGACTCCCGCTGCAGAACCTGTGGGCCACCGGCACCCTGCCCGACGACATGCCGCTCGTGCTGCTGCCGTTCAGCCAGTACGCCCTGGGTCTCATCGTGTCGGTGATCGTTGCCGGCTCGGCGATCGCCGGGGCCGTCGCACGCGTATTGCGCGCGCGAAAGCGGCCGCGCGGCGTGCCTGCCATCGCGGCCGGCGCGGTGATCGTGTACTTGGTCGCCCTGGTGCAGACGTGGGTCTCGGTGTCGGCCGGGCTGCTCCCCGGGACCGCCTCGGTCGTCTACCTCGCCGCGCTCGTCGGCGGCACGGTAGCTGCAATCGTGCTGGGCGTCGTGGTGTTGTTGCTCATCGCACGGGCCCCCGCCCCGGGTCTCGCCGTCGGCGTGACGATCGTCGCGATCGTGATCGGGGCGTCGATGAACGGCGTTGTGCTCCCGTTCGGCCTGTCGGTCATCGAACCCCAGGAGCTCGCCCGCGGATTCGCGCAGTGGATTCCCGCCATCGGGGTCGGTGTCGCGCTCGCGTGGTCGGGGTTCGGCACAGTCGGCCGCGCACTAGCGGCGGCGGGCAGCCTGCTGCTGCTGTGGCTCGGCCCGGCCGCGTTCACGGCTATCGCGGCCGCGGCGGGCACGCGCGTGCTGGCCGGGTACCCGACCGAGATGGCCGAGTTCGCCGGTCAGGTTTTCGTGTCCCTGCTCGGCTCGCCGCGGGAGTCGCTCGTGCAGGTGGCGATCGCGATCGTGACCATGCTGGTCGCTCTCGTCGCGTTCCGTGTCATCCGAAACCGTCGCGCCCTCGACGCGGCGTCCTAGCCTTCGGCTCGACCTGCCTGTGAGCGGGCTGTGGGTGCCGACCCGACCGGGAACTTCCAGCCGTACCTCTGCGTTGTACCCGTCGTAGGCCAGGCACACGGCAGCCAGCCGCGACCGCCTACGATTTACACGTACTCGTTTACGAGCAGAGAGGCCACACGATGAGCGCAACATTTGAGAAGGCAACGCTGGCAGGCGGCTGTTTCTGGGGCGTCGAAGAGCTGGTGCGCAAGCGCGAGGGCGTCATCTCCACTCGCGTCGGCTACACCGGCGACCCGAATACCCCCAACGCCACCTACCGCAGCCACGGTGACCACGCCGAGGCGATCGAGATCACCTTCGACCCCGAGCGCACGAACTTCCGTGAGCTGCTCGAGTTCTTCTTCCAGATCCACGACCCGTCGACGAAGGACCGCCAGGGCAACGACCGCGGCCGCAGCTACCGCTCGGCGATCTACTACGCCGACGCCGAGCAGGAGCGGGTCGCCCGCGACACCATCGCCGATGTCGACGCCTCGGGCATCTGGCCGGGCCCGGTCGTCACCGAGGTCGAGCCGGTCGGCGACTTCTGGCTCGCCGAGGAGGAGCACCAGGACTACCTGCAGAAGTACCCCGAGGGCTACACCTGCCACTACGTGCGTCCCGGTTGGAAGCTGCCGCGACGCGAGCAGGTCGCGAGCTAGTCAGCCATAACGACGACGGCCGCCATCCCCTCGGGGGTGGCGGCCGTTTCGCGTTCGGGGGGAGCTGATGTCGCACCCGGGGCGTACCGTGGAAAAGGTGAACAGCTGCGGAATCGTGCTCGACTCGGGGCTGCCGTGCGCCCGGCCGACAGCGGCGGGCACCCCGCTCAACCTCTGCCAGCACCACCTGCTGGCCGCCCACGACTGGGTCGCCGGCGAAGTCGGGGTCACCGATGTGCTTCCGTCGCCGTGCCTGGCCTGCGGGTCGCGGCTGGGGGTCCAGTACCCGTCGGGGTGGCTCTGCGCGATCTGCGAGTGGAAGGTCGGCGACTCCGCCGACCCCGAACACGTGGCGGTGGTCAGGGTCGATGTCGTCTACTACCTGCGCTTCCGTGATCAGATCAAGATCGGTACATCCGGCAACCCGCGCCAGCGGTTCGCGAGCCTCCGCTACGACGAAGTGCTCGCCTTCGAACGCGGCGACCGAACCCTCGAACAGCGCAGACACGTGCAGTTTGCCGACCACCGTCTGGCGAAGTCGGAGTGGTTCGCCGCACACGATGCTCTCGCCGAGCACATCGAGGTGTTGCGGGCGGGTGTGGATGACCCGTGGTCGCTGTACGCCCTGTGGAGGAGCCAACGGCTCGCGCTGCTCGCCTGAACCGCCACCAACATTATCGGGAGAGGTGCGCAAGGCCTCGAAAGGAATTCATCAACTACCTACCGTGAGTGCATGGCAAAAGAGACTGGCGAAAAAGCAAGCAAGCGCGCGCGGACGGCGCCCGACCCCGACGATCCGCGCAAGCCCGACGAGATCACCGAGATCGACAAGCGCTCGTGGATCTACGTGATGAAGAAAACAATGCGCGAGTTCGGTGCCGATCAGGCCACCGACCTCGCCGCGGCCCTTACCTACTACGGCGTGCTCGCGATCTTCCCCGCCCTTCTCGCGTTCGTCTCGCTCATCGGGCTCTTCGGCGATCCCGCGAAGACCACCGACACCCTGCTCGACCTGGTCGGCGGCCTCGTGCCCGCGACCACCCTCGACGCGATCAAGGGGCCCCTCGAGAATCTCGCGAAGTCGCCGTCCGCCGGGTTCGCCTTCGTCGCCGGCATTCTCGGCGCACTGTGGTCGGCCTCGGGCTACGTCGGCGCCTTCTCGCGGGCGATGAACCGCATCTACTCCATCCAGGAGGGCCGCCCGTTCTGGAAGCTGCGCCCCGTCACGTTGCTCGTCACCGTGATCGCGATCGTGGTCGCGGTAATCGCGGCGCTGCTCATCACCCTTTCCGGCCCGGTGGCCGAACAGGTGGGACAGGCGCTCGGTGTCGGTGAAACCGGTCTGGTCATCTGGAACATCGCGAAGTGGCCGATACTCGTGTTCCTCGTCGTGCTGATCATCGCCGTGCTGTACTACGCGACCCCGAACGTGAAACAGCCGAAGTTCAAGTGGATGAGCCTGGGTGCGCTCGTCGCCCTCGTGGTGTGGGTCGTGGCATCCGCCCTCTTCGCCTTCTACGTCGCCAACTTCTCGAGCTACAACCAGACCTACGGTTCGATCGGCGGGATCATCGTCTTCCTGCTCTGGATCTGGATCTCGAACATCGCGCTGCTGTTCGGGGCCGAACTCGACGCCGAACTCGAGCGGGGCCGCCAGCTGCAGGCCGGTATCGAGGCGGAGGAGACGATCCAGTTGCCGCCGCGCGACACCAAGAAGAGCGACAAGATCGAGAAGAAGCACGAACAGGACGTCGCGGACGGCCGCGAACTCCGTGAGAGCGCCAGCAGCAACCGCGACGACGGCGAAGAGTCGCGCGACCGGCGCAGACGCGACCGGGAGCGGTAACCCCCGGTCGCGTCATCGGGCGCCGGCCGTCAGCGGCGCAGGCCGCGCACGATGAGCGCCACCGCGACCGTCGCCAGCGCGGTCGGGCCGATCACGATGAGCGGGTCGATCCAGGCGTGCTTGGTGTCGGCGCGGCCGCGGCCGAACCGAGAGCCGATCGGGTGGTTGCCGAATTCGGCGCGGATGCCGGTCTCGGTGATCGGGTTGTCGGGCTGGCCCTCGAAGACCGACCGCACCCGGCTGCCGGCAACGTCGATGCGGTCACCCACGATGAGCAGCAGCCAGTGCGCGGCGCGCGCTTCGCTGAAGCGCTCGTAGGCGTAGCGGCGGACGACCCCCGAGACGCCGTGCAGGGGCGCCGACGTGCCGAAGACCGGCGGCAGCTTGGCGTGCTCGATCGAACGCTCGCGAGGCTGCAGCTCCGGCTGGTTCTCGGGGATGACCCAGTGGGCGCCGGTGGGCAGGTCGGTACGCTCGCGGGGGACCGAGGGGCGGTCGGCGGGGTCGAGGTCGGCACCCCAGCCGGGGATGCGGGCGCGCAGCTCGTCGGACGAGGGGCGGCGGTGTTCGTCGGCGATGTAGGGCATCGTCTTCTCCTTAGTCGGTGGTGATGACTGTCTTGATGCAGTCGTCGAGCTTGGCCGAGAAGAGGTGGTACCCCTCGGCGATGTGTTCGAGCGGGATGCGGTGAGTGATGATGTCGCGGGGCGAGAGGCGGCCGGCCTGGATGTGCTCGAGCAGACGCGGCCACTGACGCTTGGCGGGGGCCTGGTTGGTGCGGATGGTCAGCCCCTTGTTCATGGCGTCGCCGAACTTCACGGCGCTGAACAGCGGGCCATAGGCGCCCATGACCGAGACCGTGCCGCCCTTGCGCACGGCGTCGATGCCCCAGTTCAGCGCGATGGGCGAACCGCCCTGCAGCTTGAGCTTGGCCGCGGTGATGTGCTGCAGCAGGTTGCCGTCGGCTTCCGCGCCGACCGCATCGATCACGACGTCGGCGCCGAGCCAGTCGGTCTGCTTCTTCAGCTCGACCACCACGTCGTTCACCTCGGTGAAGTTGATCGTCTCGGCGAACGCGAACTCGCGGGCCTTCTGCAGGCGGTAGTCGAGGTGGTCGACGACCACCACACGCCCGGCGCCCATGAGCCACGCGGAACGGGCGGCGAACAGCCCGACCGGGCCGGCCCCGAACACGACGACGGTGTCTCCCTCGACGATGTCGCCGAGCTGGGCCCCGAAGTACCCGGTGGCGAGCGCGTCCGTCATCATCAGGGCGTCTTCCTCGTGCAGCCAGTCAGGAATGATCGACGGCCCGACGTCTGCCAGCGGCACGCGCACGTACTCCGCCTGGCCTCCGTCGTAGCCGCCCGACGTGTGGGAGTACCCGTAGATGCCGCCGACCGCCGTGGCGTTCGGGTTCACGTTGTGGCAGTTGGAGTACAGGCCCTTCTGGCAGAAGTAGCAGGTGCCGCAGTAGATGTTGAACGGCACCATCACGCGGTCGCCCACCCGCAGGTTCTGCACCGACGGGCCGACCTCGTGAACGACCCCGATGAACTCGTGCCCGAACGTCGAGCCCACCCGGGTGTCCGGCATCATGCCGTGGTACAGGTGCAGGTCGGATCCGCAGATCGCGGCCCGGGTGACACGCACGATCGCGTCGTTGGGGTGCTCGATCTTCGGGATGTCTTTCTCTTCGACGCGGACCTTGTACGGCCCCCGATACACCATCGCCTTCATCGGCACTGCTCCTTACGTCGGTGGTGGAGCCGCCGGACGAGCGCGGCTACCCATCGAGTTGACAGCGCGAATTTCGATAATCACAGGGCTTGCCATCGAGGCGCTGTTGCAGCACAGACCTGCCGATCGGCCCGCGCGGGCAGGAGAGTGTAATCGAGTCGTCCGCGTGGCGCCGCAAAATCGGCAGATTCGCGTGCGATCTCGGCAGTGGTTACCTTTGCCGGATGACGACACACGAAGCCGCCACCCGTCCCGTCGAGACCGGGGTCAAACGAGACATCACCGGCAAGATGCTCTACCTGTTCATCCTCGGAGACGTACTCGGCGCCGGTGTCTACGCGCTGGTCGGCCAGATCGCCGGCGAGGTCGGCGGCGTGACCTGGGCGCCGATGCTCGTGGCCCTCGTGCTGGCGCTGCTCACCGCGGCGTCGTACGCCGAACTCGTCACCAAGTACCCGCACGCGGGTGGCTCCGCGGTCTTCGCCGAACGCGCGTACAAGACGCCCGTCGTGTCGTTCCTCGTCGGATTCTGCATGTTGGCGGCCGGCGTCGTGAGCGCCTCCGGTCTCGCTCTCGCCTTCGCGGGCGACTACCTCGCGACGTTCATCGACGTGCCACCCGTCGTCGGCGCCGTCATCTTCCTCGCGGCGATCGCCGCCCTCAACGCGCGCGGCATCAAGGAGTCGGTGCGCGCCAACCTCGTGATGACGATGATCGAGACGACCGGCCTCGTGCTCGTCGTCGTCGCCGTCAGCGTGATGCTCTCGGGCGGAAACGGCGACCTGGGCCGCGCGGTGCAGTTCGAGTCAGGAACCGCGCCGGTCGTCGCGATCTTCGGCGCAGCGCTCCTGGCCTACTACTCGTTCGTCGGCTTCGAGACGAGCGCCAACGTGATCGAGGAAGTGAAAGACCCGAGCCGCGTGTACCCGAAGGCACTGTTCGGCGCCCTGCTCACCGCCGGCGTGCTCTACGTGCTCGTCGGCACGGCGGCCTCCGTGGCGCTCCCCGCCGACGAACTGACCGAGTCGACCGGCCCGCTGCTCAGCGTCATCGAGGCCACCAACACCGGAATCCCGTCGTGGCTGTTCAGCGCAATCGCGCTGGTGGCCGTCGCGAACGGCGCGCTGCTCACGATGATCATGTCGAGCCGCCTCGCCTACGGCATGGGCAAGCAGGGTCTCATCCCCTCCGCGTTCTCGAAGGTGTTGCCGCAGCGCGGAACGCCGTGGGTCGCCATCGTCGTGACCACGGTGCTCGCCATGCTGCTCACCGTCACCGGCAGCATCGAGACGCTCGCCGAGACCGTCGTGCTGCTTCTGCTGTTCGTGTTCCTCAGCACCAACGTCGCGGTGCTCGTGCTGCGGCGCGACAAGGGCGAAGAGAAGCACTTCCGCGCCTGGACGGCGCTACCCGTGCTCGGTGCCCTGTCGTGCATCGTGCTGCTCACCCAGCAGAGCGGCGAGGTGTGGCTGCGCGGCGGAATCATCATCGCGACCGGCGCCGTGCTCTTCGCGGTGATGCGACTCGTCCGTCGCAACCGCAAAGGCGCCGACGTCTAGTCGCGGACGAGGTCGGCGGTGTCTATCGTGCGCCGCACCGCGCCGTCGGCCACGGACCGAAGGGTCATGCCGTTCCGACGCGCGTACGCGCGCAACGTATTGAACGCCGCCGCCATCGAGAGCCCCTCGCCCTGGGCGAGCACGCCCTTCGCCTGCTCGATCAGAATGCGCGTGTCCAGCGCGAGGTGCAGTTGCTCCTTGATCACGAACGGGTTGCGGAAGTTGCGCTCGTGCAGGATCCCGAGAACGGCGATGTCCGCGAGCGCCTGGGCGATCTTGCCGTCCTTCTCCGAGAGTGGTCCGAGGTCGGCGCTGAGCAGATTCATAACGCCGACCACCTCCGATTTCAGCCGCATGGGCACGGCGTAGGTCGAACGGAAACCCTGGTCCAGAGCCGTGCGGTGAAACTTCGGCCACTTCTCGGCGACCGTGTCGATGTCGGCGACCGCGACCGGGGCGGCGGTGTCGAAGCAGTCGATGCACGGCCCCGCCCCCGCGGCGATGATCATCGTCTCGACGACCGCCGCCTCCTCGCTCGTCGACGCGACCAGCTCGAGATCACCCGCCGGATCGACGAGGAGTATGCCGCCGGCCTCGATCCCCAGGATGTCCGTGCAGTCGTTCAGCAGCGTCGATAACAGGTCCACGATGTCGTAGTCGTTCATGAGCGCGTCGCTCATAGCAACGAACGCCTCGTTGATCTTCTCTTCTCGGGTCTTCGCGTACATCAGGCCTCCGTCGTGTGATCTTTCGATTGCGAAAAATCGAGTCGACGTGAAACGACGTCGCGGGCGACGTCACGAAGGCTGACTCCTCTGGAAAAAGCGTACGCGCGCATGCGTGCTAACGCATCGGTCGCGGTCGTATCCAATTGCATCAGCGCCATTCCCGTGGCCTGATGCACCTCCCGACGCGTTTCGATCGGGGACTCCCCGTCGGGTTGCTCGTCGTCGGCGAGCAGGATCGCCTGACGCAGAGCGGGCCCCGCTATGGCCCGCCCGAGCGCGGACCCCATGTCGACGGCGTCCGCGTCGAGGTCGCCCGCTTCGGTGCGGTAGCAGAGGACGGCGCCCACGCTGGCGGCGCCGAGGGTGAGGGGGAAGACGAACACGGCGGCGGCATCGAGCTCGGAGGCGTGCGAGGTGAACATGGACCATTGGCCGGCGTCCGTGACATCCGGAATCAACACCGGCGTCGCCGACGCGACGCAATCGAACATGGGTCCGTCGCCGAGGTCGAAGTGGATTTCTTCGAGACGGGCGGATGTCGCGTCGCTGGCGTGTATCACCGACGACTTGACCTGCTGGTCGAGCACGGAGATCGCCACGCCCGTCACGGGCAGGAGGTCGATGAACGGAGCCGCGAGCCTCTGGCCCACGGCGGTTACCGCCGGTTCGGCGCTCATCCCGCGATATTACCGCCGTGGCTCCGCGGCGGCTACTTAAACGACCGCAGTTCGGCGAGAGCGGCGGGATAGTCGGCGAGGCACAGGGCCGCCCCGTGACGCTCTACCTCGTGCAGTACCCCGTAGTCGAACGCGCTGGGCTCGGAGCCGGCCGTCTCGCGCAGGTGCTGCTGCATAAGCATGCTGTCGCGGTGTTCGCCGAGGAGGTCGTGCACGGCCTCGGCCGCCGCCGCGAACTTGCGCGTCTTTTTGCCGAACACCGCCGCGTCGCCCTGGCTCACGGCCTCCGCCGCGTAACGCAGCCGCTTCGCCGCCTTGCGCACGTCGTGCAACAACAGCACCCGCTCGTCTTCGGAGTCGGCCCGGCGGGCGGCCTTCGCCCTCGTGAGCACGCGGTGCAGGTCGGCGTGGAGGGCGGGCGGCACGGCGTCGGAGACCGTCTCCATGGCGTCCGCGGTGAGGGCCGGCCGCGCGACGAACGCGTCGAGGTCGTCGAGCAGGCTCAGCCAGCGCTCGCCATCCAGCTCGGTGACCGCCCGGGCGTGCGCGGTCGCGTACTCCTCGGCGAGGGCGCCCGGCAGGCGCTTCACATCTCTCGACTGCGGCTCGTGATCCTCCAGTAGCGATCGCGCCCGGTCGCGCATGACCTCGGCGTCGCGCGCCTCGCCGAGCGAGGTGCCGACCTCCCGCAGCCGGTCGCGCAGCGGGTCGGTGACCTCGCGGTCGAAGACGGAACGGTAGCTGGCAAACAGGCTGCGCAGACGACGGATGCGGGTACGCAACTGGTGCACGGCGTCGTGCTCGTCCCCCCGCACCAGCGGATCGATGCGGGCGAGGTCGTCGACGAGGGCGCCCACCGCGACGAGGAGTACCGCAGCCGCCGGGCTCGACGCGTCGAGATCGGGCGCCGCGGCATCCGAGGCCCCTGAACCACCGTCGAGGTCTGTGCGACCCAGAGCGGTCGCGAGCTTCGACCGGCTGGCCGAGGGGGTGGCGCCCGCGGACACGAGTCGCTCCTCGACCGCGTCCAGCAGTGTGCTGCGTTCGCTCGCCGAACCGGGGGCGCCGTCGAGCAGCTCTACCTCCCACTCGCGCCATAGCCGCAGTGTGCCGCTCGTCGCGTCGGTGGCCGACACCCGGTCGTCGGCGACCTCGAGCAACGGCGCGCCCTCGTCGGTGACGAGGTGCGTGAGGGAGCGATGCGTGCGCAGCCGGGCGATCACCACGAGGTCGCGGCCGCGCACGCGCGAGCGCACCTGGTCGACGACCTCCCGCGGGGGAGCGTCGTCGTCGGTGAGCGGCCAGTGCAGCTCGGTGCGACCCTCGGCCGCCGGGAGCTTGATGTGCCAGCCCTCGTCGCCACCACCGCGTCGACGGCGCAGCACGATACGGTGGGCGGCCAGATCGCCGTTCTCGGTGTCGAAGTACTCCGCCTCGAGCTCGGCTTCTCCGGCCGGTTCCACCGCGGCGATCTCCGACAGGTCTGGCAACACCGCTTTCTCGTCGACGTCGTACTTGCGCTCGATCTCGGTCTGCGTTGTCATCGTCATGCCCTCCGTTCTACCCCTTTCGGTTCGCCGCCGCCTGCGAATGTGGAGACCCCGTTCGCGGGTTAGCCTCTAACTGTGCTGACTGCTTCTCTCCCCACGTCCGAAATGTGCGCGATGTTCGGTGCCGTACCCGAGGGCGTCGAACTGGTGCCGTGGTCGCTGGCATCCGCGCCCGACCGGGCCGAGCAGATCGACGCGGTTCTGGTGCCGAACCGGTTCGACTTCCAGGTGGGCGACCCGGTGCTCCAGGGCCTGCCGAACCTCAAATTCGTGCAGCTCACGAGCGCGGGCTACGACCACGCGCTGCCGTTTATACCCGAGGGCGCCGTCGTGAGCAACGGACGCGGCATCCACGACGACGAGACGGCGGAGCTCGCCGTCGGCCTGCTGCTTGCATCCTTCCGCGGCATCGACGTCGCGATCAAGAACATGAAGACCCGACAGTGGAACACGGTGTTCCAGCCGTCGCTCGCCGACCGTTCGGTGCTGCTGGTCGGCTACGGCTCGATCGGCAAGGCCATCGCGGCGCGCTTGGAGCCCTTCGGCGTCACGATCACCGCCGTCGCCCGCACCGGCCGCGTCGACGGCTCGCGCACGGTGCACCCGATGTCCGACCTGCGCGGGTTGCTGCCGCGCGCGGAAGCGGTGATCCTGTCGGTGCCGCTGACCGAGGAGACGCGGCGTCTGGTCGACGCGGAGTTCATCGACCTGCTGCCGCGCGGCGCCCGCATCGTCAACGTCGCCCGCGGAGCCGTCGTCGACACGGACGCCCTCGTGGCCGCCCTCACCGCCCGTCGCGTCTTCGCCGCGCTCGACGTGACCGAACCCGAGCCGCTGCCCGAGCGTCACCCGCTCTGGGCAACGCCGAACACGATCATCACGCCGCACGTGGGTGGGCACACGACCGCTACCCAGTCGCGCACGCTCGCTCTATTCCGCCGACAGATCGAGGCGCTCGCCGAGGGGCGGCCGCTCGAGAACGTCGTCAAGAGCTGAGGCGCCCGCACACGGTCGGCTCCGGTTCGGGTCAGCCATCGGTGGGCGGGGTGCCTCCGTCGGGCGGGGTGCCTCCGCCCATGCCGCCGCTGGCGGCCTGCTGCTCGGCGCTGTTGGCGTAGTCGTTGCTCGGGTCGCGGTAGACGGTGTGCACGTGGCCCCACCCGGAGGTGCTCACGCCGTCGACATCCGCTCCCGCGGATCCGTTCTGCGCCTGGAAGGAGACATAGACGTTCGGGCCGGAGATGGAGAAGTTGATGCCGTCGCCGGAGCTCATGTCGTAAGTCGTCTCGCCGGACCAGGCGATGACCGTCTCGTCGAGGGTGGCCTCGATCTCCGCCCGCGTGGTCGCGGCGCTCTCCTCATCGGCCATGCCGGACCAGTTAGCGATCAGATCGAGCAGCAGTTCCCGCTGCTCATCAGTGAGGTCGGAGCCCAGCAGTCCCGAGCCGGTGGTGAACTCGCAGGTGTCCCCGGGCGCGCAGCTCGTTACCTCTCCCGAGGTCAGCGTTGCCTGCTGCTCCGCAGTGAGGGCGTCGTAGAACGCGAACGCATCGGTGTAGATGCCGTCGAAGGGCTGCACCTCGGTGCCGTCGGCGGCGGTATAGACGGCGGGCTGGACGCCCAGGTGGGTGGGCGCGAAAGTGATCGCCTCGGCAGAGCCGTCGAGGGTGGCGTTGATGCCGAGGTGGTGGCCGCCGAACTGCACCTCGTAGGCGCTCGTGTCGGAGGCGTCGCCGAAGAACGCGATGTAGTACTGACCGAGCGAGCCTTCGGTGCTGCTGCTGTTCTCGAGCAGGTACTGGTCGCCGCCGATGATGTTCGCGACGGTCTCGTAGCCTTCGTCGCTCAGCAACGCCTCCATGACCTGGAGGGCGGCTACCTGCTGCTCTTCCGTGAGCTCGGCCACGTTCAGGCCCGCGCGATCGACGAAGGTGACGGGGAAGTTCGACCAGGAGGTTGTCTTCGTCTCGTCGTCGTAGTCGTAGGTGACCGTCTCGACCTGATCTTCCGTGAGGGTGGCCAGGAACGCGTCGACGGCGGCCGTGGTGTTCGAGATCGTCTCCGCCGTCGTTCCGACCGTCGAAGTCGTCACCTCCTGCGACGCCGACGCGACCGTGGCACCGGTGCTCGAGGCCGCGGTCCCCGAGGCGTCGGTCGTGCCGCTCGCGCACCCGGCCAACAGGAGGCCCCCGACGACGAGCATGCTCGTTCCGAGAAGGAAGCTGGTGCGTCGCGGGCGCTTGTTCGTGTCCGTGTTTTTCGTCATGCCGCGATCATCCTGGGCGTTCCTATGCGATCCCGATGAGCAACCAAAGGAGTGACAGTGAACGAGGCGCGCGTCGGCGACTCGATCGTTTCAGGGCATCGACGAGAATGGCCGCATGGACGTGACGACCCGAGATGCCGCAGTCGACGAATGGATGCGCGCGCTGAGCGAATCGACGGGGTCGCCGGGCGGCGGCGCAGGTGCCGGGGTGATGCTGGCCATCGCGGCGTCGCTCACCTCCATGGTCGCCGGCTACAGCGAGCCGGCCCCGGGCGATGAAGGCACGCTCGAGGCGATCCTCGACCGCTCGCACGCGCTGCGGGAAGACGCCCTCGATCTCGCCGACGAAGACTCGACGGCGTCCAAGGCGTTCGGCGCCGCCTTCCGTCTGACGAAGGGGGAGGAGCGCGACGAGGCGATCCGACACGCTTCGATCGCGGCGGCCGAGACGTCGGCCGCTCTGGGCAGCCGCGCGGTCGAAGCGATCGGCGATCTGGCGTGGCTCGGCGAGCACGGCAACCGATCCCTGGTCGCCGATGTCGTCGTCGCGTGCGGGGCGTTGCGGGCCGCCATCGCCGGCGCGCGCACGAACGTCAGCTTCGACCTCGGCACTCTGACCTCGACGGGGAAGACGCTCGCGCAGGTGCAAGACGACAACCCGGCGCTCTGGGCGTCGGTGAAAAGATTCGACGACGGGCTGGCCCGCATCGACCGTATGGCCGCCGCGCTCGATCCGAGAGCGGCGCCGACCGACGCGGCCTAGAGCGTGTCGTTAGAGGACGTCGCCCAGTCCGTCATCGGCGGGCCACGGTTCCGAAGCCGAGACAGCGCGTGACGGTGCGGTGAGCATTTCCATCTTCTCGTTCATGTACTCGACGCCTTCGCCGTTTTCGGGTTCGGGCAGGGGCGACAGCGTCGACTCGGCCATGAGGCTGATGCCGGCGCCGAGGACGAAGCTCGTCACGATCAACTCGCCGTCTGAGGCGATCACGTTCAGCGATATGGCTTCCGCCCGACCCTTGTCGGCGATGAACGCCGCGAATCTGACCAGGTAGTCTGCCGCTTCGTCGCCGAGGAGCACGGACTTGTCTGAGTAGGTCACGAGTTTCATCACCCCACGGTAGGCAGACGTTGACGACTTGTCGATTCTCGCCGGAGCCTTGACGCGCCCACACAGGTGGGTCAGGGTTGCACGGCCTCGCGCGGTTCAGCCATTCCGCCGGAACATCACCATCCCCGCGTGGTAGAGCACGTCGTCTCGGAATTCGCCGTCGGCCGAAAACCCGGTGTCGTCGCGGTAGTAGATCATCGATCCCTCGACCCGGTAGTCGCCGGTGTAGGCCCCTTCCCGATTTCCCCTGGCCTCGGTGTACCGGCCTCCGGGCAGCAGCCGCTGCCGGATGCGGCCGTCGGCGGTCACCCAGAGTCCGACGAACGGGTGAGTGGCGACAGGCGTGGCGGTCACAGTGCGACCACCCGACGGGTGATGTCATCGCGCGAGCGCACGACCTCGTCGCGCAGGGCGTCGATGTCTTCGCCGACCAGCGTTCCCGCCCATTTGCGTGGGTTGCCGGCCACGAGCACTGCCTCGATGTTGCGCGCGTCCGCGCCCAGAACGAGGGTGCCGATGGCGTCGTTGAGTGGCATGTTGTTGATGTCGTCGGCACTGACGATGAGGATGTCTGCCGCCTTGCCGGGCGTGAGCGAGCCGGTGACGTCGCCCAGAGCGTTGGCTTTCGCGCCCTGTAGCGTGGCGAAGTCGAGCACATCCCGGGTACCGATGCGGCTCGAAGTCTCGGCGGTGCCGTATACGTGGTTTGCGGCGCGCATCCGCTGGATCGCGTGCAGGGCGCGCATCTGCGTGAACATATCGCTGGCAAGGGCGACCTCGACGTCGATGCTCAGACCGGGGCGGATGCCGACGGCCAGGGCCTCGTCGACGGCGGGGATCGCCGTCTCCAGCCCGATCTGGGCGTCGGACGTCGGGGCGAGCGAGACCGTCACGCCGGCATCGCCCATCGCCGCCCACGCGTCGCGGGCGAGACCGGTCGCGTGGATTAGTGTCAGAGTGTCATCCAGAACCCCCTGCTCCGCCCAGCGCAGGATCGCGGCCGACGACGAGGGGCCGAAGACCGCGTCGATGCTCGTCCACATGCCGAGGTCGCGTGCGATGGCCGCCAGTTCGGGGCCGTAGGCGATGGCCGGTCCCGCGATCTCGTCGGTCGAGAGGGCGGCGAGCCGCAGGGTGACCAACCCGTCGTTGGAGCCATGGAATGCGTCGACCATGCGTTCCAGGTCGGCCGGCCATTGGTGGTCCCAGTCGCCGAAGTGCGGGCCCATAGACGCGTGCACGCCGCGGATGCCGGTGTCGACCAGAGCATTGATGGCCGCGTCGGAGTGCGCGGAAGTGCGAGAGTTGTGCGAGAAGTCGAGCATCGTGGTGATGCCGGAGTCGAGGGCGGTGAGCGCAGCGAGACGCGTGCCGACGTACATGTCGTGCGGTGTGTAGCTCGGTGCGATGCCCGCGAGCGTCGACATCACGTACTCGCCGAGATCGTTGACGTCGGGGATGCTGCGGCGCAGCTGCGTCTCCCACGCATGACGGTGGCTGTCCACGAAACCGGGGCTGACGATCGCGCCGCGCGTGTCGACGACGAGCGCCGAGGCGGCGATTGCGGCATGCTCCGGGTGCGTTCGCAGATCGGGGCCGACGGCGACAATGCGGGTTCCGAGGATGAGTACGTCGCCGGCGTCGAGGTCGGGTACGCCCGGGTCCATGGTGACGACGGCGCCGCCGCTCAGCAGGATCGGCCTGCGGGCCGAACGGGCCGCGACGATGTCGGTGAGAGAGAGGATGTGACGGGTGGGCATGATTCGCCTGCTTTCGATTGGCGGGTGGGTCGGCTTCAAGACTGTGCCGGCGCCGGTATCCGGAACAGGTCGAGCCGTGCCGGGGTGCGCCACGGCCTGCCTCACGACGTGTCGAGCAAGTACGGTCGAGGCATGAGTCACACCGACCTCGGCACCTTTCTCACGGCGCGACGCGGCCAGGTCGCGCCCGATGACGTGGGGCTGATCGCCCAACCGGGCCGCAGGGTGTCGGGCCTGCGCCGCGAAGAAGTGGCCATGCTCGCGGGGGTCAGCGTCGACTACTACACGCGACTCGAGCAAGGGCGGGAGCGGAATCCCTCGCCGTCGGTGCTGAACGCGATCGCCAATGCGTTGAATCTCGACGCGGATCTGCGCGACCACATCTTCCGCCTCGCCGATCTGGCGCCGTCGCCGCTGCAGCCGGCGCACGACTCTGTCGACACCTCGCTGACGACGCTGCTCGCCTCGTGGTCGCACACGCCGGCCCTGATCATCAACAGACAGCTCGACGTGCTCGCTCACAACGACCTCGCGGCGGCCCTCTACTCCGACTTCCGCGCGGTCGACAACATCGTGCGCATGACTTTCCTCGACCCGGCCGGACGCGACTTCTTCATCGACTGGCCTCGGGCGTCGGAAACCTGCGTGGCGAATCTGCGTCTCGCGCTGGGACACGCGAGCAGCCACGAGGCGGTACTCGCGCTCGTTGCGGAGATGCTCGCGTCCAGCGCGGAGTTCCGGCTGCTCTGGGAGAGGCACGACGTGCGAGGCAAGACCGGAGAGGCCAAGGCGTTCCGCCATTCCGAAGTCGGTGAGCTGCTGCTCGACTACACCGCCTTCGACGTGAGGAGTGCGCCCGGTCAACAGCTCGTGGTCTATCAGGCACCGCCGGCAACCCCGAGCGCCGACAAGCTGCACCTGCTCGGCTCGCTGGCCGCGACGGCGAAATCGCCCCGATAGCGCGTTACGCCTGCATGGCGATAGTCCACAGTGCCGACCGCGGCGACGGCTGGAAGATCGAGCGACTGGTGCAGCACATCAGGTCGCTCGACGGCAACACGGACGCGCCCGCGCAGGCCATGGCCGCGCGCAAGCGGAGGCGCAGAGTCGAAACGACACGGTCTGAGTCGGTCGTCTTCTCCCCTCAGCGCTGCTCGACGCCGATCCAGCCCACGTAGGGCATGCCTGTCGGTCCGCGCGTCGACGTGAACCAGGAGTGCGCCGCCTTCGCCGCCGACATGAGCGTGCGGTAGTACCCGATCACCGCGCCGTCGGCATTCGTGACGCGGTAGCCCAGCTCTGTGCCGCGCCTGACGAAGTCGATCGTGGCGTACCGCTCGTCGAGCGGACCGATCATCGACCACGTGCCGACGGGTCCTTCGCGGATATTCATGATCGGGTGCCAGGCGGAAATCGGGTGCTCCTCGTCGTACGAAGCATCCGGCCATGCTCGATCAGCGTACGGGCGGGCGCCGACAGAGCCGGCCCGATCAGTCGAGGTGGCTCAGGACGGAGTCCGCCACCTCGCGCGGTCGCTCACGGGTCAGGAAGTGGCCCGCGCCGGCCAGCTCGACGAGTTCACGACCCTGGGCGAAGAGACCAGCGTTCGTGCGGGCCGGAGCGAGGGTCTCGCACCCGTCGTCGGTGCCGATCAGGAACGTGGCGGGCACGTCGATGACCGGCCAACCATCGAGAACGCGCTGGGAGGCTTCGTAGACGGGCGACCCGGGCGCCTCGCCGATGCCGTGGCGGTAGTAGTGCACGACGTCGTCGGCGAACTGGTCGTTCTCGATCGAGCCGAGCACCGCGTCCAGCTGCGCTGACGACACCGCGAGGCCCGGCGACCATTTAGCCCACGCCCACCGCACCAGCGCGGCGGGATCGCGTCGGAACGCATCCGCGCCGACCGAGGTGCACAGCCAGTAGCGGTACCAGGCCACCGCCGCGTCATCCAGCTTTTCGTCCTCCGTCAGTCCCGCTCCCGGTCCGTACGCGGTCGACAGGGTGACCAGACCGGTGACCCGGCCGGGCTCGAGCACCGCGACGGCGTGGGCGGCGCGCGCGCCCCAATCGTGTCCGACGAGAACGAACGGCTCGAGGTCGAGGGCGGCGGTCAGGTGCAGAACGTCCGTCGCGAGTGCGGCCACCTGCGCCGATCTGGCGGCCGGGTCGGTGACACGGCTTCGCCCCACCCCGCGCAGGGTGGGGCGGATGATTCGGCACCCCTCCGGCAGAAACGCGACCACGTCATCCCACGTCGCCGCGACGTCGGGGAAGCCGTGCAACAATACGACGGGTCGGCCGTCCGACGGTCCGTCGTCGAGGTATTCGATCTCGGCGTGTTCGGTCTGGATCAGGGGCATGGCCGGATTCCTATCGAGGTGGGAAGACGGGAGAGTTCTGAGGCCGTCGCCTCAGAGCATAGGGAATAGCGCGCCCGGCCCGCCGCTTTTACTAGCCATGAAAGCCATCGTCTACGCCCGCACCGGTGCGGCCTCCGTTCTCTCCCTCGTCGACCGCGAGGTCGCGGCGCCTGGTCCCGGCGAAGTCCGGGTGCGCATCGAAGTCTCGGGCGTGAACCCCACCGACTGGAAGGCCCGCGCTGGCGCGTCGATCGCCTTCGACGAGGTCGTGCCGAATCAGGATGGCGCCGGAGTCGTCGACGAGGTCGGCGAGGGCGTCACCGGTGTCGAGGTGGGCGACCGCGTGTGGGTGTATCTCGCGGCGCACCAGCGACCGACCGGCACCGCTCAGGAATTCACCGTCGTTCCCGCCGACCGGGTCGTGCCTCTGCCCGACGGCGTCGGTTTCGACGTGGGCGCCAGTCTGGGTGTGCCGGCCATGACCGCGCACCGCGCCCTCACCGTTCACGAACACGGGCCCTCACGGCTGGCGCCCGAGGCGCTCGCCGGGCGCACGGTGCTCGTGCAGGGCGGCGCCGGAGCCGTCGGGCACGCCGCGATCCAGCTCGGGGTGTGGGCGGGAGCGACCGTCATCGCGACGGTCAGCAGCGATGCGAAGGCCGAACTCGCCCGGGCTGCGGGCGCTTACCACGTCGTGCGCTACCCGGACGACGCTTTCACCGATCGCATCCGCGAGATCGCACCCGACGGCGTCGACCACATCGTCGAGGTCTCCCCGGGGCAGAACGCGGCGCTCGACGTCGACGTCATCGCCAACCACGGCAGCATCGCCTACTACGCGAACAACAACGGCGAGGAGTTCACGGCACCGATCGTCGCGAGCTTCGCGAAGAACGTGCGCTGGCAGGGCCTGCTGCTCTACACGGTGGGGCCGGCGGCTCTGCACGCCGCCGCGGCGGACATCGCCGATGCCCTGCGCGACGGCGCCCTGCCCGTCGGCGAAGCGGCCGGATTGCCGCTCACCTGGTTCCCCCTCGAAGAGACGGCCGCCGCGCACGAGGCCGTCGAGAACGGCGTGACCGGCAAGATCCTGATCCGCGTGAGTGCAGACAGCTGATGAACGATCCGGCGCCGCCCCGCCCGGCGGTCGTCAGTCTCGAGCTGCTGCTCGACCCCGGGCTCGAGTCCCACATCCGGGCCGAGTGGCAGGCGTTGAAAGAGGCGGGCCTGTCGAGTCTCGGCGCCCACGAGGCTCCGAGCAACCGACCGCACATAACGCTTGTCGTGCGCCCCTCGATTCCGCCGGTCTCACCCGTCGACCTGGGCGCCGTCGTCACCCTGCCCGTGCCGGTGACGCTCGGCGGCCTAGTCCTCTTCGGGTCGGGGGACCGGCGGGTGCTGGCGCGATCCGTGGTGCCGACCGAGGAACTGCTCACCCTGCACGCCGCGCTTCACGCACTCGCCGGAGGTGAGGGCGACAATGCGCCGCACACCCGCCCCGGCGAGTGGGCGCCGCACATCACCCTGGCCCGCCGGCTGCGCCTGGATGCATTGCCGCAGGCGCTGCGCATGCTCGACGACGTCGGCCTGCCGCCCACGGGTACGTCGGCGACGACGCTGCGGCGCTGGGACGCCGCGTCGGCCACGGTCACGACGCTGCTCGGTCAACCGTAGTTGGTGCCATTTCCGGCTCGTCAGCGGGCTGGAGGGTGAGCGGGAAGTCTTCCAAGCTCCCGAGGTGGGTCCAGCGCGAGCCGAGCCCTGTTTCTCCGAGGGGTAGACGCAGCACACGACGGTCGGGCGTGAGTGCGAGAAGTTCCGACGGCTCGCCCTCATCCGGTTCGGAGAGAAAGACCAGATTGACCTGTTCGTCGCCAAGTGGAATCCACGCGGGCTCATAGCCGGTCGTGTCTCGCAGCGGAACGCGCACCCCCTCGGCCCGCCCGTCTGTGGTCACGCCCACGACCCACGCCGAGCCGTCGTCGACGACCGCGACGGCGAGCGGTCCCGTGAAGCGTCCACCGAGGTCAAGGGTGGTCTCCCGGGACTGGGTGTCCGTGGTGTCGAAACAGATGAGCCTCGCGTCTCCCTCCGCGTCGGGAGTCGCAATAACGGCCATTCCCGAAGCGGTCACCGCCACTCTCAAGTCGCTACCGAGCCCAGCCGCCAGGATGTTCTGTGTGCCGTCGGTAGTGAGATCTGGTGCCTGATAGATGGTCTCCGCGAGAACCCCTCCGGAGAGCGTCAGTACGATGAAGCGGTCGTCGGGAACCGGGATGACCGCGGCGGCATCTGCGCTGATGCCGACGAATTCGTCCCACCCGCGATCGCGTCGACGGGGTCGGGCCGGCCGGGTGTACAGCGTGCCGACAGCCGACAGGGCGAACGCCGTTTTGCCTCCGCCGGCCGTTGCGAGCGCGGCGCTGACGCGACCGGGAAGAAGCGCGGCCTTCTTCCTTTCGGCACCGAGGAGGACGGGCCGTAGTGCGGGCGGGTTCGTGACGTTCACCGTCAGCCAGCCGGTCGTTTCGTAGTGGACCGAATGGGCCCCGGAATCCATGTGAACCGGTAGCCGGTATTCGCCGTTCGCCGTCGGGAGCGTGTGGGTCTGCATCGCGTCAGCGAAGGCTTCATCACCGTTCTCGTACGGGTCAGGTTCAGCAGGCAGGTAGATCGGTGCCTCGAGTTCTGCAAAGAACGGATCCCAAATGTCTGAGTCTTGCTCCCTGCCCGCCACGTAGGTGCTGAGGTAGTCGCCCGCATGGGGGAGGGCGATGGCGGGATTCTTGCCGAACGGAAGGTCCACAAGTTCTCCCGCGCTGATACTTCGATGCATTGTCCGCTGCGGACCCCGGTCGTCGTCCGCCGTGTAGAGAGCGTAGAGAAAGTCGAACTCGCCTGAGGCGCCGAGCCCGCCGTCCCCGTCGTTCCACATCCGGATGTCGCGGACGGTCATCGTCGCGTGACGTACACCCGTGCGGAAGCGACCCGTCACGATCAACGGCGAAGGGGTATCGCCGCCGGCAACGGTGAGCCGGTACATGCATTCGGTGGCCTGGGGGAGTTTTGCGATACGTGCGTGATGCTCGCTCATGGGCTGGCCGAGGAGAAAATCCCACCCGAAGTTGAGGAAGTTCTTCTTATCGAAGTTGAGGGTCCCGTCGCCGAACTGCGAGAACCGGAAGATCTCGACGATAGGGCTCGTGGGGAGATTCGTATTGAAATCGATCCGCACTGCGTTCGGTTCCGGGGTGATAACCAAGTCGGTGACGCGTTGCACAACCTTCAACAGGTCGAGGTAACGCACGAGAGGTGCCATTTGCTCTATGGCGCTTGCAGACAGGTCGACCATTTCAGCTCTCCTCTTCGGGCGGCGAGAGTTCAATCGGAGACCCTCTTTAGCGGTGGATTTGAACGCATCTTGCTCCGATGCCGAGCACGCTACAAGCGGGTCGACTGACTTGGGCGTCGATTCACCCGAACCGGAGTAGGTGCTCACTGTGTGAGACCGTTAGCCGTGACATCCGAATCGCCGAAACCACGCCCCCGGGCGGACCGACGCGCGTTTGTCGCTGCCGCGCTCGCGACCGTCCTCGTCCTGGCCACCTGCGCGGCTCTGATCGCATCGGGCGTCCTCTGGCCGAACCGCCTCTTCGCGAGCGGCCACCCCACGCGTGGCGTCGACGTCTCGTCGTACCAGGGCACGATCGACTGGCCTGTGCTCGCCTCCGAAGATATCGACTTCGCCATCATCAAAGCCACCGAGGGTTCCGGTGCGCGCGACTCCCGGTTCGACGAGAACTGGTCGGGGGCGGGCGAGACCGATTTGCTCGTGGGCGGCTACCACTTCATGAGTTTCGACAGCGCCGGCGCAACCCAGGCGCAGAACGTCATCGACACGGTTCCGGATGCCCCGGGCTCGCTCCCCGTGACGGTGGACGTGGAATTCTATGGTGACTATTTCGAGCATCCGCCCACACGAGGCCGGGTGCGCGGCATCCTCGACCCGCTTCTCGCCGGGCTCGAGGATCATTACGGCTCGCCGCCGATCATCTACGCGACGCCGGAGGCCTACGACCGTTACATCCGAGATGCTTATCCAGACAACCCGATCTGGATCCGGTCCGTCGCGGTGCCGCCCCGGCTGTCCGACGACCGCGGCTGGACGTTTTGGCAGTATTCCCACCGCGACCGCCTGCGCGGCTACGACGGCGAAGAGGCGTTCATCGACATGAACGTCTTCACCGGTTCCCTCGACGAACTCACCGCGCTCGCAATAGGGTGATCGCCAACGACCTCAGGAGCCGACATGTCCCTCGTGCGCGTGCACAACTTCTCGATCTCCCTCGACGGCTTCGGCACGGGTGAAGGCCAGCAGCTCGACGCGCCGTTCGGGCACGCCGGCATGCGGCTGATGGAATGGGCGTTCGAAACACGCACCTTCCGGGAGATGGGCATCCACGGGGAGTCGGCTGGATCGCTGGGCGTCGACGAGGCGTTCGCCAGCGGGTGGGGCCACCGGATCGGCGCCGAGGTCATGGGGCGCAACAAGTTCGGCCCGCAGCGCGGCCCCTGGGAGGACGAGGAGTGGAAGGGGTGGTGGGGTGACGACCCGGTCTTCCATACCCCGGTCGTCGTTCTGACCCACCATCCCCGGCCGGTTCTCGAGATGGAAGGCGGAACCACCTTCCACTTCGTCGACGCCGACCCTGCGTCCGCGCTCGAGCAGGCACGCGCGCTCGCCGGCGACCTCGACGTGCGCATCGGCGGCGGAGTCAGCACGGTTCGGCAGTTCCTCGCGGCCGACCTCGTCGACCACATGCACCTCGTCGTCGTGCCGATCGTCCTGGGCCGGGGCGAGCGCCTCTGGGACGGTCTCGAAGGCCTCGAGACGCGTTTCGACATCGAGGCGACCCCGTCGCCCTCCGGGGCCGTGCATCTGATATTCACGCGTCGCCGGGAGCGGTAGCCCATGCCGATCATGCGTTTCGACCACGTCGGCGTCACCGTAGAGAACCTCGACCGGGCGGTCGACTTCTTCGTCGGGCTCGGTCTCGTGATCGAGGGGCGGCAGTTCGTGGAGGGCGACTTCATCGACACCGTCATCGCGATACCCGATTCCCGCACCGAGATCGTCATGGTGAGGACGCCCGGCG